>WFNF01000050.1 GCA_015488775.1 Helicobacteraceae bacterium
CAGTGTTCACTTATGATAATCCTTGACATATATAGTCCAAGACCTGTTCCATTTTTTGATGTTTTTGTTGAAAAATAAGGGTCAAAAATGTTTGATAAGATGTTTTCTTTTATACCACCTGCATTATCTAAAACTTCTATTAATATTTTATTGTTTTTAAGTACAGAATATACATCTATCTCTCTTGGTAGTTGTGAATCTTTTTCTTTATGTGCATCTATAGAATTTTTGATAATATTCATCAAAACTTGTATAATCTCACTCTCATAAGTACTAATCTTTTCCAATAAACCTGCATGTGTTTTTAAAGTAACATTTGCATTTTTAAGTGCTGGTTTTAAAACTTCTATAGTTTTGTTAATCATTGAGTTTACATCAAAATAATCTTTTTTATTATCTGTTTTATAAAAATTCCTAAAATCATCAATGGTTTTACTTAAAAGCTCTATCCTCTCATCTATGCTTTGCAATTCACGACTTAATGTTTCATTGCTTATCTCTTCACCTAAAATCAAAGATAATTTAAGATTTGTAGATATAGCACCAATAGAGCTTAATGGTTGTCTCCATTGATGAGCAATCATTGCAATCATCTCTCCCATTTGTGCTAACCTTGCTTGTTGTAACATCAACTCGTCTTTATGTCTTAGCTCAGATATTCCATCTTCAACTTTTAGTGTTAGCGATTTATTTAACATAGAGAGAGATTCTTCGATATCTATAACTTTTTTTGCATATATACTTACAATTAAAGTCAATATAATGATGCCAGATATAGATGTAGTTATAGCTAATGGACTAAGGTTTAAAGGAAACAGTGCATTAGAGATAAGAATGATTAGTATAGATGCAATGGCAGTAGCGTAGCCATATATTATGCCACCTGCAAAAAATGCAGTCACTATAGTTACATAAAACCACATTATTCTCAATTCATCTTGAGGAACTGTAATAAGTGCAGATGTGAAGGTTATTAAGGCACTTAAAATCATTGCTACTACTATGACAGAATATGACTCTTTATCGTATCTTAACCATGTTAAAAAGATTATACTTGACAAAGAAAAGATATAGTTAGCATAAGCATGAAAATCACTAATAATATTTATTTTTAAAAAATGTAAACTTCCAAATGTAAATGAAGCTATAACTATAACCATCATAATGGAGTTAAGAAGTTTAAATCTAAACTCTAGTAGGACTTCATCACTACTAAACTCATGCCCACTTCTTAAAATTTGTGTAAAACTCATCTCATTATCTCATTTAATTCATTAATAGCATCATTATACCCAACTTTGAAGTTAGCACCTTGAGATAAAAAGTTTTGCATAGCATCTTTTTTATCTAAGGCTATATCTAGCTCACTATCACTACCCTTTACATATGCACCTATTCTAACTAACATCTCATTTTCTTTGATCAAAGTGTAGTACTTTCTAAATTTTCTTGCCGATTCAAAATGTTCGCTTGTAATTATATCGTTCATAACCCTAGAAGCTGAATTTAAAATATGCACAGGTGGATAAATACCAAAATCTGTAAGCTCTCTTGATAAAACTATATGACCATCTAAAATAGATCGAGATTGATCAGCTATGGGATCACTCATATCATCACCCTCAACTAAAACAGTAAAAAAGGCAGTTATGCTTCCAACTCCCTCCTCTTTACCAGCTCTTTCCATAAGTTGTGGAAGTAGGGTTAATGATGATGGTGGGTAACCCTTAGATGTTGGAGGTTCACCAAGAGCAAGCCCAATCTCTCTTTGAGCCATAGCAAAACGGGTTACAGAATCCATCATAAAAAGGACATCATCCCCGCGTGACTTAAAATACTCAGCAACACTCATCGCAGAAAATGCACCATACTTTCTCATTAAAGCACTATCATCACTTGTTGCGACAATTATAACAGTATTTGTAAGATCTCCACCTAAGTTTTTCTCTATAAATTCAGGAACTTCACGACCACGCTCACCAATTAAAGCAACAACTTTTATAGTAGCAGATGAGCCTTTGACTATCATCCCCATTAAGGTTGACTTACCAACTCCACTACCTGCAAAAATTCCAACTTTTTGTCCGCGACCAGTTGTTAAAAGAGCATCTATACTTTTTACACCAACTTCGAAATGCTCATCTATCATTCCTCTTTTTAGAGCTTGCATAGGTTTTTTAATTATATCTTCGTAGCCACTTGTTTTAATTGGACCTTTATTGTCTATAGGGTTCATAAATGGATCAACTACTCGTCCTAAAAGTCCATCACTAACAGGAATTTTCATCCCATCTCTTTTTTGGTAAACTCTATCTTTAGCTCTTAAACCCTCAACAAAACTAAAAGGTGTTATAAAAAACTTATCATCTTCAACCTCAGTAACCATACCAAGTGTTTCAATATCTCTACTTAGAGACTTTATAACAACAGTATCTCCAATACCAACATCTAAAGAATTGGCAATAATTACATTAGCAGAGATTTTGACAACATTGCCAAATTTATCGCTATAGTCTTGATGTGAAATTTTAGATTTTAAGTTTTTAAATGGCAATCTTTAATACCTATTACCAACTGGTGCATTTATGAGGTTAAAAAACTCACTTCTAGTTTTTTCATCTTTTTGAAAAAGTCCTCTAAGTGCGCTTGATGTTGTAGTAGAGTTTATCTTCTCAACTCCTCTCATCTCCATACACATATGTCTAGCTTGTATAACCACAGCTACACCCTTTGGTTTGATGGTTTCATTTATTGCGTCACATATTTGTTCTGTTAGTTGCTCTTGGATTTGCATACGTCTTGAAAAAACATCTACAACTCTAGGTATTTTAGAAAGACCTACAACTTTTCCATTTGGGATGTAAGCAACATGAGCACGACCTATTATAGGTAAAAGATGGTGTTCGCAAGTTGAATAAAGTTCAATATCTTTGATCAGAACCATCTCATTGTTAGATGACTCAAACAAAGCAGAGTTTAGTATCTCTTTAGGGTCTTTTTTATAACCACCATACATATATTCATAAGCTTTAAAAACACGTTCTGGAGTTTTAAGTAAACCCTCACGATCCACATCTTCACCAACGCTTTTTATCATCGTTCTTACAGCATTTTCAAATGCTTCTTTATTGTTACTCATACTACACCATTAATTTTTTTATTATTTTAGCTAAATTTGTTGTAAATAAGATTTGATATGAATTTAATTTTCTAATGAAGTTTTTTTAGGTAGGAAATTTAGGTTAATTTAAAAGATATTGGGAAATAGATTTCCCATATCAAATTTTAAAATTATATAAGTAATTTTTAGAAATGTCTTATTTCAGTGCTTTCGATAAAGCATCATTGCTTTTTTTAGCTTGAAATTCTTTCCATAAATCTGCATCACTCTTCTTTGTTGTAGCTTTTGGAGTGGGCTTAAAGTATTTTTTTACAACATCATCAATCAAAGATTTTGCTACACCCACTTGAACATAAGTTTCTTTTGTTTTCTCAGAATTCCATGAGTTTGTTTGCAGAGCGCTTTTTAGAATCTCTTTAGCATCTTTTTTATTTTGCTTGAAAACATCTTTTATTATAGGTTCTGTGCCTGTCATCATTGAAAATTCTTTTACTTTAGACTTAATTACCACTGTAATCATTTGAGATAAGTTTTCTCTACCATTTGCCATAGCACCTGCACGTGAAGAACCAACACCAACTTCAGTTATTGAACCCTCAAAAGGTGTATTACCACAAACCCATTTTGGCGCTACTTCACCACCTACTTTACAAGCAAAATGAGCTTCATCTGCTTTACTTTTGGCATCTTTTGCACTGCTACAAGCTACTATCAGTGGCATAATCACCACAAGCAGTGACAAGGCTTTCCATATTTTCATAATAACTCCTAAGTTAATTTGTAAAAGTATAATATAATAATTTTAATTTTACTAGCAAAGATATAAAGAGTTTTTTTATAGAAGTTACAGTTTAAAGAATGTGTAAATTTTAAGATATTGTGAAACAAGGGGGATTAAAAGTATTTGAAAATGGTGACCCCAAGGAGATTTGAACTCCTATGGCATGGATGAAAACCATGAATCCTAACCATTAGATGATGGGGCCAACAATTTTAAATGGTGTCCTGTGATGGATTCGAACCATCGGCCACCTCATTAAAAGTGAGGTGCTCTACCAGCTGAGCTAACAAGACAAAAACAAACATCTCTGTTTGTGGATGGGAATTATAGCCGTTAAATTATTTAATGTCAAGAGATTATAAAAAGAATTTGAAAATTTGTTGTTTTGTTTAAATTTTACATAATATTATTTAGTTTGATCAACCCTTTTTAGGTATATTTTAAATACTGCTCCTGTCTTAGTGTTAGATACTTTTAAAATACCTGAAGAGTTTTCCTCTACTATCTTCTTGCACATATATAAACCTATGCCTGCATTAGATGAGTTAGTATTTGTTGACGAGTATGCTTCAAAGATTGAGTCTATAATATCTTCATCAATTCCACCTGCATTATCTTCAACACTTATACATTCATAATCTCCATCAGTATCACATGAGATAAGAATTTTAAGTTTTTTAATACCTTTTTTAGATGCAGCGTCATGAGTATTTTTTATTAGGTTTAGTATGACATGGTGAAATTGATTTTCAGTCACATCAACATAACTGTCACTTAAAACCATTGTACTGATTTGGATATCAGATTTATAAGAGAAAAAATCTAGCATTTTTAGGCTATCTTCAACAAGTTTTGAACTTTTAACACTTGTAGTTTTAGTGTTTATATCAAAAAACTTTCTAAAATCTATACTAGTTTGGTTTATATGGCCAATCAGAGAATCTATTTTATCAAAAGATTTTTCAAGCTCTTCATTTGAGCTATTATTTGCTAATAATGAAAACCTTAAACCTATAATTAGAGATGATAAAGTACTAAGAGGTTGTTTCCACTGATGTATAATAATATCTAGTATCTCACCCATTTGAGCAAGACGAGACTGGTCTCTTAAAAGTTTGTCTTGCAAAGTGTTTTTTAAAAGCTCATTTTGAACTCTTTTTTCTAAAAATCCTTTTAAAGTGTTTAACTCCTCAAGTGCCTCTACTTTTTGAGTAATATCTAAGATAACACCTATGATGCCATCAAACTTGCCTTTATTGTCAAATAAAGCATCTTTGTAAAAAGTAACATTATGGAGTTTAGAATTTTTATGATTTTTGACCTTTGAATCATATATTTGATGTACTTCATCTAAGGTTTTTTTGTCTGCATCATTGTACTTATTTGCTAAGTCTTCATCCCATAACTCAAAAACACTTTTACCATTAAGTTCATCTTTTGTTTTTCCTACAAAATCGCAAAAAGCTTGATTGTATCTTTGATAGTTTAGATTAGCATCTTTATAAAAAAATGGCACAGGAAAGTTTTCAATTATATTGTCTAAAAGTTTTTCATTTTTTATATAAGCTAGTTTGTAGTTGTATGCTTGAGATTTTAAGATTTTATAAGCACTAAAGATATCTTTATCAACACTTACGTCTTCAAAAAATTCTTCTAGTGCATAATCCAAAAGAGGGGTATTATGTATGGCTTTGTTTTTAAATTCTTTAATGCAAAAAAACATTTCTGCACTTTCATTAAATTCAAAAATAACACCATTTTTAAGTAATACAAGAGGAGTTTTTAGATTAAAAAAAAGCTTTTTATAAAAAGAGTTTTGTGAGCTATTCAATAAGAACTTCCGTTTTTAATACTTATCATATCACAAATAACAATTCTTTATCAACTAAAATAGATTTTATATTTTTAATAACTGATGTTAATTTTTCAGTTTAGTATTTTTATAGTTGTAAGGTAAATAATATAGTATAATAACACATAATAAAACTAATATGTGGGGTCAAACATAAAAACTCAAAGTAAAAAAAGACGTGAGTATAACTCTTATGTAGCAGATGAAACTATAGAGGATTATTCACTTAGATATACTCCAAAATCATTTCGTAAATTTTCTGAGCTACTCATAGCAAATACAGCTATGGGAAGTATCTCATTTTTAGCATTAGAGGCTATTGGTGCTTCTATTGCTATTGATTTTGGATTTACAACTGCTTTTTGGGCTATATTTACTGCATCTGTTATAATTTTTTTAACTGCTTTACCTATAAGTTACCACGCTGCTAAGTACAACATAGATATAGATCTTATAACTCGTAGTGCAGGTTTTGGGTATGTTGGTTCAACTATAACTTCACTTATTTATGCATCTTTTAGCTTTATCTTTTTTGCTTTGGAAGCTTCTATATTGGCTCAGGCTTTAGAACTATACTTTGGTTTACCTCTGTTTTTAGGTTATATATTTAGTTCTTTAATCATAATACCCCTCACTTTTTATGGTATAACTTTTATAAATAAACTTCAATTATATACTCAACCTATATGGATATTACTTATGCTTATGCCATTTGTAGCTATAGTGCTTAAAGATCCAAGTGCTATAGAGACATTTATGAGTCTTGAGGGTGCTATATCTAAGGGCTCAGATTTTAATCTTTATTATTTTGGTTTTGCTCTTGGTATCTCTTTATCTTTAATAGCTCAGATTGGTGAACAAGTTGATTACTTACGCTTTATGCCACCATTAAAAAAAGACAATGCTTTTAAATGGTGGTTTAGTGTATTGTTAGCAGGTCCTGGTTGGATTATACTTGGATTTTTAAAACAGATGGGAGGGATATTTTTAGCCTCAATTGTACTTGCAGCAGGTTTTAGTGTAGTTGAAGCAAAAACGCCTATAGAGATGTATAACATGGGTTACACATATATATTTGAGAACCCTCACACAAGTTTGCTTGTTGCTACACTTTT
The DNA here is from genome assembly GCA_015488775.1 of Helicobacteraceae bacterium. Lineage (GTDB taxonomy): Bacteria > Campylobacterota > Campylobacteria > Campylobacterales > Sulfurimonadaceae > WFNF01. Next base: position 6,870 of record WFNF01000050.1, read on the forward strand.
TGTAATTGTATCTCAAATCAAGATAAATGTTACAAACTCATACGCTGGCTCACTAGCTTGGTCAAACTTTTTTTCACGCATCACACACTCTCATCCAGGGCGAGTTGTTTGGATGGTTTTTAACATCTCTATAGCCCTTTTACTTATGGAATTTGGTCTTTTTGATGCTTTATCAAAGGTTCTAGGGCTTTACTCAAATGTTGCCATAGCTTGGATAGGTGCAATAACAGCTGATTTACTGATCAACAAACCTTTTGGTTTAAGTCCAAAAATTATAGAGTTTAAAAGAGCATACCTGCATAATGTAAATCCCGTTGGTATGGGAAGTATGGGTATAGCTTCAGTTATATCTATCATAGCTTTTATGGGGTTCTTGGGTGATTATGCTCAAAGTTATTCTGCAATTTTATCTTTATTTCTATCACTAACACTTTCTCCTCTTATCGCTTATCTTACAAAAGGTAAGTATTATATAGCTAGAGTTAACAAAATCATGGTGGCATATACTGAAACCTACACTTGTCAATCTTGTGGTACCATATATGAAAAAGAGGATATGGCTTTTTGCCCACTTCATGATATATATATATGTTCTCTTTGTTGTTCACTTGACTCTTTATGTCATGATGCTTGTAAAAAAGAGACAAAAGCAAGTTTACTAAACACAACTGCTAGTTTTATAAGCTCACTTTTTTTAAATAAAATGTCTAAAACAACTGCCATTAGGTTTTTTGGTTTTTTTAGTATTACATCTTTTGTTATGTTTTTAGTATCTGTAAGTGCTTGGATGATTTATGATTCTAAGATTAAGAGTTATGGTTTAGAATTTGCTCAACTGCTTGAGGATAGTTTTACAATCTTGGTTTTAATCATTAGTGTTCTAATATCTGTTTTGGTTTGGTGGGGACTTTTGTTACAAGAGAACAGACGCTTAGCTGAAACAGAACTAGAGGAAAACAATGCAAACCTTTTTAATGCAAAAAGTGAGTTAGAGAAACAGCAAGAGCTATATGAATTAGTTTTTAAAAATACGGAGAGTGGAGTTGTCCTTTTAGATGTTGAAACAAATCAAATTATAGATGTAAATGATGCAGTTGTGCATATATTGAAGTATGATTCTAAAGAGGAACTTTTAGCAAAAACTCCACCTGAACTATCACCAGAGTTTCAAGCAGATGGGCAAAGTAGTTTTGATAAATCTTTTGAGATGAACCAATTAGCTTTTAAAAATGGTTCATCTAGCTTTGAGTGGATAAACTTAGATAAAAGTGGACATAAGGTTTATGTTGATGTTATGTTAACGCCTATTACATTAAATGGTAAAGCTGTACTACATACAGTTTCTAAAGATATAACTCTAAGAAAAGAGAACGAACAAAAGTTAGTTGAACAAAGAAAACTTTTAGATTATCAAGCTCATCACGATAATTTAACAACCTTGCCAAATAGATTATTTTTTCAAGAAAACTTAAAAAAAGCTATATACAAAGCAAAAAGGGAAAAAAATTGTATTGCTATCTTTTTTATAGATTTAGATAGATTTAAACAAATTAACGACTCCCTTGGCCATCAGGTTGGAGATAAGGTTCTACAAGAGGTAGCTTTTAGATTAAAGAATACTATGAGAGAGATGGATACTTTAGCAAGATTGGGTGGAGACGAGTTTACTATTTTGATGGAGGGATTAAAAAAGCCAGAAGATGCTAGCACCTTGGCTAAAAAAATTATAACTACTATATCGGAACCTTTTTTAATTGACTCAAATAATCTTCATGTATCAACTAGTATAGGTATAAGTTTATATCCTAATGATTCTACTAACTCTGATGAACTCCTTATGTACGCTGATACAGCTATGTATAAAGCAAAAGATGATGGTAGAAAGAATTTTCAGTTTTACGCTTCAGATATGACTAAACTTGCAAATGAAAAGATAGATATAGAAACTAAATTATATACTGCACTAGATAATGAAGAGTTTGTGGTTTATTATCAACCACAAGTGGATGCAAAAAAGAAAAAGTTAACAGGGATGGAAGCTTTAATTAGATGGCAACATCCACAAGATGGGCTTATACCTCCTTATAAATTTTTAGATATAGCACAAGAGAATGGTCTTATTGTTCTTATAGATTTGTGGGTTATGAAAACTGCTATGAATCAATTTAACACTTGGGTTAAACAAGGTTTAAAGCCTGGTGTTTTAGCATTGAACCTAACTTTAAAACTATTACATACAAAAGATTTTATATCTACTTTTAAAAATCTTTTAAAAATAACAGGATGTAAAGCGCAGTGGATAGAGCTTGAGGTTACGGAGTCAAATATTATGTTAAACCCAGAAAAAAGTATTGCTTTACTTGAAAAGATTAGCGATTTGGGTGTTGAACTTGCTATTGATGACTTTGGAACAGGCTATTCATCTTTATCTTACCTAAAACGTTTACCACTAGATAAACTAAAAATAGATAAATCTTTTGTAGATGATCTGCCTTATAAAGATGAAGATATTGGTATCTCAAAAGCTATTATCGCACTTGCTAGTAGTTTAAATCTTAGTGTTATTGCTGAGGGTGTAGAGACAAAAGAGCAGGTTGATTTTTTACTTGAAAATGATTGCTCAAACATTCAAGGCTACTATTTTGCTAAACCTATGCCTAGTGACGAGATGGAGAAGTTTATGAAAAAAGATATTGATTTTTAAGTTTTTAAAAAAATAGTAATATATCAATATATCTTGATGTTTCAATTTTATTATGATATACTTCGTTTATGGAGTTAAAAAATGGAAATATTTTTAAAAACAGTTTCAGCTTTAAATGATGAAACAAGGGTTTTGCTTTTACGTTTTATTGATCAGCATGGTGAGTGTTGTGTGTGTGATCTTCAAAACTCATTAGATATGATTCAATCAAGACTTTCAAGACATCTAAAAATCTTAAAAGATGCAGGGTTTTTAAAGGTTGAGAGAAAAGGTACTTGGGCTTATTACTCTATTCGCTCACCATTAGATAGGTTTAGACTTGAAGCTTTAGATGAGATTAAATACCTTGATATTGAGTTACCAAAGTTTATAAAAACATCACAAAAGGAGGGGTGTAAGATATGAAAAAAAATGTATTGATTTTATGTACAGGAAATAGTTGTCGCTCAATTATGGCAGAGGCCTTAGTTAATGCAAAATTGAGTGATTGTGTTGAGGCTCAAAGTTCTGGTGTAAAAGCTAGTGGTAAGGTAAATCCTAAAGCTCAAGCACTTTTAGAGAAAAAAGGTTTATGGAAAGAGGAGTACCACTCAAAGCTTATAGATAGTGTTATAAACACATCTTACGACTTAGTGGTAACAGTATGTGATAACGCCAAAGAGACATGTCCTATGTTTCCTAAAGCTGTAAAAACTATACATGTTGGTTTTGAAGACCCAAGTGGTAAAGAGGATGCAGAGTATGAAAAAACTTTAAATCTACTCGAAAATGATCTTTTACCAATAATAAAAAAGGAGTTATGTTTATGAAAATAGAAGTATTAGGAACAGGTTGTTCAAAATGTATAACACTAGAAAAAGTTGTTAAAGAGGCTATAGCTAAAAGTGGTAAGTTTGTTCAACTTGAAAAGGTTGAAGATATAATGAAAATTATGGAGTACAATGTAGTTAGTACACCGGGCTTAGTTATAGATGGTAATGTTGTTAGCACTGGAAAAGTTCTAAGTGTTGATGATGTTTTAGAGTTTATGAAGTAGTTTTTGATGCAAGAGATTATATTAACTTTTTTGGGTGCTTTTGGTGCAGGAACTCTAACTGCAATAGCTCCATGTTCTTTAATCTCTGTGCCACTTTTAGTTGGAGCATCATTAGCTTTAAATAAAGACTTAGAGGGTAGAGAGAAAACTATCTATACTTATGCCTTTGCAACACTTTTTGCACTTGGTGTTATGTTTAGTTTCTCTATCTTAGGTTTTGTAGTTGCAAAGTTTGGTGGTTTTTTAAGTATAGCTCCTGCTTGGGCATATATAGTTGCAGGTGCTTTAAGTATCTTAATTGCTCTTTATGCTTGGGGAGTTTTAGGTGAGATAGATAAATCGGCCATTATATTAAAACTTATAAAGTTTAGATTATTTGGTGGTTTTCTTATAGGTATAATCTTTGGTTTAGTAAGTACCCCTTGCGCATCTGCTCCACTTGTTAGTATTATAACACTTGCAACAAATAGTGGTTATGTTTACGCTTATGCACTTATATTTACTTTTGCACTTGGACACTCCTTGCTTCTTTTAGCTGCTGGGGTGTCTGTTGGTTTTGCCTCTAGCATTACATCTAACAATATGTTAAGTATCTTCTCAAACTACCTAAACAAGTTTTTTGCTTTACTTTTAGGTGGTTTTGGTGTGTACTTTTTTTATCAGGCATCTTTACAATTTTAAACCCAAATTATGCAGTAGGGAACAATAAGTAGCGTCTATGCTTGTGCATAAGGGATGTTTAGAAAATCTTTGCGCCTACCTTATTGGTAGGTCAATGATTTTATGAATGTGCCTTGTGTGCAATGATAGATGCTTTCTTGAGTTTTCTACTGCATAATTTGGGTTAAAGGAATATTATGAAATTTTTATTATTAGTTTTTATAACACTAAGTAGTTTAACACTTATGGCTGATGAGCCTATGTTAAGAGCAACACCTTATAAGTTTGTTCAAGAGACTATAGGTAAGGGTAAACCTCACTTTGTTGAGTTTGGTTCAGACTCATGTTCAAGCTGTCAGATTATGGGTAGAAAACTTTACAAAATCAAAAAAACAAATCAAGCTTACAATATAGAGTTTGTAAATGTAAAAAAAGAGCGTCAAGCTGCTTATGAGTTTAAAATAAGAATGATACCAACACAAGTTGTTTTTGATCAAAACGGTAAAGAGGTTTATCGTCATATAGGTGTTCTTCGTGATGATGAACTTGAAAATATATTTAATACTTATAAGTTTTAAAGGCTAGTTATGTGGCAAAGTACTGTAGATTATTTTACTCACGATATCTTAGGTTTAAGTGGTCATCTTGATAAGGCGATTAACTTTTTTATATACGATACTGTAAAAATTTGGTTTTTACTTTTAAGTATCATCTTTGTAGTATCTTATCTTAGAACTCATTTTAATACAGAGTATGTTAGAGCACATCTTCAAGGTAAGTCTGAGCTTTATGGAAATGTATTGGCTGCTTTATTTGGGATAATAACTCCATTTTGTAGTTGTAGTGCAATACCACTTTTTTTAGGTTTTATACAAGCAAGAATCCCTATAGGTGTTACCTTCTCTTTTCTTATAAGTTCCCCTATGAACAATGAGATAGCTATAGCCTTACTTTTTGGTCTTTTTGGTTGGAAAGTCACTCTAATATATATAGGGTTTGGACTTCTTGTAGCTATAGTAGGTGGTTTTGTTATTGGTAAGCTCAATATGGAAAAATATGTTTTAATGGATGTTAAACCTATGGATGGAGAGCTTGATGAGGTAAAGATAAGCTTAAGTGTAAAACAAAGAGCTAAAGAGGCTTATGATTACACTGTAGATATCTTTAAACAGATATATCTTTATGTTTTAATAGGTGTGGCTATAGGCGCACTGATACATGGTTATATCCCAGCAGATTTTATTACAACTTACGCAGGTGCATCAAACCCATTTGCTCCACTTGTAGCAGTTATCATGGGTGTACCAATGTACTCAAATGCAGCTGGAGTTATGCCTTTAGTTGAAGTGCTTACTGGTAAGGGGATGCTCTTAGGAACTGCACTATCTTTTATGATGGCAGTAACTGCTCTTAGTCTTCCAGAAGCTATGATACTAAAAAAGATTTTACATATAAAACTTATAGCAACATTTTTTGGAATTGTAGCTGTTGGAATAGTTGCAATAGGGTATATATTTAATGCTATATTATAAAAAAATTATATTATTACTCTTGGTAATGGGTGTTGAACTTAGTGCTAGTTCTAATGTTCATAAAAATATAGATGATGTTTTTTATGAGCAGTACGCTAAAAATCTTAAACCACTTATGGTAAAAGATACAGATAGTGCTATGGGTAGATATAACCTATATGCTAAGAGCTTAAGTTTTAAAACATTGCTTAGAGCTCATGGTCATCTATGTGATGGGCTTGTTTTAGCTTATGTTGAGCTTTCAAACACACTTCCAAAGCTTTTTGATGATGGTGTTATAGATAGAACAGATTTAAGGGTAGTTGCAAAAAACTCACCATGTTTAGTTGATACCTCCTCTTTAATGAGTGGAGCAAGGATAAACCATAAAACTCTATCATTAGATAACTCTCTAGGTGGCTCTTTTATAGTCCAAAGAATCTCAACAAAACAAACATATAAAGTCTCTTTAGCTAATACAACTTTTTTAAAGGCCTTAAAAGCAAAAGAGAAAGAGATAAAAACCAAACTAAAACATGGTAAAAAAGTAAGTCCCAAAGATATAGATGAGGTTGAATCTTTAGCTTTTAAAGCTATAAAATATATGTTAAAGGCTAATCCAGATAAACTTTTGAATATAAAAGAGCTTAAAAACTATAAGTTTAAGTTTAATATAGATGATATAGGCTCTAGAAGCGATATTGTTAATAAAAATGTTAGTAGATAGTTTATAGTATAAGGAGCCGCCTATATGGTAAATAATATTTTAATTACAAGTGCAGGTCGACGAGTAAGTTTAGTTAGAAACTTTCAAGATACACTTAAGCAATTTAACAAAGATGGTAAAGTTTTTACAACAGATATGAACCCAAATCTTAGTAGTGCCTGTCAAATCTCTGATGGATTTTTAAAAGTACCTAGAGTGAATGATGAAAGTTATTTAGGTATATTAAAAGATTTTTGTATTACTAATAAAATATCTATTGTTATTCCTACAATAGATACAGAGTTGTCTATTTTGGCAAAAGTTAAAAAAGAGTTTTTAGATAATGGTATATTTATAGCTATATCATCTAAAGATATATGTGATACATTTTACTTAAAAGATAAAACTGAACAGTTCTTTATTGATAATAATACAGATACTCCTAAAAATATAAATGATATAAAAACTTGTAATTATCCAGTATTTGCAAAGCTAAATAATTCATCTTGCTCTATTGGAGCACAGATGGTTTACAGTTATGAAGTTGCTTGTGAACTAGTAAAAAAAGATAAAAACTATATATTTCAGGAGTTTATCAAAGGTGATGAATATACTGTAGATACATTTATCGAGAAAAATAATAACGTAATCTCTATAGTTCCTAGACAAAGATTAGAGGTTAGAGCCGGTGAGGTTAGCAAAGCAAAAGCTGTAAAAGATAAAAGTATTATAGAGGCTATTAAAAATTTATCTAAAAAACTAAATGGTGCTTATGGTTGTATAACAATACAATTGTTTAAAACAGATGATAATAGAATTGTTTTTATAGAGATAAATCCAAGATTTGGTGGAGGTTATCCATTAAGTGCATTAAGTGGAGCAAATTTTGCCGAGTATCTAATAAAAGATTATCTAGATATGAACTTAGAATATAATGAGAATTGGATAGATGGAAATATAATGCTTAGATACGATGCAGAGGTTATCATAAATGGTAATTGTATTTGATCTTGATGATACACTTTATGATGAAATAGAGTTTGTTAAAAGTGGATTTAAAGAGATATCAAGGTATTTAGATAATAGTAGTTATTACGATTTTATGCTTAATGATTTTTATCAAAATGGAAGTGGAAAAGTGTTTAATAATTTAATAAATAGATTTGAACTTGATACCTCTTTACAAAAATTGATAGAAATATATAGATTTCATCAACCTAAAATAGTACTCCCTAGAGAAAGTATTGAGTTGTTAAAATTTTCAAAAAATTATAAAACTGCATTGATTTCTGATGGACATTATTTAATGCAAAAAAATAAATATAAAGTTTTACAATTGGAACAATATATAAATTTTCCTATATTTACTGATTTTTTACATACAAATAAACCTGAGTTGAAACCCTTTAAAATTGTAATGGAACATTTTAAAGATGAAACAAATTTTGTCTATATATCTGATAATCCAAAAAAAGATTTTATTGCCCCAAATAGACTGGATTGGAAAAGTATTAGATATAAAAATCAAGTTGGAATTTATAGAGATTATAAAAGTAATGCAACTTATGAAGTTACTAATAGATTAGATATATTAGATATATTAAAAAATACTATATAATCATATAGTATTTTTATATATTATTAATATTGATATGCTATATTACAATAATTAACTATTAAAGGAATTATTAAATGAGTTTATCCCCTAAAACTATAGAGACAGTAAAAGCAACAGCTCCAGCTGTTGCACAAAATGCTGAGGCTATTACAACAAGAATGTACGAGATACTGTTTGCAGATTTCCCAGAAGTTAAGCCTTTGTTTGAAAATGGAGATCCACAACAACATAAAAAACTTGCAACAGCAGTATCTGCATACGCAGCAAATATTGATAATTTAGAGGTTCTTTCTAAAGCGGTTGAAAAGATGGCTTCTACTCATGTTCTTAAAAAAGTAAAACCTGAACATTACCCAATGGTTGGTGTAAGTATCTTAAAAGCTATAAAAGATGTTTTAGGTGAGGCTGCAAATGATGAGGTGTTAGACTCATGGAAAGAAGCGTACTTTTTCTTAGCAGATATCTTAATAGCTAGAGAAAAAGAGCTTTATGCTCAAGCTTAAATTTTAAACTTTTTAGCACTATCATCTAAGAGTGCAAACTCTTGAGTGATAGTTGCCAGATTATCTTCTAAACTAGATGTAATATCTGATATCTGATCAGAATTTTTTATAAAATTTTCTATTGATTCATCCATCACAGCTGAATCACCTTTAACTGAACTTACTATAGCTTCTATCTCTGTAGTTGCTTTTTGACTTCTCTCTGCTAGTTTTCTAACTTCATCTGCAACAACAGCAAAACCACGCCCATGCTCACCTGCACGAGCCGCTTCTATAGCTGCATTTAGAGCAAGTAGATTAGTTTGCTCTGCAATATCTTTTATAAGATTGATTATGGCAACAATCTCACCTATAGAGCCTGATAGTTGAGATGTGTTGTCTGATAGGTTTTGAAGAGTAGGTAAAAACTCCTTTTGGCTCCAGTGAACTAGCTCTTGGATTTGTGAAGATGAAAGCTCATTTGAATCTTTTGTTGTTGATATAGAGTTTTGTATTTGTGTAATGATTGAAGTAAAATGATTTATTATATTGTTGATTGGTTCTTGAAAATAGCTTAGCTCATTACTATCATCTATCTCTATTTGTTGACTTATATCACCATCAGATATAGCGTTCATTATCTTTAAAATATCTTGAGCTTGATTTTTAATATATTGTGCTCTTATTTTAAACTCACCCCTTCTATCTCTTAGTATCACATAAGAGTGTATAAGCTCCCCATTTGTATCATAAACTGGAACAACAAAAACGAACATTGGAATATTTTTTTCATCTTTAGTGCATATATAAAAAACTTCATTTGCTGAAAATGTTGACACTTTATCTATTTTTGCTGCCTTATCTATAAACTCACAAAGTTTACAGCCACTTTTATCATAATCTATTATAGATGAAAGTATAGGTTTTTGAGCTAGTTCTTGTTGTGTTATATTAAAAAAGTTTGGAAGTTTACCATTGTAGGAGACAACTCTTTGGTCTTTATCTAAAATAGCGATAGGGCTTGGAAAATTATCTATAAAGTCTGAATAGTATTTTTTTTCTGCATCTTTTAGTTTTAACAGATACTCTAAAGCATCTTCAGCAGAAACTACTTTATATGATGAGTCACCATATAAAGTAGTTTCTGATCTGTCTATATGTTTTTGTAAACTGGCACTGAGAGAATCTAGTTTATTTTTATACTTTTTAGAAAACATATTTTACTCTCTTTTGTTTTTAAAAGTATTATACATCAAATAAATTAAATGTATTAGTATAATTAAAAATAATAGTACTATTAAACATTTTGAAGTTTATAAATCTCTTTTAAAAGCATTTTTTTAGGGATTAAAGGCATAAGTGAAAACATAATTTTTTGCCCAAAAGTGACACCTGCAATGACATCTAATTTACCTTTTATCATGCCGTTATAGCCAGCTAATGCAACTTGTTTTGCAGTAGCTGGTTTGTCAAATAGTGATGTTTTATCCATACCAGATGTTTTACCAAATTCACTTTGTGTAGCACCTGGCATTAGGTTAGTTACACTTACATTTGTTTTATGAAGCTCTTGTGCGACTGCGTTACTTAAAGATTGTGCATAACTTTTACTTGCATAATAAACTGCTTGTAATGGTCCAGGCATAAAACTAGCAGTTGATGTGTTATTAAGTATTTTGCCAGAGTTGCGTGCTACAAAATCAGGTAAAAAGAGATACATAAGTTGTGTTAAAGCTGTCATGTTAAGATTTATCATCTGTGCTTGAGTCTCCCATGGTAGTTCATGAAACACTCCAAGTAGTCCAAAACCAGCATTATTGATCAAGTAGTCTATCTCTATGTTTTTAGATTTTACTTCATCATAAACCTCTTTAGCTGCGCCTACCACACTTAAATCTTTTTCTATCACATCAACTATAACACCATACTTATCTTCAAGTGTCTTTTTTAAGTTGTTTAACTCTTCAACTCTCCTAGCAACCAACACCAAGTCACCTTTTTTTGAAGCATGTATGGCAGCCAACTCTTTTCCTATCCCACTACTCGCACCTGTTATTAACGCTACTTTATTTTTAGACATTTTATCCCTTTTTTATTATTTAAATTTTTTAGTGTTTAAACCAATATGTTCCATAAAAATTTAATCCAGGTCTAAAAGTTGGTAACTCATCTAAAGCTTTTTGACCATGATTACCACTGTTGCTACCCTCCCAACCTTGGTAAGTTACACTAGCATATTCAAGGGCAACACCTAAACTAAAATCTGAAAAACTATAGCCAATAGATGTAGATGCAGCATAGTTCTTTTCAGAGTACATAAAGTACTGATTATCACCAATCCCATCATTAAACATTCCAAAATTTAAGTAATATTTTGCTTCAACATCCAGATAGATATTGGCAATATCAAAAAGTGTTACTCCAACACCAATATTTGGTACTGGTTGCGCTTGCGGTGGAATAATATTTAAATTATCACCACTAAAATCTTCAAAATTTGCAGCTATACCAAGAGTTAAGTAGAGCCAGTTTGTAGATGTTAGCCCACCTATGATATTAAAATCAAACAGCATGTTTTGTGTAGAAACTTTAGAAAATATATCATTTTGATTTTCAGTTAGAGGATCTATATTATGAGATGAGTAACTTAATCTTGCACCAAAAAAGTATGTGCTAAGTTTTGGTTCCATCTTTACACTTACATCAACTATATAAGAGTTGTTGTTTTCATAATCAAACTCTTTTTTATTTTTAAGTTCACCATCTTTATCTACACTGAAAATCTCATTTGATTTTCCAGAGATTGAGTATGAAACAGCCTTATAGTGATCTAAATCTATCTCTATATTAGCTATATCATCTATATCATTTTCATCAATAGAGCTATTTTGTGTAGTATAAGCATCATCATAAAGCTTTATGATTTTAACTTTTAATGGGACTTTTTTAGAGTATCCCGCTTTGTTTTTAGCTTGTATCTCTAGCTTATAAACTGTTTTTTGTTTATCTAGTTTGTCATCTACTGTGATTAAGCCATTGTTATCTATGGTAAAATATACAGCGTCATCCCCAAGCAATCTATATCTATCAACCTTTGTATCACCCATAGATACAATGTTTACCCTAGTTACACTACTACCATTAGGGGCATTTTGTAAAATTGAAACTTGCTTTTTAACATCTATTTTTGCTTTTACATCTGCTTTATCCAATACCTCTATTTTTAAAAGCTTTTTATCACTTTTACCACTAAGATTAAAAGCTTGAATCCATAAGTTATAAAAAGGTTTTTTCTCGTAGTCTAGAGTTGATTTTAAGCTTAATGCCCCATCATTGTCTATGTGAAATGTATCTGAACCATCACCACTGATTAGAATTTTACTTATATTGCTATCTGCTTTATTTAGCTCAATTTTACCAATTACTGTATCTATCTTAGTATCTTCAGATATCTTAAAATTTGCACTTTTTAGTGTAGGAAGTTCATCAGCAACATCCTCTATATTTATATTGATTTGTGCTGCTTTTGAAACACCAGCATCGCTAATTGCTACAACATCAAATGAAAAATGTTTTAGTGTTTCATAATCTAGTTTTGAGTTTAAAAGTATCTCACCTTTATTTGTGATGCTAAAATATCTATTATTATTAACTATCTCATAGTTATTTACTACAGAGTCACCATCGTCCACTATATTTACTTTACCAAGAACGCTTCCAACTTTAGTATTTTCTTTTATAGAGATATTTAAGTCACTAAGTTTTGAGACAATATCAGGTATATCTAGAACTTCAATTTTAATATTTACATTGTTACTTTTACCAAGACTACATATAGCTTGTGCATTAAAGTTATATACCTTTTTCTTTTCAAAATCTAGATTATGTTTTAATGTGATTTTACCATATTTATCTACATTGAAATTTTTAGCATCATCTGAACTTAAAACAATATCATCAATCTCACAGTCTCTATAATCAACACCTATAAAACCAAGTAAATCATCTTGTAAAAGATTTTCAAACACTTTAAAAGAGCTATCTTTTAGTTGTGTAATGTTTTCATCGACATCATTTACACTTAAAACTAAAGTGGCATCCAAATACCTAGTCTCTTTAGGCTCATAATAAGCATCATCCATATAGCTTGCGGGTTTTGCCCCATACAAAGAGACTACACATAAAATTGAAAAACAGAGTTTTTTGAACATTGATACACTCCTAATTGATGCTGTTATACTATCAAGCACTAACTTTAAAAAAACTTAAATTATATTATGTATTTTAGAGATTAAATCTATGTTTTAACTTTTGCAAGATAATGTGTGAAAGTTTTTTTATTCACAAAATTTTTCCATAGTAACATTGGTGCTTGAACTTATATCTGAGCGTTTTATAACTTTTAAAAAAGTTAACCAAAGTATTTTTATATCTAGTAAAAATGAGATATTCTCAACATACTCAACATCAAGTTTAAACTTCTCTTCCCAAGATATAGCGTTTCTTCCATTTACTTGAGCTAAGCCACTAATACCAGGTTTAACACTGTGCCTTTTTTTTTGCTCATCATTGTAACATTTAAGATACTCAACTAAAAGTGGTCTAGGTCCTATAAAACTCATCTCAAACTTAAGTACATTAAAAAGTTGTGGTAGCTCATCTAAGGAACTTTTTCTTAAAAGTTTACCAAATCTACCTAAGCGTTTTTCATCGCTTAAAAGTTTTCCATCTTTATCTTTTTCATCACTCATACTTCTAAACTTATATATGGTAAATATTTTTTCATTTTTACCTGGTCTTTTTTGAGCAAAAACTATAGGTGAACCTAATTTTATGTATATTAAAAAAGAGACTATAAGATATATTGGTAAGAGTATTAGAATCATAAAAAAGGCTAAAGTGAAATCTAAAAGAGGTTTAACAAAATCTTTATACACCATAAAACTCCATATATTTTTTTACTACTATATCTATATCAAACTCTTTTAAAACTTTTTCTCTTGCGTTTTTACCAAAACGCTCCCTTAAGTTTTGATCAGAAAGTTTTTTGATTGCATCTGCTAAAGCTTTAGAGTTTTTAAGCTCAACTAAAAAACCATTAACACCATCTTCAACCACATCCCTACAACCACTCACATCTGTTGCAAGCAATGGCTTTGAACATGATGAAGCTTCAAGTAAGGTAACAGGTAAACCCTCTTTATAGCTAGGTAAAACAAATATATCGCACTCACAAACCAAAGATTTTACGTCATCAACATGCCCAAGATATTTTATAAGTGTTTGATCAAAGATATCTTTTTTTAAACCACTAGGATTACCCTCATCCTCTGCTCCAGCAAAGATAAACTCAAACTCTTTACACTCTTTACTAGCTTCTATAAACTCTAAAACACCCTTGTGCTTTATAAGTCTTGCTACCATTAAAACTTTTAACTTTTTGTTCTTCACTTTTTTAGTGCAAGTGAACTTTTTTGAGTCAACTCCAACACTTTTTATAATTTTTACTTTAGTATTTTTTATCACTTTTTTTTCCACTAAGTATGCAGGATCTGAACTGTTTACAAAAACAACTCTGTCACTTAGTAAAAAAACAACTTTATATAGTTTCTCTATAATGTTTCTAACAATAACGCTTTTAAAATTATCTTCAAGATAAAAAGAGCCTAGTCCCTCAACAAGATTATATATATGTGGAACTTTTGCCATTTTTGATGCTATAGTCCCGTAGATATTTGGTTTTGCAGTAAAGGTGTGGATTATCTCTAGTTTAAGTGGCTTTATAGCTCTATAGATGTTGTATATAGCTTTTAACTCATTTAATGGGTTAAGAGATGAGCGTGAGATAGAGTAGGGGATAGTTTTAATCCCCTCTTTTGCCATCATATCTAGGTAGATTCCAGATGGTGCAATGGCGTAAACCTCGTAACCTTTTTTTAATAGCTCTCTCATTATAGGAAGTCTAAAAAGGTAAAGGTTTAAATCTAAATGAGATAAAAATCCTATTTTCATATTTTGAGTTTATATATCTTTACCATAGGATTTATCTCAACAGGTTCAAAAAGATTTTTATCATAATTTTCTAAAACAAATAGTTGTATATATGTTGACTCAAATGAGTTAGAGTCTAAAATTAAAAATCTTCCATAATCTCTCATAAAAATCGCTATTAGATTTCCAGATACATTTATAACTTGTTTGTTTACATCTAGTTTTTGAAACTGATTATATTTTGTTGTTATAAACATAGCTAAAGGGATCTCTTTTCCTTGTATATTTACACTCCCTTTTGCCTTGTCTAAGTATATGCCACGACCTAAATCTATTTTTGAACCCATATCTTTTATATGCGTTGTTTGGTAAAAGAAAGGTGATTTACCCATTTTACCTGTATCTATATCTATGTTTGAAAAAAGTTCAACAGTTTGGTATATGCTTAACATTCTCATAGGTAGATAATAATATATATCTGCCGTTTTTTTAGGTAGTTTTAAAGCAGAAGCACTCATTAAATCTATAAGTTCACCTCCACTAAAAACATTATAATCTTTCATCATCATTTTTATGTATGAGCCTGCTCTTTTTTCTTTAAAGGCAGATTCATCATATTCCATAGTAGCTCTTGCTATATTTGCAGATAGTTCCTGAGGTTTTGTAAGAGCTAAAGATACAGGGTAGTTTACATCACCTGCGTGTTTACCACCATCAACAAAAGTTTTAACATCAGCGTAATATCTTATTGGGTAACCATAATCCCACCATGTCATAACATAATCATCTTTTGATGTATATTTTTGCATATCTGAAAGTATTTTTACCTCTTTTGCATCAAAAACTACAGGTACTTTATAAGCGATGATATGGGCTATATTTGGGAAAAGTATAAACAGCATTGCAAAAGCTACAAAAAGGTACTTAAGCTTAGTGTTTTTAATATTTCTAGATGTCATAACAACTAAATAACCAAGTGCAAGTGCCATAATAGGTACAGCGTAAACGGTAAATCTTAAACCACCAACATAAGCTAAAAATCCTAAAGCTACCATTGGTAAAGATAAAAGCATAATCCTAAATCTAAAAAGCAACATTATATAAGCACCAAAAGATGCTATAAACATAAGTCTAGATCCACTAATACGATTTGCAAAAGTCTCGAACGGTATCTTTCCTGCTTCTCTTACTGTCTGTGCTACATTGTAAAAGTGTAAAGATTGCTCGTTTGAACTTACATCTCTAAATATATAAGATTTGAGTTGCACTAATATAGGGTTTAATCCCCCAGATATCAATATAAAAATTATAGTAGCTGCTATAAGAGCCCAAATAAATTTTAAATTAACTTTTTTGTTTGTATGAAAGTAATAAAACAGAGCTAAAACAATTAAAACTTTTAATAGCAAATATGTTGAAATCATAGCAACAGACATAAAAAGTATAGTTTTATAAAAGAAAACATTTTTTCTCTCAAAAACTAGGGTATATAAAACCATAATTGCAACAAAAGCAAAGTTTAGAGAGTAAGAACCATGATACCAAATTTGATATGCCATAATAAAAAATGGTATTAAAATAAGATAACGATTTTTTTGAACTTGTATTGCCTGAACCATAGAATAAAGTATAAAAGTTGGTAATACTATGTTTAACATATCAGTATCGTAATAACCAGTCATAGTCCTATTGTAGTACGACCACGCAATAGAGCCCAATAATGCCCCAATAAAACCTGCATCTAGCTCTTTTATAGACTTTCCAAGTAACATTATAGGAATAACAAGTAGTGAGCCAAAAAATGCACTCATATATAAAATTATAGTTTCAAAGCTAAATGGTAAGATAGTAGCTAGAAGGGCAGTTAATTTAGCCATAGGGTGAGTTATAGGTGATAAATCATTATCTTGATGAGTTCCAGCCAATATATCTCTAGCTCCCTCAGCAAACCAATAACCATCATTGGTATTGATCATAATCTGATCATTCCAATAAAAATCTTTGTTATCGCTAAATTGTGCGACCCAAATAAGTCTTAATGCAAAAGCAAAAACAAAGGCAATGAGTGTGTATGTTAGTAGTTTTTTGTTTTCTAAAGTCATAGCGTGAGTTTAGCTAAATATCACTTTCTTTAGTTTTAAGTTGTTTTATTTTTCGACTCATACCTTTGCTCAGATACAAACTCCTCAAATATTGGTAAATATTTATCTAAAGAGTAGTTAAAAGATTGTTTATGCGATTCTATAGAAAATTCAGCTTGTAAATTGTCGTTTTTATATAAGTTCACTATAGATTTTATCCATTCATCATCATTTGAACATAAATATCCATTTTCACCATCTTTTACAACTATATTGTTTTCACCAATATTACTTGCAACAACAGGAAGTGAACCAGCCATATATTGTAAAAGTTTAAAAGATGATTTGCCAGCAGAAAAAAGATCATCATCTAAAGGCATTACTCCAATATGTGAGCTTTTAATAAACTCTATCTGTTTTTTTTCATCCCACTCTTCAAACATCATATTAACACCAGCAATTTTTTCCAAATCTTCAGAGGCTACTATAAGCAGATCATAATCTATCTCTTTAGCAAGTCTTTGGAACATCTTTTTATGCGAAAGTATATATTTGTATGTTACAGGTGTTCCAACCCAAACTATAGTAAATTTATCATACTTATTAAACTCTTCTTGATAAGGTTTGATATCTAAAACTGTAGGTATTTTTATAACATTATCATTAAGTTTTTTAACCTTTTCAAGTAAAAAATCGTTTGCAACTATAACACCAGTAGCATTTTTACAAAGTAGGTCATACTTAGAAGTTAAATAATCTTTATTTTTGTAAGATTCCCAAACATTATCATCATAGTTCATATAATAAACTCTACAGTTTAAAAACATCTCAGCTATCCAAAAAGGAAAGTATGTGAAAAGTTCATACTCAATTACAAAAGAGCCTCTTGCTTTCCAAAGATATTTCATACGTTTTATGTAAGAGCTTATAATTTTTAGTTTAGATATTTTTCTATTATTATACAAATCATCAACATAACCATCATATAAAAAAGCTTGAATATCTACACCATAACCCTTGGATTTCATATAATCATAATAGGCATACATTCTAAGCCTAGAACTAGCGCCCTCTTTATGATATTTTGAAAAAAATGTTAATTTCATCTTCTAACCTTTGAAATTTGTTTTTGTATTTTTGAGCCAAACAATGACATTACAAGAGCTACTAATCTTAAGCTAAAAGGCTTTTCTATAGCAAACTTATTAAAATATCTAATATGTATAATAAACGATTTTAAGCGAATGTTTTTTGTAAAATACTCGTCATAATAGCAAATTAAATCTTTCAAAACTTTTGTATCTATTTTTTTTAACTTTAAAGTCTCTAAAAAAGCTATATTTTGAAGTAAAAGTTTTTTTTGAAAGCTATCTCTTTGATCAAAGGAACTTAGTTTTTTTGCACTTCCAACTTGATTGTTTTGATGTTGCCTGTAGTCAATCAAAGTCTCATTAATATATTTAACACCATTTTTAGATTTAGCGATAAGTGTTATATACCAATCATGAGAAATTATGTTTTCACAAAATGGTAAAAACTCTTTTACTAAACTTTTTTTAAACATTATTGTACAACCTGTTGCATCGTTATTGAAAAAGTAATCTTTAACATCTTTTCTAAAAACTTTGTTTGTACTTGTAGAGTAGGAATTATCTATAATATTGTTATGTTCATCAATCAATCTTGCATCTGAATGGATTAAATCAAAATCACCAATATTTTTTACCAATACCTCTAATTTGTCTTTTCTCCAAACATCATCTTGATCACATAGTGCTATATAATTTGAAGTACATAAAGATATAGCCTTTTCAAAGTTTTTTATGTAGCCAAGATTTTTAGTGTTTATAAAAATCTTTATATCGATTTTTTCTTTGTAAGATTCAAGTATTTGAAGTGTAGAGTCTGTAGATTTATCATCACAAACTATAAGCTCAAAATTTGCATGTGTTTGTAAAAGAAGAGAGTCTATTTGCTCTTTTAAGTATCTTTCACCATTATATGTAGCAAGAGCAATAGATATTTTTTGATTATTACTCTTTAGGTAGTTCAATTTTAAAACACGCTCCATCATCATTATTTGTAACTTTTAATATACCTTTGCAGTGCTCTTGAACTATGATTTTTGACATATAAAGACCTAGACCAGTACCATTTTTTTCCATTTTAGTAGAAAAATATGGATCAAAAACTCTATCTAGTATATCTTGTGGTATCCCGCCACCATTGTCAGATATTTCCAATATATTATATAATTCACTTGAGCTTTGTGTAATTTGTATCTTTCGTTTTCCATCAAGATCTTGTAGTACATCTGTCGCATTATTTAGTATATTAATAATCACTTGTATCAATTCACTCTCAAAAGTTATTATTTGAGTATCTGTTATATTGATTTTATCAACTTTTACATTTACCTTAACTATAGCAGGATTTAAGACATTCATAGCTTTAGTTATAATGTTTTCAAAGGATGTTGCTTTCTCAATTTTATCACTTTTAAAGAAATTTCTGAAATCATCAATAGTATTTGAGAGAAAGTTTATATTTGAGTCGATTTTATGTATATTTTCCTCTAAATATTCTGTGCTAATCTTCTCATCTAATGCTATATCTATTTTAATATTACCAGTCACTGCTGCAATAGATGAAAGTGGTTGTCTCCATTGGTGAGCTATCATTGAAAGCATCTCCCCCATTTGTGCAAGTCTTGCTTGTTGCAACATCAACTCATCTTTATGTCTTAACTCTTGTACGCCTTTTTCTATACGATTTTCTAAATGTGTGTTTAGTTTTAGAAGTTCGTTTTGTGCTATTTTAAGTTCGCTTATATCTTTTGCAGTACCCTCAATACCTAAAATTTCACCATCTTCACTTAGTATGTATTGAGCACTTATTAGCACCCATATCTCTTTACTAGTTTTACTTTTAAATCTTGTTTCATAATTAGATACAACTCCATCGCTATCGTAAAGATACTCTAAAAAGTCTTCTCTTTCAGATGGATTAAAATAAAAGCTACTTATAGATTTACCTAAAACTTCATGCTCACTAAAACCTGTTATGGCATAAAATGATGGCGACATAATTGTGATTTCACCACTTTGTGATGTTCTAAAAAAAGTATCTTGTAGGTTGTTGAAAATTGATCTTAAATCTTTATTTGCTTCATCACTTGCTATAAAAGATAATCTTTTTAATCTCTCATTAAAAAAGCCAAGTAAAACTACTACCACAAGAGCTATTGTAGTTTGCCTTTGTTTTATAAAAGAAAAATCATTATTAATATTACCTAAAAATATATTTATATTTATCAACATAAATATACTTACAAAGATGACTACATAAATGCCACCTAATTTTTCACCATTTAGATAAAAAGCTAAAATTGGAAATATAAAGACCCAAACATTTCCTGTTGCTTCTATGCCACCTTGAAAATATATAGCTAATATCATTAGTCCAGTAAAACTAGTTAAAACAGCACTTACAACATTTTCATTGCCACCACGTTTATAATATATAAGATTTAAAATTAAAGAGATTGCTACTAATACTTCTGCTGTATATAATACTTTATTTATCTCTTGCTGATATGCTATACCAAAATAAAGCAAAACACTTATGCTCATAATTGAAAAATTTACTATAAATCTACTTTTTACAGTTTGTACTTTTAAAAAATAATTTTTATCCATATATAATTATATCAAATCTTTTGTTAAATATCATATTTATAGATTTTCTTTAATGCTAGCTTTTACCCCATATATCTCAGCTCTCTCTATTATATTTAAAGCCCAAGCATTTTGAGTGATTTTTTCTAGCATAGTCCCATTTAAATTTGCAATTTTTGTAGATGATGTTGCTATTTTTTTGGCTTCATCATACTCATTTTTATCTACTTTGTACACTTCATCAAACAACTTAACTTGTCTAGGGTGTATAACAGTTTTGCCTACTAAACCCTCACTTAAATCTCTTTGCACATCTTTGATAAAATTATTATCATCACTAAAACATCTAAAAACTCCGCCATTTACAGAGTAATCATCAGTTTTAAAAGTTTTTAATATATCTGCAATAACACTAGAAGCTATAGAGTAATCAAATAAACTTTTAGTACAATCTCTTCTTAAAGATACTTGTCTAAACATATCCTCAGCACCAAATCTTATATTAATCACTTTAACTTTTATCTGATCAGTAAATCTCTTTAATTTTTTTAATTTTTCTATATCAAAAAGTTCATTTCCCTCTATAGATACACTTACCAAATGTTTAAAATTATCACTTATTATAAGATTAATGTACTTTTGTGCATCTACTAATGAAAACTTTGGTAAAACAAATCCGTCAATATTTTGCAATTTAAATTTATGTATATAATATTTTAACATCTCATAATTTTGAAATCTTATAAGTTTTATTAAATCATTTTTGGATGTTTTATCTATGTCTGAAACTATATTGT
>WFNF01000051.1 GCA_015488775.1 Helicobacteraceae bacterium
AAATAATACCCATAATTAAAAATATTAATGCTAAATCTGGTGAAAACACAACAATCCTTAAAAATATATATTTTATCACACTTCTAATATTATAATAATATTAAATAACACTTTAAGATGTACTTAAAATAATTTTTAGTAATTTTACAGATAATAATTTTAAGATATAATTTCAGTATGAATTACAATAAAAACTTTTTTACTATATTTGGAAACCCTGTTTCACACTCTGCTTCACCTAAAATGCATAATTACCTTTTTAAAACTCTGAACATAGACTCTTGCTACTCAAGATATCTTTTAAAAGACGGTTCAACACTAAGAGAAACATTTTTTAAACTTGGTGTTGTTGGTGCAAATATAACAGTTCCACATAAAGAGGAAGCGTTTAAAGCTTGTGATGAAGTTATAGGGATAGCAAAAGAGCTAGGTGTTGTTAACACTATAATAAAAAAAGACAATAAACTTATAGGTTACAACACTGATGCAGACGGATTTTACTATGCCTTAAGTGAGTACTTTCCACTTAAAAATGCGCTTATAATTGGTGCTGGTGGAACGGCTAAGGCTATAAGTAAAAAACTTAAAAATGAAAATATTGATGTAAGTATTTTAAATAGATCGCAAAATAGACTAAATGATTATAAAGAGTTTAAAACTTACACATGGGATGATGCCCATAAACTTGAAAGATATGATGTAATTATAAATACTACAAGTGCAGGTTTAGAAGATGAGTTTCTACCAGCACCTATAGAGATTTTAGAAAAACTACTTAAAAGTACAAAAGCCGTAGTTGAAGTTATATATGGAAAAGAGACACCTTTTTTAAAAGAGGCTATAAAAAGATCTTTGCCATATAAAGATGGTTCACAAATGTTACTTATGCAAGGTGTTTTAGCAAATCATCATTTTATAAATTATGAGTATGATTTAAAAACTATAGAAAAAATCATGAAAAAAAGTTTTGATATATGAAACAGTTCAACTCTTTAGTTGAAGCCTTACAAGGTCTTCCAACCATAGGTGCAAAATCTGCAACAAGGTTGGCTTACCACATGGTTATGAACGATACCTTTAATGCTTTAAAACTATCACACGCCATACAAAATGCTTTAAGCTCACTTAGGAAATGTGATTCTTGTGGTGGGATGAGTGAACATGAGTTATGTGATATATGTGTAGATGAGAACAGAGATGTAAGTAAACTTGCACTTGTTCAAAATGCTAAAGATATATTGACATTTGAGGAGAATGGAATCTTTGATGGCAAGTATTTTGTACTAGAGGAGATAGATACTGATACTATCATTAACTTGCAAAGAGTTGCTTCATCAGGAGTTAAAGAGATAATTTTCGCTTTTTCACCAAGTATTTCAAATGATGCTATCATACTCTACATAGAAGATAAACTTACACCATATGATATAAATTTTACAAGAATAGCCCAAGGTGTTCCAACTGGGGTTAGCTTAGAAAATATAGATATTATATCTTTAACTAGAGCTTTAGATGATAGGGTTAAAATTTAGGAACAAGTTCATAAAGCTTTAAAGGTGATTTCAACTCACCAGCTATCCTTTTGCCCTCTTGGGTATAACCTGTAAAAAGGTCTGTTCTTACATCCCCATTAATAGCCCCACCTGTATCTTGTGCAATAACAATAGAGTTAAAATCTTTTTTATCAACTTTTGCATCTATATAAAGTAAAGAACCTAATTTATGATATTTTCTATCTACTGCGACACTTTTAAATGGAGTAAGTTCCACACCCAAAGATCCAGTAGCACCTTGCTCTCTTTTTTTAAAAAACACATAAGATTGATTATAGTTTAGTATCTCATCAACTTTATCTGGATGATTGTCTAAAAAAGCTCTAATAGTTTGTAAAGAGACTTCCTCTTTAGTGAGATAATTTTTTTGTATCATGTATCTTCCAATGGCTCTATACTTATAACCGTTCTGATCAGAATAACCAACAAACAGAGTTGAATTGTTATTTTCTAAAATAATTCGTCCACTACCTTGTATTTGTAAAAAAAATAGATCTATTTTATTATCTACATAACAGATTATAGAGGCATTTACTTCATTGTTTTCTAAATACTCTCTATCGTAGTATGAGATAACTTTATCTTTAACTATCCTACCTCTAAATCTTTTACCTTTAAGTTCAGGATATGATTTAGAAAGATCTATAGTAAACATATCTTTAGGTTTTTCAAAAATCGGATATTTATATGTATCACTTTTATATAAAGAACCATTTAAATATGGTTCATAATAGCCAGTTAACAATCCATCAGAATTTAATTTTTTTGCATAAAAATGTGTTTCAAAAAAAGCTTTAGGATCATCTTTATAAAACAAAGCCTCTTTACATAAATCTAAAGAACCAGAAACATAAAGTTTATGCGCTTTATTACTTTTACAATTTTTTATAAAAGAGCTAAGAGATTTGTTAAAATCTTCACTTTCCCAATTTTTTAATTTTTTTACTTCCAAGGTAACAGTTTTACTTGGTGTTATACTCATAATAGAACAAGCACTAAAGACAAAAGATAAAAGCAAACTTAATATAATTTTTTTCATAAGCTAATAATATTGAAGTAAAACTTATCTTTTGCTATAATTGCAAAAAAATTTATATAGGAATCATTTTGGAAAATATGAGTTATTATGAGATTTTAGAAGTTTCTCAAAGTGCAGATAAAACAACAATTAAAAAAGCCTATAGAAAAATGGCAAAAATACATCACCCTGATAAAAATCCAGGTGATGAAGAAGCTGAACTAAAATTCAAATTTTGTAATGAAGCTTACCAAGTGTTAAGTGATGATAAACAAAGAGAAATTTACGATAGATATGGTAAAGAAGGTTTACAACAAGGTGGAGGAAGAAGTTCTTCTGGCTTTGGTGGAGGTGGTTTTGATGACCTTGGCTCAATTTTTGAAGAGATGTTTAGTGGGGGAAGTGGACGATCACGAAAACCAAGAAATACAGATAAATATTCATTAGATGAAGCTGTAGAGGTACATATATCTTTCAAAGAAGCTGTTTTTGGATGTAACAAAGATATAGAGTTTGTATATAAAGAGTCTTGTGACACTTGTACGGGAACAGGTGCAAAAGATGGAAAGATGTCAACTTGTTCAACTTGTAAGGGTCAAGGTCAAGTTTATATGAAACAAGGTTTTATGACTTTTTCACAAACTTGTCCAACTTGTCATGGAGAGGGTTCATCAGCTAGTGATAAATGTAAAAAGTGTGATGGTAAGGGCTTTAAAAACAAAAAAGATAAAGTTACTATAAAAGTACCAGCAGGTGTAGATAATGAAAACCGTTTAAGAGTTAGTGGAAAAGGCAATATTTCCAAAGATGGAAGACGTGGAGATTTATATGTAACTTTTTATGTAGAGCAAGATTCAACTTTTATAAGAGACAATAACGATATATATATTGAAGTACCTGTTTTCTTTACACAAGCAGTTCTTGGTGAAACTATAAGTATTCCATCACTTACGGGTGAGCTAGACTTAGAGCTAGAGCGTGGAACTAAAGATAAACAACATTATAAGTTTAGAGGCGAAGGTGTTGCAGATGTTCATGGACATGGCAAAGGTGATTTAATTGCACAAATTAATCTTACTTATCCTGATTCTTTAACAAGTGAACAACAAGAGCTACTAGAAAAACTTCAAGAGAGTTTTGGTTTAGAATCAAAACCACATGAGGGTATATTTGATAGTTTAAAGGGTTGGTTTAAATAAAACCAACTTTATTTACCACTAAAACTATTGGAAATGGTATTATTTAATACAAAAGCTATATACTACGGCATACAAGTAGTTTAGGATAAAAATGGATAAAATATATAAATTATCAGAATTAAAAGATGGTGTAAAAGCTAGCATAGTAAAGATAACTGCCCCTAAAGAGTTAAAAAGTAGGCTTTTGTCTTTAGGCTTTATAAAAGGTAATCATATCTGTATAAGTGAGCAAACACTAACTAAAGCTACAATGAAAGTAAAAATTGGAAATAACAATAGTTTTGCATTAAGACATGAAGAGAGTGAGTATATCTTAGTTGAAGAGCTTTAAAAAAGTGTATCTAAAATATGGTTTTTAAATTTTATAGATTCAACCTTAGTTTTAATAACTACATTTTCCTCTTTTAAAGCTTCTCTTTCATGCTCTAAAGTTTTAATATATCTACTTTTATAATAAATTTCAGAGTTTAAATAAACTTTTGGAAAAAGAGTTAAAAAAACTAACATCATAATACCAATAGTAGTAAGAAAGAAAATTATATCAAGCTTTTTCTCTCTTGATATAACCTCTTTTACTTCATCTAGTAACTCAAACTTATCATTATTCATTTTATATACTTATCTACTAATCTTAAAAACTCTAAGTTTTGCAGAGCGTGAGCGAGGATTAGCTTTTAGCTCACTTTTACTAGCTTCAAGAGGTTTTTTTGTTATAACCTTACCTATGGAGTTGTTATTTCCACACTCACATCTAAAAGCTTGCGCATCACATATACAATTTTTTGACCAAGAGCTAAAACGTTTTTTTACTATTCTATCTTCTAAAGAGTGAAAAGTTATAACTGCAACTAAACAATCATCAAGATCAGAGTTTCTAATATTGTCTAAAAGTGTTTCAATCTCATAAAGTTCTTGATTTACCTCTATACGTATAGCTTGAAATGCTAAAGTTGACGGGTGAATTTTCTTTCCATGTGGAGCGTGTGGTTTTATAGCTTCACTTAGCTCTTTTGCAGAGCTAAACGGTCTGTTTTTCACTATAACGTCAGCAACTGCCTTATAGTTTTTAAGTTCACCATAATCTCTTAAAATTCTTTCTAAGTCCTTTTTTGAATAAGTGTTAACCACTTTATCTGCACTTAGTTCACTATCTTGGTTCATTCTCATATCTAGTGAATCAGAATCAAAAGCAAAACCTCTATCTTTTTGATCAAGTTGCAAAGATGAGACACCTATATCTGCCAATATTCCATTAACATTATCTTCTTCATTTAAAACATCTAAAATAGTATGAGAAAACCTACCTTTTTTTGTTTCAAATCTATCTTTAAAACTCTCAAGTCTTTGTGTAGAAAAGTTTAAAGCAGTATCATCTTGATCGATACCTATAAGTTTAATATTATCTTTGTTTTCAAGTAGTAGTGATGAGTGACCACCATAACCTAAAGTACAATCGACAATAACACCATTTTTAACATCATTAAAGGAGTCTAATACCTCTTGAAAAAGTACGGGAATATGTGGAGTTTTCATTATATAATTGTATCTAAACATAGTTTACTAAAGGACTCTAAAACATCACTTTTTATACGATTTTTCAAAAAAACCAGGTTAAATTCCCTTTTAAAAGTGAACTTTTTGATTTTTATCACATATAGTTGATTATCTTTAAGTTCTTGCTCCACAGAGATTTTTGGTAATGCAGAGATAAAATCTTTAGAATTAATTAAAAAGTTTTTTATAGCCTCATTATGTTCTAACTCCATAAATATATTGAGCTCAGTTTCATACGGTTTTATAGTATCTAAAAATACAGATCTTGTCCCTGAACCTTTTTCTCTTAAAATCCATTTCTGATCAAAGAGTTGATCAATATATAAGCCATCATCTTTTACTAAATCCTTATTAGAACTAACAACAATAAGTTCATCTTCTACCAACAATCTTTGTTCAATAGATTCATCTATACACTCTGATTCTATAAAACCAATATCACATTCACCACTTTTTATTTTTTTTAAAACATCACTTGAATTTAAAGTTTTTACATTTAAATCTATATTTGGATATTTATTTATAAATTTACTAATTATATTTGGTAAAATATAATCAGTGATAGTATAGCTTGAAGCTATATGTAGTGAAGCAAAATCACTTGAAGAGTGCATGTTTTTATATAGTGTTTTTAAAGAATTCAGTTCTTTTATAGAGTGTTCCAAAAGGTATCTTCCTTTTTCATTCGGATGCAACTTTTTACCAACTCGTTCAAGCAAAGGCATTCCTAAAATTTTTTCTAACTCTTTTATTGACATAGATATAGCAGAGGCAGACATTCCAAACTCTGTAGCAACATCTTTTACACTATGAAGCTCACTCAAAAGAGCAAATATCTCTAATTGTTTTATACTAAACATACTCAAACCTTAAATCAATATAATTGAACGAAACATACTTTAAATTTTATTTTCTTTAATATAAACTATATGCTAAAATTCTTAAAACAAAATAAAAACAATATAATATTAAGGTATAACTTTATGAAAAGAAGAGACTTTTTTAAAACTTCTGTTATTGCAGCCGCTGCATTAACAGGAACAAGTTTAACAGCCACACAGCGTCCTATAGATAATAGAAAAATTTCTACTATAGCATTCCCCGAGAAAAAACCTATGATTACATACTCAGATCGTCCACCTCTTTTAGAAGCTCCAAGATCAGTTTTTACACAAAAATTTACTCCAAATGATGAATTTTTTGTTAGATGGCATATGCCAGATATTCCAACTTATATAGATACAAATACTTTTAAAATTAAAATTCATGGTCTTGTAGATAAACCATTTGAAGTTACTTTGAATGATTTAAAAACAAAATTTGAGCAGGTTGAAGTAAATGCTGTTCTTCAATGTGGAGGAAATTCAAGATCTGCATTTAAACCAATTCCTGGTGGTATTCAGTGGGGTAGTGGTGCAATGGGTTGTGCATCTTGGAAAGGTGTAAGACTTAGAGATATTTTAGAGCGTGCAGGATTGCAAAAAGATGCTTCTTGGATTGGTTTTAATGGTATGGAACATGCTGCTTACTATGAAACGCCGAACTTTGTTAGAGAGCTTCACCTTGAAGAGCTTGATGATCATGTTATAGTTGCTTATGAGATGAATGGTGAAGATTTACCATACTTAAACGGTTACCCAGTTAGATTGGTAATACCAGGTACTTACTCAGATTCATGGGTTAAGATGTTAAGTGAGATAAGAGTAAATAGCAAGTATGAAAAACTATTTTTCATGGATATAGCTTATCGTATACCTGATAATAAGTGTGAATGTGAAACACCTGAAAATAAAGCTAAAAAAACCAAACCTATAACTAAGATGAATGTTAAATCTCTTATTGGTTACCCTTTAGATGGTGTTAAAACTCAAAAAGATTCACAAATTGTGGTTCGTGGTGTAGCTTTTGATGATGGTACAGGTATACAAACTGTACAAATATCAACTAATGGTGGGAAAACTTGGGACAAGGCAGATTTAGATGATGGAAGTGATGGAAGATACGCATTTAGATCATTTAAGTACTCATTTAAGCCTAAAGATTATGGAAAAGTTACTATTATGTCCAAAGCTATAAATAAAGCTGGTCAAGAGCAAAGAATGCCAGAAGATATTCCATGGAATCATG
The DNA here is from genome assembly GCA_015488775.1 of Helicobacteraceae bacterium. Taxonomy (GTDB): domain Bacteria; phylum Campylobacterota; class Campylobacteria; order Campylobacterales; family Sulfurimonadaceae; genus WFNF01. The sequence continues at coordinate 7,452 of WFNF01000051.1, forward strand.
GTGGTTATAAATACAACGGTATCGATTCAGTTACTGTAGAAGTTATATAAGGATAATTGATGAAAAAAATATTATTATTAGTTGCAGTAGCAGCTTTAAGTCTTAATGCACAAGTGAATAAAGGTGATGATTTAGCAGTACCATACATCCCTTATGAGATTAAAATGGGTAAGGGTTTTGCTGAAGTTCAAACAAACTGCCTTACTTGTCACTCTTTTGGTTATATCATCAACCAAGGTCCACAATCAAAAGCATTTTGGGATGGTAAAATTAAAAAAATGATGGTTCATTTTAAAGCACCTAT
>WFNF01000052.1 GCA_015488775.1 Helicobacteraceae bacterium
AAATATTTTTACGTAATGTGCATCTGTTATAATTTTTAACAAATTTACAGCGCCTTAAGACATTAACAAGTTTGTTAAAACAATTCAAAACGACATAAAGATTGATCAGTATAAGAAAATAGCTAATCTTTGTATCTAAACCAAACAAGTTTATAACTATATAGTTAAACTCAGCCAATATCCCTATCTCAAAAAGAAAAAATAAGTATGGGCTTAAGGCTCTATATTGACGTCGTTCTGATTGTCTTTGTCTCATCTGTTACTCCTGTTATTTATGTGTGTAATAATACTATTTTTTAGCGAAATTTAGTTTCGTTATGCTGTTTAGAGACTGTAAATCACTTTTATAATTTGGGTGTGAGGCTTCAGCCTCGCCTTGGTTAATATTGTTTACATTTTCTTGTTAAGATGTGGTAGCAAAAATATACAAACGTCATAGTTAAAATTAGTGGTATTGTAGATAACATGTTTTCCTCCTTTTATTTATATAGTAATGATACAAAATTTTGGCGAAATTTTGTTTCGTATTTTATGAAATTATTGTTTTTATATTGCATGATTTGGGTTCAATTCCAATTGTATGTAGTGATGAGTGCACTACCACACACAACAACCAATCCACCTTTATCAAGGATTTTTAAAAGGTCTTGTTTGAAGTTTTGAGATATTTTTTTTGGATGTTTAAGAAGTTTTTTAATGGTGCGTTTACCGAGTTTTACTTTGTCCTCTTTAACATCACCATACTCTAATGTTAAATCAATCATACGCTGAGTAATGCCTCTTTGTCTTGCTCTTTGGTTAAAGTGAAGTGTCTCATACATTTAGAATCCTTTTTTTGTTTTGATTCTAAAAGTATAAGATAACAATACGAAAAAAAGTTTCGTATAATTAAATAGATTAAAAGTTTTCTTTATCTAAAATAAATTTTTTCTTAAATATGTTACAATATGCATATTTATGCACATTAAAAGAGGCTTGTAATGCAGCAGACTAAACAGATACTTTTAGAGTTTTTTGAAACTTTTCCACAAGCAACTACGGCTAAAATTGTTGAACATACAGGTTTAGTACGGCGTACTGCGCAAAAGTATCTTGCCTTACTTGTAAAAGAGGGTACACTTGAGGCAATTGGTGCGGGTAGAGGAAGGTACTATAAAAGAGTATATAGTTCTAAAGAGACTCTTTCACATCTAGCAGTATTTAAAAATAATTTACTTGTGGGTAAATTGAGTTACGGAAATGGTGCTTACTCTTTTGTTTATGATGCTCATTATAAGGGACGTGAACTTGTTGGCATTACAAAAGACACATTAACAAAGGTACCTGTTCTTTACCCTGTTTTTGAAAATCTTTTACCAGAGTATGAGCGTAGAGATAGGCTTTTGTCTGGATTGTCAGATAGTGCAGATATCTTATCTCTGCTTTATAATGTTCAAGGTGACTTCAAATTTATACCTTACTTTGAACTATATAAATACAAATCATACATCCAAGAAAGACCTGCATGGCATACAGTAAAACATAAGATATTAGGAGAAAATACCTATCCAAATCTTATTGATGCTAAGATGCTCATTAATGATGAGATTCTTGATGAAACATCAAATAAAGAGCACTCCTCTTTAAGTGGATATCAGCATAAAATAGATATAAATTTTGACCTTGAAAAAGGGATAATACAAGAGAGTCAAAGAGATGCCAAATATCTAATAAAACCCTTAAATCGTACTATGACAAACTACTTTGTAGATAAAGACAAAAAACAACAGCAGTATTATCCTTTTCTTGCTCTAAATGAACATCTGTTTATGAGTTTTGCTAAAAATGAGTTGACACTTAACACGCCCTATAGTGGTATTATTTTTTCAAAAGAGGGAGATTTTCACTATATCGTTAAACGCTACGATAGGTATGAAAATTATGCTTATGGACAATACGATATCGCACAACTACTAAATATACCTAGCAATAAAAAATACACTACAGATACTTTGAGTCTTTTGAAAGCATTTACAACAAAAGTAAAAGATAAAGAGTCTCTTATAGATATGTTTATTTTTCAAATATATTCATCACTTATACAACATAGTGATTTTCATGCTAAAAATGTAAGCATTTTGAATGTTAAAAAAGATAAATACATCTTAGCTCCACTTTATGATGTCATCTCAATAGGTGTTTACAATGGAGAATCTAGTGACCTAGGTTTGCCTCTGTCTAAAACATCAAGAAAATATGGAAAATATACACTTGATGATTACCTTAAAATGGCAGATATATTGGGCATTGGTAAAAGTAAAAGTAAGATGATTTTAAAGCAAACTATAGAGATATATCTTGATAAATTTCCACTATATATTGAAAAAACAATTAGATTTGAGAAAGAGCATAATCTTATGGTTCAAGATACACGAATAAGTAAAAAATACTTTTCCTCTCATTTACAATCTATGTATGAGAGAAAAATAATACAACTTAAAAAGCAGGGTGTCTTGCAAGAACTTGCTTTAGTTGAAAAGTATGGTGGTACTTTGAAAAGACAAAAAAACTAAAGATTTTCAATAGATATTTTTAGTAAGTTTTTTAGTTCCATATTTAACTCTTTGTGATCAATGATTTTTATATATGGTAACCATCTTTTTACAAAGTTTAAAACCTCTATGTTATTGTAGTAAGTCATTTGTAAGTAGAGTTCAGTGCCTTTGTCTTCTTCTATAGTGATGTTGGGGTAACTTTTTCTTTTGATATACTCAACACCAACATCAACAACTTTTAATTTCACTGTTTTTACATCAGTTTTATACCAAGCGGAGTGGATGTTTTTTGCCTCTTTTTCAAGTTTTTCACGCTTTGAACCTAAAAAATCATCTTCTAATGTTTCTATATCATTTATCTGCTCTATATGATAAGTGCGTAAACTACCTTTTTCTAAATCATAAGCTATAACATACCAAAATCCATCAAAATTGCTTATGCTTAGTGGGTAGGCATTTTTATCGCTTTTTTTACCATTTTTAGAGCTGTATGTAAAAGATATAGCAACTTTAGTATTTATAGCAGCTACTATTTTAGAGATTATATTTACATCATTTATGGTTTCAAGATTAAAATCAAATCTAAAAATATCACTATTTTTTGCTCTTTGAACTAACATACCATCCAAATAATCTTTCATTTGTGGTAGTGCTTTAACAAACATAGAGCTTATCATAGAAAGTCCCATATCTGCATTATCTAGAAGTGTATTAACCCTAAACTCTTCAGGCATATAGTAGCTATGTCCAACTTTACATATTAAACCTTTTTTACGCATATCTCTAGTATCATTTAGAATTGTATTGTCTGAGCAATTAAATATATCCATAAGATCTTTAGTTTTATAGTTCCCACCCATAGAAAAGAGTTGATGGATCTTTTCAAATCGTTTTTGTGCCTTTGTATATGTCATAGTTGATAGATTTTTCACTATAAACCTCTAAGGGTTTTATAGGTGTCAATCTCATCTTTAAGACTTTTTGTTGTATAACCCAAGATAAAAATATCATCCAACCACCCAATAATAGGTATAAAGTCAGGTACAACATCTATAGGGAGTATAACATAAGCCAATGTCCCCATAATCAATATTTTTGTTTTTGAAGAGAGGCTATAATCTGGATCTTGAAACATTTTTAACAATATACTAAAATCTTCAAACCAACTTTTGTCTTTATAAGTTTGAGCAAACTCTACAGCTTCCTCCTCTTTAAAATCTTTAGCTAACTTATCTCGTAGCTCTTGCGCTTTTTTTTCTTGATCAGTATTTAAATTACTCAAAATAGCTCCTTTGTTATGCCTAAGTATATCGAATTTATACGAAATTATCTTTCGTTAAAATAAAAAAATATTTAAAAGTCTTGACTATACTCAAGAGAATATTTATGTTTTTGCACTAAACTAGCACTTATGGAAATAGTACTATATATACATATACTCTCAGCAACCGCATGGGTTGGTGGCTCACTTTTGCTTTTTGCTTTAGGAATCTTTTTAAGAGATAAAGAGGCTCAAAAAAATGTTTATAAACATTTGGGTCCACTTTATGGTTACTTTGAGTCTTTTTGGCTTATAACTCTTTGGATTACTGGTTTTATACTTTATGAGCATCATGGTTTTTCTGGTGTGTTTAAGTATGCTTATGATTCACAGCTTTCTCAAACTATGATGCAAAAAGTTTATCTTGTTATGTTTTTAACTTTTGTAACTATCATACATCTGATCATAGCTATAAAAACACATCAAAAAGATAGAAGTAAATTTTTAACTGTTATCTCAAGAGGAAGCTCGTTGCTTATATTTTTACTTAACTTTGTTGTTTTATGGTTTGCTATATCTGTTAGAAGTCAACTATAAAACCTCAAGAAGTTTAGTATAATCAACTTTTGCATTATGTCTTTTGTCTAGTGGTATATGTTTTATATATACGATTTTATCTACACCCTCAAAAGATATATCGTGCTTTTTAGCCTCGCTACATAACACAACTTCACCTTTATGCTCTACAAGAGCAGCCATTTTAGATGTTTTTTCTCTCATGGCTACTTCTATGCTAAAAGGGTGAAGAGTTAGAATGCCTTTTTTTATAATGGCATTTTTTCTACCTAAAAGCCATAATTTTTTGTTTTTATCTAGGTAGCCAATATCGCCCGTTTTATGCCAGATTACACCATCTTTTAAAAGTTTGTTCTCTTTGTCTCCCACGCCATTATAGTAAGTTTGTACTACATGCTCACCTGAAACTATAATCTCTGCATCTTCTAAAAAATCTATATTTATTTGTGGAACTACATCTCCAACATAAAGCCCTTTACCATCTAACATCTTCTCAATAATCTCTTTACTTAGTTGATCATAACTATAGTGAGCTATAGGTTCTGCTTCACTTGAACCATATAAAACATAAAGGTTTATATGATCAAAGCGTTTATGTAGTTTTTCTAAAAGAGATGGCATAACAGGAGCACCACCCATAAAAAAATCTTTCACATAAGGTAAGTTTGCATCTTTACTTTTTAAGAGTTGCTCAAAAAGTGCTGGCGATGCTCCAACTCTACTTACTCTATGTTTTACCATACTGTTTAAAAGCTTGTTTGGGTCTATTTTTTTTGGATGTTGCAAAGAGACATCTGCTATGACAGAAGTTAGACCTTTTAAAAGGTTTGCTAGTAAAAACACTGGCAAGGCGGTAAGGTCTATCTGATTTTTTTCTAGTTTTATGTAGATATCTAAAAGTTTGTACTGGGTAAAAAGAAACTTATGGGTGCGAACTATAGCTTTCGGTTTTGAGGTTGAACCACTTGTAAAACTCATTAAGGCATCGTTTGAGCTATCTACTTCATAATCTATATCTTTTTTTAAAAAGTTCAGGTTCATACACTCTATAAAAATTAATTTTTTTGTTGTAATACTTAGTGGTATGTTTGCTATGGCTTTAAACTTTAACTTTAAAAGTAAGGCTTTTCTTGAGCAGATTAGCGCTTTTGGTTTAGCCATATTACAAGCATGATTAACAAACTTAGCATCTTGAGATGGGTCAACAAAAACAGCAACTGCACCAAGTTTAAAGATAGAGATAAGAGCCACATAAAGTTTATGACTCATACTCTCTAAAATCAAGATTTTATCATCTTTTTTTATACCTAAAAAGTGTAGTTGTGAGCTAAAAGCATCAACTTCATCTTGCAATCTTGCAAAACTAGTTGAACTTTTATCTTTTTCATCAACTATAGCTATAGAGTTTTTTTGCTCTTTAACCACCTCTTGAAACAAAGAGTATAAATTCACAGATTACTCCATCTATACAATGCATACTCTCTAAAAACTTTTCCATGTTTTTTAGCAATTTTAGATGAGTGGTTATCTTTGTGCATTAAAGCGTATATTATAGTTTTATAGTTATGTTTTTTAGCAAAATCTGCTATTTTAGATATAAGCACTAAAGATGCTCCAGCAGTGATTTTAGTTTTTTCAATAGCAACACTTTTCATCACAACTTGCTCTTTATCTATAAAAGCAAACATAAAACCTATTAACTTACTATCTAAAAACATAAGTTGACAAAGCTGCGGTGGTAAAACACTTTTAAATGGCATGTAAAGCTTCAAAAACTCCTCCTCACTTATATGGCTATAGTATGGGTTGTTTTTAAAAAGTTTGCAACTTAGGGTATATACATTTTTTATCTCATTTTCAAAATCATCACTATTTATAGATCTAATTAAGATACCATTTTTTTCCAATCTAAGTTTTACTTTTTCTAATCTTGCATCATACACATCATCTATATTTGCCATAGTAGAGTAGTACTCATGCTCAATCTTAAAACCCTCATCTTCAAAAACTTTTTTAAAAAAACTTTTGTTTTGTGGTTCAAATAAAAATGGTGGTGTATCATCACTTTTTATAACTAAACGGTAACTTTTCCAAGTTGAGCCATCAAGAGGACCAACCAAAAGTGGATAATCTTTTTTTATGATTTTTAGCAGTCTTGTAAGTGAACTCTCATTTTGAGCTTGAAGTGAGCCAAAGTATGTATTGTTATAAATTTTACAAGATGCCAACTCTTTAGAGTTTTTGTGGATACTGATTTCTGAGTTAGTTTTACTTATGGTGTATGTATGAAAGTACCTAAACACAACAACTAATGCAAGAAAAAATATTATTGTAAATATAATCATAATATTATCGCTAAGAGGAGTAAAAACTATAAAAAATATAGAGCTTATTAGTGGTATAAGTAGGTTGTCTATACCTCTTATGCTTAGAGTTTCAACAAAAGTAAGTAAAAAAGATAAACTAAGTGAAAATAAAAAAGATTGAGTTGCTATAAAACTAATTAAAAAAGTGCTAATGAAAAAGGTAAAACTACCCGCTAAACTTTTAGAATTTCCCTTAATGCTTATGATGTACTTTCCATACTTTATACCTATAAGTGAAGCTAGAGAATCTGAAAAAGTTAAGATAAAAATAGAAACTATATAAGCTTGATTAGATGGTGCTAAAGTAAAACTTAACGCAACACCTAGTGTATAATATATCTCACCATAACTAACCCTTTCTATGCGGTACATCGCATCTCCAAGAGAGTCTTTTACCTTTTTATAGTGTCTGATGATATAAAAAAGAGCTATGCTAAGTGTGGCTAAAATCCAAACACTTATTTTATACTCAAATATAAATGGAAAAAGAGTTACAGTAACACCCATTATAATATGAACAGCTTTTCTTGAGTGTTCAGCTAAAAGATTAAACCTTTTTACAGCTTTTTGAGTTATAAACAGCAAAACTATTATAGAAATAAACATAGCAAGTACAAATATTAAATCATACATTTTTAACCTTCTCAATTATGAAATCTCTATAAAAAAATGTTCTGTCATCTTTATGGAGTTTTTGTGCTTTTTTAGTTTGTGAGTCAAAAAAATAACTTAAAGATGTTGGATGTGAACGCTTTACCATCATATTCCAATAAACAAGAGTAGCTGAGTTATTTGAACTTTTGATGATTTTTTTAAGTATCTTTTCATACTCTTGTTCTGAGATGTACTCAAAAATATCACTAAGGTTAAAGCCATCAAACTTTTTAGTATTATTTTCTAAATACTCCTCTATACTTTCATGTTTATATGTTAATTTAGATAGATTGTTTTTGATGATATGGAAATTTTCCTCTTTTAAGTATGTTGGTAACTCATCTTTAAAACACCCTTTAAGTATATAGTGTAAGTAAGGATTTTTGTAGGTATGAAGCTGAGTAAGAGCGTGTTTTGTTCTTTTTAATATGTTTGTTGAAACATCATCTTCAACATAGTTAAAAAAAGCCTTATCTCTACCCTTGTAGCCCATAAAAGTTTTAGAAAAAAAGATTTTAAACATAATCCTCCATCTAAAATTGTTCCAAGTTTTATCATAAAACATACTTTGTTGTGTAAGTGTTTTTTTCTCTAAAAGTTTATCTATGGTTTTTTTAGAGTGAACTAAAGGTAAAATCTTCTCTCTAAACATCTTAAAATAGTTCTCAAATTTACCACAATGATTAACTCCCTTTCTGATCAAAGATATGTTTTGCTCAAAGTAGTTTTTAGTCTCTTCCTTTAAAGATAATCTATAAAAGTAATCAACTCTTTTTTCACTCTTTTTTACACCTAAAAACTCTAAAACCTCTCTGTACTCTAATGTTTTAAAAGCTTGAACTTTTAACTCTAAAAGATATAGTTGAACCATGCTTAAATCTAAGGCTACCACCTCTTTAGGATTTTTACTAAGTATGCTTAACACATTATCACCAGCAGAGGCTATGCTAAGGTAGCTTCCATCCTCTTTTATATCTAATGCATCTAGTAAAATTTGCGAATCTTCCCAAACTTGAGCATACCTAATATAATCAAAAGATGCTTTTTTTAAAATCTCAGACATTATCATCACTTGGGACTAGTTTTTTTATAATACCAGTTGAGCCATCCATTAAAACTTCATCTCCAGTTTTAAGGTTTTTCAAAAGATTATCTACTCCAACTATGGCAGGTATATTCATCTCTCTTGCTACTATTGCAGAGTGTGAGAGCATACTTCCTCTCTCAACTAAGATGCCAGAAGAAGCTGGAAAAAGCATAATCCACCCAGGATCTGTTTGTTTAGCTACAAGTATCTCACCCTCTTTTATAAAAGCATCTTTTGGATTTTCTATCACTCTTACTTTAGCTTTAACCTCACCAGGGCAACATCCAAAACCACTCATCACACCATCACCATGCAGTGTGTCATTTTTAGAGATATATGTACTTTTAAAGCTATTGTTATAATTTACAGCCCCATAAGTAAAGGTACGCTCAGATATATCTTTAGTTTTGAAAGTGGCAAACTCTTTTTTTCTAAGATTAACTATGGCTTTTAAGTTTTGTGTTGTACTACAACCCTCTATAAAAGCAAAAATCTCATTTACTTCAAGGTAAAATATATCTCTTTGCTCCTTAAGTATAGAAACATTTTCAAAATGTAAACCTATCTCTAAAAAGATGCGTCTTATATGTCCAAAAAGTTTTGTACGCTCAAAACGGAGATTTTCTCTACTACTTACTCTTTGTCTTGCTTGTTTTATAACAAAGTTCATTACTCTAAGTTTTAGCCATTGATTTTTAAGTTTGTTAGTAACTATTTGTTCTGCTCTTTCTTTTTGATCAGTGTTTTTAGCTTTTGCTTTTGGACGAGATGCCATAGAGGCTATAGCTCTATATAGAGTAGTTGCATCATCTTCGAGTGTAAAACTCTCTAGCTTTAACTCCTCTAAAGTCCTATCTCCAAACATCTTTAAATACTGATCAAGTAATCTGTTTAGCTCTGGTAAGTTTTTAAGATACATTTTAATCTCATTAGCATCTTTATACTGGAATATATCTATAACTTCTTTAGACTCCAAACGCAATATATCTGCCATTTGCATTATACGTTTTGCAGGTTGAGCACTTATAATCTCTTCGCTATCTATAAGTAAGTCATTTTGAAGATACTCATCAGCATCAAGCCATTTTTTACAAAGTTTACCTAAAGTACCAAAGTAAATCATTGCTAGAAAGTCATTTATAAGTGGTGCATCCCAGCGTTTAAGAAGTTGTGCTTCAAGACCTCTATAGTGCATCACAAGTTCATCTACATTTTTCTTTTTTAGTTCAGCATTTGGGATAAGAGCTTTTTCAAGTCTTTTATAAAACTTTTTAATGGTACTTTTTATAGTAACTTGTTGGTAGATAAGTGAGAGTAAAGTTTTTACAAGTCCAAGAGCATCTATAAGCTTTGAGCCACTACTAGCAGACTCTAACTCTTTTACTATGCTTGGTGGAAGTCCCTCTTTTACACCCATCATCTGTTCCATAAACTCTCTATTGAACTTAAATCCTGGAAGAAGTGCCAAGATACGGTTCCAACTTAGAAGATTGTAGTAGATTTGACCATTTAGTAAACCAAGTAGAGTTTTAAAAGAGTGACTGTTTTGTGTAACACGAACAGATGGAACACTTAAAACCTTACAAAACTCTATATATACCTCTTCATATATATATCTTGCAAAAGAGTAGGTTAGTGGTGTTGTAACTCCACTATAGCTCTCAACTATATTTGAGTTGTCCCAAAGTCTTTTTTCCCCATCTAAAGTTTGTTTTATGCTTGTTATGGGGCGTGATTGAAGTAGATATAGTTTTTTGTTCTCAAAAGCCCATTCTATATCTTGAGGATGTTTGTAAAGTGATTCAAGCTCTTTTGCAAGTTTTGCAACTAGTAAAACTTCATTCTCTTCGATTACACTTTTTTCATCATCTAGTTTTTTAGAGTATATGGAGTTTTGTTTTATAAAAAAAGTATCACCATTTACCTCTCCATCAACAAGTTTATCTCCTAGACCTTTAGTTGCACTTACTATGCTAAATTCTCTATCTGAAGTGTTTGGATCACTAGAGAAAGCAACACCAGCACAAGAGGGATTTAACATCTTTTGAATTATTACAGATGGGCTTGATGGAAGTGGCGTATTGTTTGCTTTTGCATACTCTTTTACTCTTGATGAGGTGTGTGAGTCAAAAACAGTTTTTATACTCTCTAGTAAATCATTTTTATCTACATTTAGTAAGCTTTCAAACATCCCAGCATAAGAGTTATCGTCTGTATCTTCATCTTGTGAAGAGGAGCGAACTGCAAACTTTTTACACCCTTTAAACTCATCATCTATATAAGCTAAAAACTCTTTAGTATCAAAATCTTGAAGTATTTGTGGTGATAAAACTACCCACTTTGGTATAGAAAACTTTTTATCTAAACTAGCTAAAGTGTAAGCTTTAGAGCCAAACTTTGTTTTATCTAGTTTAGAATCTTTTGTATATATATGTTTCATTAAAGAACCTTATTTATAAAGATAAGAGAATAACTAAGAAGTAACCAAATACCACTAAGTGTTTCTATCTTTTTAGCTTTGATGTTTGTGTTTAAGTTAAATTTATATGCCACAAAGGTAAAAAACACAGCTACTAAAGCTAACACAGAAAATATTTTTATATCTACTAGTTGGTAAAAAAAGATTAAAGATGTGAAAACAGCAAGTAAGCAAACTAAAAGTGCTTTATCTTTCCCCCATAAAAAACTGTAAGTTTCAACTCCATTTTCCTCTTCACTTTTTTGGCGTATCTTACGACCTATCTCAAGAACTACCCCATTTAAAAAAGATAAAGCTAAAAAGCTAATAGAGATACTAGATGTATCTGTTTTTTGAACCTCCAAAAGCTCAAATGCTATAAGTGGCATTATAATCATATGAGAGAGAAGATACACTATAGGGTGGGCTTTAAGCCAAGTAGGGGCAAAAAATTCACGACTCATCAAACCCCAGTAAACAACTATGATGATCATACTAGTAAAGGTTTGTGTAGTGTAAGCTAAAAAAAGTTCAATAGCTATTATAATCGCTCCTAATACTGCTAACTCTTTAAGTGTTATAAGACCACGAGGTACGGCTCTATAAGCTCTATATTTGCAATCATCATCATAATCTTTAAACTCATCAGCTATGCGAAGTAACATAAATATACCAAGTGCTATTATAAAAGCTTCAAAAATATTTTTAAAGTTATCTGTTATAGATGCAGAGGCTAAAGTAAGGGTTAAAATCAAAATAGAGTAAACAAGAAGAGGAAATCTCTCTTTTTGGTATATACCCCATTTTTGTATAAAGTTTTTCATAAATATCTCCAATTATCTTGCTCTTTTTTTATGAGCTTTTGTAAAATCGTTTGCACATAAACTACCTATGATTGAAAGTTCACCAGCTAAAACAAGTGAAGCAGCAATCTCACTAAAAGCTTTTGCACTGTTTTGTTTAGGAAGTTTCAAAATCTCTAAAGCACTTGCTTGTGAGGAGAGTTGTGTCCCACCACCAACAGTTCCTACAATCAAATTAGGAAGAGTAACACTTGCATATAAAGAGTTGTCATCTTTTAACTCAAACCTTGTTATCCCAACACTAGCTTCTGCAACACAAGCTACATCTTGACCAGTAGCTATAAAAAGTGCACATAAGGCGTTAGCGTAATGCCCCTGAACCCCAATAGCTCCACTCATAACTGCTCCAAGAGCCGACATCTGCCAATACTTTTGCATAGTTTTAGCATCTGTGTGTAGGTACTTTTTTATCATCTCATCATCTAAAATAATCTCTGCACTAACTTTTTTACCACGATTTGATGCTAAAGATAAAGCTGATGCTTTTTTATCACCTGACATATTTGATTCTACAAAGGCGTACTCTATAGTTACTGGTGTGTTTTCAAGTATATATTCAAAAATTTGTTGTGTTGCTATGGTAACCATATTTTGACCAGATGCATCTTGCGTAAAGTACTCACAAAAAAGATAAAGATGGTTTGCTTCAATATTGTATTTTAATTTTATTAGTTTAGCATAGTTTGAGCTAGATTTTACAATCTCTTTAAAGTAAGACTCTTTAGTAATGAGCCACTCTTTAAATACCAAAGCATCTGAGATGCTTTTAAAAGAAAAAGCAGGCACTCTTGTTATAGAGTCTTCAAGAACTGCTGTACTACACCCACCCATAGCATTTATAAGTTGAGAACCTCTATGGTATGAGGCAAGAAGAGTAGCCTCTGTTGTTGCTAATGGAATCATAACATCATCTTGAATATACTGACCATTGATTTTAAGAGGACCAAGAACACCAAGGGGTATCTTAGTAGTTCCAATTAAATTTTCTATATTTTTATCAAACTTAGTTATATCCCCATCAAGTTCAAAATCTTTTATCTGTTGATCAGTAAGTTGAAGTTGAACATGTCTATCTTTGAGATGGATACTCTTATGCCCACGAAGTTTGATTTTTGATTTGATAATATATCCTTCTAAAAGTATCTACATAGACACTTATATCTTATGGTAGAAGTATATAGTTTCAATGTGACATTAAAGTTTAAAAATGTCACATAATAATTAGCTTATCAAGCTCATTTAGAAATTTTTCACTTGCACTAAGTTTATCTTGTACAATATAATCTAAAATTTGAATGAGATTGTTTTTGTAAGGTGCAGAACGTTTAATTTGTATATTTAGATTTTAACTCTGTAAAAAAAAATTATATTTTTATCGTATTACTTTTGTAATGTTAAATGTAACCCGATTTATGAAATTTATTTTTAAGACTATTGTCGTTTTCAAATAAAGGTACTCAGGTGCTAAATCTAAATCATCATTCCACTTTATTCGAAGTAGTGTAGCTTAATTTTTTTTAAAAGTAGTGGGTTGTGTCCTTACCCTTTATTTTTCAATAAAGAAACTGTAGTGTTTAAATCGTATTTTATCTCTAACCAAGTCCAATAATTTCTTTTTCACTTTCATAACACATACTCTCACTTAAGCTACATTTTGTGTGTTAAGTGAAAAATATCACTTTTAACACACAAAGTGTGTATTAAATACTCTAAAATCTACTTAACACACACATTATCTTTAAGCACTTTGTACTATTTTTTAACTTTTCATTAAATCTATGTCAATTTGTCATATATTTAATGAATTTAGATTTTTAATACACATTAATCATGATGGTTAATTGTGATAATTAAGGTTATTTTATATAAAATGTGTTTGATTAAATAGTTAGGTGATACAAGAATGTTTAAATTTACAAACCAAGATGACTACTTAGAAATAAATATTAATTACTTTGATAATGAACCTGCAGAGAATATAGGTAAGCCTATTGACATGTCAGTTGACATTAATTTTTATATTAATGGATTTGCTGGAAAAGGTGGTGCTTATATCGTTGCAGAACAAATGAAAACATTTGCCAACGATGTTATTGAGTTGGAAAAGTCGAGACAAGGAATGGCATATTTAATTCACGTAGCAGATGAGATTAATTTTGAAATAAAATCAATCGACAGTATTGGGCATTTAGGTATTATATGCAAAGTAATTGAATATGATTACTTAGGAACAGAACAATTACCACTGAAGGCATCTGCCTTTATGGAAATTAGTCCTGAACAATTGGTAGAGTTTGCGAAAGAATGGTGGGTAACTGTTTTTACTACCTAACAAGTTCTTGGAACGCAATAATTTACCGCGAGCGGAAAATTATCGCTCAAGATGAACGTTATACCAAAGGAAACAAAGTGTCAAATAACAGTGAAATAGTCAAAGCATTTATTGGTTCGTGGAGTTCAATGGATATTGATAAAATTATGGAATTTTTTACAGATGATGCAATTTATATAAATATGCCTATGAGACCACATAATATAGGAAAAAAAGCGATACGAAGATTTACAAAAAGATTTTTGTTAATGGTAAATGAGGTTGAATTTATCGTACATCATCAAGTTGAAAATTCAAA
>WFNF01000053.1 GCA_015488775.1 Helicobacteraceae bacterium
GAATATTACGAAGGCATTAGAAGCTAATAAAAGTCTAAGTGAACAGACACTAAAAACAAAGTTAAAAATCGAAAACCTCCTTGAAAGTTTAATTGACAAGGAAGTTCAAGACCTTGAAGAAAATATAAAAAATACAAAAGAAGGTATCAAGAGTTATAAAAAACAATTAAAAGATAAATTTGATGTAACTAAAAAGCTTAAAGATGCAGAAGATTATATTAATAAGGAGATGAAACTTATTGGAAATAAATTTGATTTTGAAAAATCATATAAACCTATTAATCTAAAGTTTGCATTAGATAGTTTTGATCTTTGGCATGAAAAAGAAAATGGAGATAAAGTATATTTAAGGTCAATGGGAAGTGGTGCTAATTGGTTATATAGTCATTTAACCCTGTTTTTAGCGATACATAAGTTTTTTGCTTATCGTAAAGAAAAATCATTAATTCCTTCAATCTTATTTTTAGACCAACCAACACAAGTATATTTCCCAACTTCTATAAAAGACAATGAAGCTAAATTCGATGCTCAAAAAATAGAAGATAAAAAAGGTGATAGCGATAGTAATCTTGATGAGGATATGAACGCAGTTACTAATGTATTTAATCAATTCGTATCATATTGTAAGAGTACCTTGGAGGAAACGGATATTGAACCACAAATTATTATAACTGATCATGCCGACCATTTAACTTTAGCAGATGATACGCCATTTGAGAGTTTAGTAAAGGGCAGAAGATGGAGAGCAAGAGGATTTATAGATGACAAGTAGTTCTAACATTTTAATCTATCAAAATGAGAATGGCAACATAAAAGTTGATGTAAGATTTGAAAATGAATCTTTATGGCTATCTCAAACTCAAATATGTGAAGTGTTTGGTAAAGCAAAATCAACTATTAGTGAGCACATTAAATCTATATTTAAGGAAGATGAACTAGATAAAGAAGCAGTTGTTCGGAATTACCGAACAACTGCTTCTGATGGCAAAACTTATGATGTTGCTTATTATAGTCTTGATATGATTATTGCCATAGGCTTTAGAGTTCGTTCATCAACTGGTACAAAGTTTAGAATATGGGCAAAAGATAGACTTAAGGAGTATATAACTAAAGGGTTTGTACTTAATGATGAGCGATTTAAAACGGGTAACTCTATGAGCTACTTCGATGAACTTCAAAAAAGACTTAGAGATATACGAATATCTGAAAAGTTTTTTTACCAAAAAATCAAAGATATATACATGACAAGTATAGACTATAATCCTAAGGATGAAAAAACTATAGAGTTTTTTAAGCTTGTACAAAATAAACTATTATGGGCTATCTCATCGCAAACAGCTGCTGAACTTGTACACAGTAGAGTAGATATAAGTAAACCTCTTTTAGGAATGACATCTTTTGATAAAGAGGGTGAAAATATCACTAAAAAAGATGTAAGTATCGCTAAAAACTACCTAAACGAAGAGGAGATAAAACTTCTTGGTCTTTTAGTAGAACAGTATCTTGCATTTGCAGAAACTATGGCTATGCAACAAACACCAATGTATATGAAAGATTGGGCTGAACGCTTGGATATGGTAATCTCTATGAATGGTAGAGAACTTTTAAATCATGCAGGAAAGATTAGTCATCAAATGGCAAAAGATAAAAGTGAAGAAGAGTATCTAAAATTTAAAGAACAAAAAAAACAACTGCAAAAAGTAGAGAGTATTAAAGAACTTGAAGAAGATATAAAGAGGTTAAAATGAGAAGTCAAACAAACGAAAAAGCATTCGAAGCTAGTATAGAAAAATCACTGATATTTAATGGTTTTTACCAAGGTTCAAATAGTGACTTTAACAAAGATTATGCCATAGATGAAAAACGCTTTTGGCACTTTTTAGAAACGACTCAAGAAGAAGAGCTTGATAAATTAAAGCGAGATTCCCAATATAAACTCAAAATTATTCAGAGACTAGATAGGATGATTAAGAAATATGGGGTTTTAAAAATACTTCGTAAAGGTCTTGATGTAGATGATGCTCATTTTACTTTACTCTATGTTGCTCCACTAGCTTCAAGTTCAGAGGCTATAAAAGAGAAGTTTACTTGCAATGAATTTAGTGTAACTAGGCAGATAACATACTCTAAAGTAAATCCTCTTCAAGAGATAGATATGGTTATATTTGTAAATGGTCTTCCTATCATTACTATGGAACTTAAAAATCAATGGACAGGACAAAATGCTAAGGTACATGGACAAAAACAGTATAAAGAAGATAGAGATACTACTCAACCTCTGCTGAACTTTGCTAGATGCATTGTTCACTTTACAATAGATACAGATGAAGCATATATGACTACTAAGTTAGATGGTAAAAAAACATTTTTCTTACCATTTAATAAAGGTAACAATCATGGTAAAGGTAATCCAGTAAATCCGAATGGACATAAGACAGCTTATATGTGGGAAGAAGTATTTACAAAAGAGTCTCTTACTGGACTTATACAGCACTTTGTACGACTTGATGGAAAAGATGGTGATGTGTTATCTAAAAGAACACTTTATTTTCCAAGATACCATCAAATGGATGTAGTAAGAAAGATTATAGATGATGCTAGTACAAAAGGTGTTGGACAAACATATCTTGTTCAACATAGTGCCGGGAGTGGTAAATCAAATTCTCTTACATGGGCAGCTTATCAGCTTATAGAAACTTATCCAAAAAACTTAGACACAGTAGGCAATCGTGGTTTAGATAATCCACTATTTGATTCAGTAATAGTAGTAACGGATAGAAGATTACTTGATAAACAACTGCGAGATAATATAAAAGAATTTAGTGAAGTGAAAAATATAGTCGCTGCTGCTAACTCATCTCAAGAGTTAAAAATAAGTCTAGAAAGTGGCAAAAAAATAATTATTACTACTATTCAAAAGTTTCCATTTATTGTTAATGGGATAGCTGACTTGAGTGATAAAAAATTTGCAATTATAATTGATGAAGCTCACAGTTCTCAAAGTGGATCAGCACATGATAATATGAATATTGTAATGGGTAAAAAGATAGATGACAATTTAGATATTCAAGATGTAATACTAGAAATGATGAGAGCAAGAAAGATGAAGAGGAATGCTTCCTACGTGGCATTTACAGCAACACCAAAATCAAATACATTGGAAAAATTTGGGATTAAACAAGAAGATGGAAGGTTTAAGCCATTTCATCTTTATAGTATGAAACAAGCCATAGAAGAGGGATTTATTCTTGATGTACTTTCTAACTATACTACATATAAAAGTTACTATGAGATAGAAAAATCTATAGCAACTAATCCACTATTTGATACAGCTAAAGCACAAAAAAAATTAAGAGCTTATGTAGAAAGAGATGAACAGACGATACAAGTTAAAGCAGATATTATGTTAAATCATTTTGTAAAAAAAGTTGTTAATACTAAGAAGCTAAAAGGTAAAGCTAAAGGAATGGTTGTTACACAAGATATAGAAACCGCAATATTATATTATTTTGCTATTACTGAAAAATTAGAAAAGATTGCTAATCCTTTTAAAGTTATTATAGCTTTTTCTGGAACGAAAGAAATTAAAGGGGTAGAGTATACAGAAGGTGAAATAAATAGTTTTTCTGATAAAGATATAAGTGAGAAATTTGATACAGATGAGTATAGGTTACTTATTGTAGCAAATAAGTTTTTGACAGGATTTGATCAACCAAAACTTACTTCAATGTATGTGGATAAAAAATTACAAGATGTAATGGCTGTTCAAGCACTTTCTAGACTTAACCGTTCTGCAGATAAACTAGGTAAGAAAACAGAAGATTTATTTATTCTAGACTTTTTTAATACAGTCGAAGATATTCAAGCTTCATTTGAACCATTTTATACAGCAACTACGCTAAGTGATGCGACAGATGTAAATGTACTTCATGAGTTAAAAGGTACATTGGATGGTGTAGGTGTGTACGAATTGAGTGAAGTTGAATCTTTTATTGAAAAATATTTTGCTGGAGCTGGAGCAAGTGACCTTAGTTCTATCATAGATATTGCTGCTGGACGATTTAACAATAGTTTAGAGCTAGAAGATAAAGAAAAAATTGATTATAAAATCAAAGCAAAACAGTTTGTGAAAATATATGGACAGATGGCTTCTATTATGCCTTATGAGATTGTAAGTTGGGAAAAATTATTTTGGTTCTTAAAGTTTTTAATACCAAAGCTTTTTATAAAAGATAAAAATCAAGATGCTATTGATGAACTTCTTAATTCAGTTGATTTATCCACTTATGGGCTTGAAAGAGTAAAGTTAAACTCAATCATAGAGCTAAATGATGAAGAAACAGAACTTAAACCACAAAATCCTAATCCTATAGATGTACATGAAACAGAGGAAGAAAAAGACCCTTTAGATGTAATTATAGAAAGTTTTAATAAAAGATGCTTTCAAGGTTGGCATCTAACACCAGAAGAACAAAAAATACGATTTTTAAATATGGCTGAAAAGATGAAAAATCATCCAGATTTTTATAATAAATATCAAGATAACCCTGATGCTCATACAAGGGATTTAGCATATAAAAAAATATTTGATGATGTTATGAATCAACAGAGGCGAAAGGAGCTTGAATTATATAAAATGATATCTCAGGATGATGCTTTTAAAAGTGCTATGCAAGATACTGTTAAGAGATTGTTGAATGTTTGATTTTTTATTGTAATTTGAATATATTAGAGAATAAATAATTTTAAGGTATTGACATTTTAATATTATTTACTTACAATTACTGTCAATAATACTGTATTTATGTTAGAAAAATAATTTTTAATAGTTTTATTTCAAATCTGAAGATTATTTATATTTAAGTACTAAGTTTTAATAAAAATTGTAAATATAAATGAGAGATGATTGAAGGAGTCAAATGAATAACTCACTTACAAATAATGTTGATGATAACTGGATAGCAAGGCTTTATGAATGGGCTGATGAAAATGCTATTCCTGAATATGAATGGACTGAATCAGATAGGTTTGAAGAAGGTGGATATTTTAGTGGTATTCCAAGAAAAAAAAATAAACTATTAGAACTTGATGTTCTAATGCTATGCGAACTTCGTCTTTCTGAACTACCTATTGAATTGTTTAATCTTATAAATTTGAAATCACTTTACCTTACAAGCAACAAGATAAGCACACTTCCAAAAGAGATAGGTAATCTTACTAATTTAACTTACCTTGAGCTTGATAGTAACTCTATATCAAAACTACCAAAGGAGATAGGGAATCTAATAAATTTAACTTATTTTAGTGCTTATGAGACTTATTTAACAGAACTCCCAAAAGAGATAGGTGCTCTTAGTAAGTTAGAAACACTTTATATTGCCAAATCTGAAATATCAGAACTTCCAAATGAGATAGGTGCACTTACTAAGTTAAAAATACTTTATATTGCCTATACCCAAATAACTACATTACCAAAAGAGATAGGTAATCTTAAAAATTTAACCTATCTGGATATTACAAATAACACAATAACAACACTACCAAAAGAGATAGGTAATCTAAAAAAATTAACCTATCTTAATTTTTCAAAAAACAAGATAACAATACTACCAAAAGAGATATGTAATCTTAAAAATTTAATCCATCTTAATATATTTGAAAACCAAATAATAAAATTACCATCAAAAATTAGTAATTTAACTAATTTAAAACAATTTGACCTTTCTAGCAACAATATAATAAAACTACCGAAGGGAATAGGTAAGTTAATAAATTTAACTAAATTATCTGTAAAATTTAATAATTTAACAAAACTTCCAAAAGAAATTTCTAATCTCGTTAACATTTCAACACTTGAACTTCAATCTAATCATTTAACTAAACTTCCAAAAGGGATAGGTAGTCTCATTAACTTACCTACACTTGATATTAAATTTAACCTTTTAATAGAACTTCCAAAAGAAATATGTAATCTTACTAGTTTAACTACACTTAATCTTGAGTCAAACCTTTTAACTGAGCTACCCCCTGAAATAGGTAAGCTTGCTAATTTAACTTGTCTTAATCTTAATTCCAACTTTTTAAAAGAATTGCCATATGAGATAAGAAGTCTTTCTCAGATTGAAACACTTAATCTTATGGAAAATCTAGATTTAGTATTAAGTTCGGATGATATAGATTGGTTATTAAGTATTCCCTCTG
The DNA here is from genome assembly GCA_015488775.1 of Helicobacteraceae bacterium. GTDB lineage: Bacteria > Campylobacterota > Campylobacteria > Campylobacterales > Sulfurimonadaceae > WFNF01. The sequence goes on from WFNF01000053.1 coordinate 6,202, forward strand.
CATATTTTGCTAATGATTTAGAAGATACTTTTATTAGAGATCAAATTGAAGAATTAAAATATAGTATAACTACGGAAAATATAGTTGATATTGAATATCAAGCAAGTAAACTTGCTTCTATGAATATAAATGATGATCTTATAGAAACAATATTGAAAAAAATATATGATAGTGAATATGGTGAAGCTTGGGAGTTATTGACTAGCTATTAATGCCAAGAGTGTGAAAATATTTACTCTCATAGCAAAAGAGTTGATATTGTTTAAAAATAAACTAAAAAACTACTCCCCTCATCTATTTTGGAGTAAACTTTTATCTCTAGTTTGTACTCTTTTGCTACTTTATCTACTATGCTTAGGCCTATGCCGAAGCCTCCTGCGTATGTTGTTGCTCTGTTAAATCTTTGAAAAATTTGTTCAAGTTTTGAATTTTGTATCCCTATGCCATAATCTTTTACTTTTAAAATACCATCTTTTAGACTTATCTCTATTTTTGAGTTTGGATGGGAGTATTTTATAGAGTTGTTGATCAGATTTCCAAAAAGCATACTTAGTTTAGTTTGCTCTATTTTAAAACTAAACTCTTCACACTCTAAGTCTAACTCTATGTTTTTACTTTGTGCTAACTCTTTGTAGTATTCAACTGAGTTTTTAAGTGTATTGCAAACATCTACTAACTCAATATTTTTTGTTTTAGACTCAAAAGATAGGTAGGTTAGGGCACTATATATATCAAAAAGTTGCTTTGTACTTATAGAGATGTTTTTTAAAATTTTTTCATCATAACTTTGTTTTTTTAATGCTCTTGAAACTGACATTTTAAGAGCAGTTATAGGGGTGTTTAACTCGTGGGTTGTGTCGTGTACAAAACTCTCTATTTGAGATATTTTCTGGTGTATGGGTTTCATAAAAAGTTTAGATAAAAAGTATGCTAAAATAATCATAATAACAATAGAGACAATGCCTATAGTAAAGATTTCATAAATTAAGCTTTGTAGTTCTTGTTTTAGGATTTGACTTTGAACTACAACATATTTTATATCTAAATGCTCTTGTGGTGAGTTAGATATAAGTGTATTGACCCCTTTTTTTGTGTAGTAA
>WFNF01000054.1 GCA_015488775.1 Helicobacteraceae bacterium
ATTATTAAGTAGGTATTGAAAAACATCAATATATTTAGAATAATCTACATGTTTTAACAAACTTAAGATAGATTGTTGAATGGAATATACTTCATCTAAATTATCTATTTTATCAATATTTATTTTAGATATTAGATTATTGAAACTATTAAAAGAGTTAATTTTTTCAAAGTTAATTCTTTTAATACTTAAAATCAATGATGAAACTTCCAAAAAAAGTGTTTCATCATCTATGTTTATATTATAGTTTGAGGGTTTAATCTCATCTTTGATTCCATGGTATAGTAAAAAGTATTTAGAAAATTTTTCCAAAATTTTATTTATCTTTCATTGCTACCATTTTTCTTCTCATGTAGGCGATTTTTGATTGTAGTGGCAAGTCTTTTGGACAAACATCTTCACAACCCATCAAAGACATACACCCAAATATACCATCTTCATCACCAATAAGATCATAATAATCAGCGTCTTCTCTTTTATCTCTAGGATCAATTGCGTATCTTGCTATTTTGTTTAGACCAACCGCGCCTACAAAGTTTTCTCTCATAACTATAGTTCCACATCCAGCTACACAACAGCCACACTCTATACATCTATCTAGCTCATAAATCTCATCACTTAAATCAGGATCCATAGTCTCTTCAATAGTATCACAACTACAAGCTTTTTCCTCTTCCTCTTTTTCATGTATCCAAGTTTCAAGGCGGTCATTCATACCACTCATCCATTTTCCTGTAAATACAGAAAGATCACCAATAAGCTCAAAAACAGGAAGTGGTGCAAGAGTGATATCTGCATCCATTTTACTAGTTAGTGCTCTACAAGCAAGACCAGGCTTTCCGTTTATAAGCATAGAACAACTACCACAAATACCAGCTCTACAAACAAAGTCAAACTTTAAAGAGTTGTCTTGATGTTGTCTTATCTCATTTAGTGCTATAAAAAGAGTCATACCAGGAGCTTCTTCAAGCTCATAAGTAACAATTTTTGGTTTATCTTCTTTAACTTGTGGATTGTACTTAAGTACAGATATTTTTAAAATTCTACCTTTTTCATTACTCATTTAACATCCTTTGTAAACTTTTCATATAATCTTTCATTTTTACCTTGATAAACATCAGGTAACATATCTCTAAAAGGCATTAATGCTTCTTGAATCTCAAATCTATCTTTACCTTCATCTTCTAACTTTTCTTTTATCTTATCCACTTCATTCTGTCTTTTTTCAGATTTAGGATTAGTTATAGTCATATCTTTACCATAGCCTCTAAAACCAGGAGGAAGTTCCATCTCATCTATATTTATCTCTTCATAAGATATAGTTGGAAGTGTATCGTTTTCATTTTTCCAAGTTGTAATTGTTCTATTTAAAAAGTCTTTATCATTTCTTTCAGGATAATCCTCTCTAGAGTGTGCACCACGAGATTCTGTCCTTTGTAAAGCACCAAGAGCAACACAAAGAGCTAGTTTTAACATTCTTTGAGTTCTATAAGCATTGAAAAGTTCAGGATTAGCAGTTAAAGTTTTACATTTAACTACTATGTTTTTTGAACGAACAAGTAGCTCTTCAAGCTCAGTAACCGCTTTTTGTAAATCTTCGCCATTTCTAAAGATACCAACATCATCCATCATGATATCTTCCATTTTTGCTCTTAATTCATAAGCATCTTCAGCTTTCTCTTTAGGTTTGATTAGGAAGTTTAGTTTCTCTTTCTCTTTGTTTAAAAAACTTTCAATTACAGATATATGTAAATCTATATCGCTATCTTTTGATTCACAATAATCAGAAACATACTCTGCAACTAACATACCAGATACTACAGTTTCAGCAACTGAATTTCCCCCAAGTCTGTTAAAACCATGCATATCCCAACAAGCAGCTTCTCCACAAGAAAAAAGTCCTTTCATTGTTTGAGATTCACCCCTATAATCAGTTCTTATACCACCCATAGAATAGTGCTGAGTAGGACGAACAGGGATAGGATCTACTGCTGGATCTATACCTAAAAAGCTTTCACAAATCTCTTTTACTTCTCTAAGGTTTTTCTCTATATGCTCACGTCCAAGTATAGTTATATCTAACCAAAGGTGATCACCATATCTTGATTTTACACCTTTACCTTTTCTCATATGTTCAACCATACGGCGACTAACAACATCTCTTGAAGCTAACTCTTTTTTCTCAGGCTCGTAATCTGGCATAAATCTGTAACCATCAACATCAGTTAAAAGTCCACCATCACCTCTACAACCCTCTGTAGTTAAAATACCAACAGGAACAATTGCAGTAGGGTGAAACTGTATAGCTTCCATGTTTCCTAAGGTTGCAACACCAGTTTCTAAAGCTATAGCTTGACCCATACCTTGACATATAACAGCATTTGTTGAAACTTTATATATACGACCATATCCACCAGTAGCTATAATGGTTGATTTTGCTATATATGCTACAAGCTCACCAGTCATAAGGTTTCTTGCAACAGCACCATAACATCTGCCATTTTCATGTATGATTGCCATAGCTTCCATACGCTCACGAACCTCTATTTTATCCTCATGAGCTTTGTTGTCCATTGCAAAAAGCATAGAGTGACCAGTTCCATCAGATGTGTAACATGTACGCCATTTTTTTGTTCCACCAAAATCACGAGCGTTTATAAGTCCATGAGCTTCATCTTTTTCAGTTATAGTTACTTTTTTTGCATTAATTACAACTTCTCTATCCCCACGTCTAACGCGTGTCCATGGAACTCCCCATTGTGCAAGTTGTCTTATAGCTTTTGGAGCGGTGTTTGTAAAAATTCTTGCAACTTTTTGATCACAACCCCAGTCACTACCTTTAACTGTGTCTTCAAAGTGTACATCTTCGTTATCACCTTCACCTTTTATAGAATTACCTAGACTTGCTTGCATACCACCTTGCGCCGCTGCAGAGTGTGAACGTTTAGGTGGAACTAAAGTAAGTAATATACAGTCATGACCTCTCTCTTTTACACCAGTTGCTGCTCTTAAACCTGCTAAACCACCACCAACAACTAAAACATCAGTATATGTTATTTTCATTTTATCACCCCTTGAATTTCACTTGTTGGAATATATTTTTCACCATAGTTAGCTTTATGCTCTAGCCCAATTTTTATGTAAGCAGCTAAAGACAATAAACCTAAAGTCATAAAAAAAGCAGTAATTGCCCATTTAAATTTTTTAAGTTTTTTACGGTTGGCTTTTGGATCTTTTCCATCAAACCATCCCCATTTTATAGAAAGTCTATATAAACCTATAGAACCATGAAACTCAACCGCGAGTAGTAGTAAAAGGTATAACGGTGCCATCCACTCACTAACTATACGATCACTTGAAGCATAAGGTCCAATATCTGCAGAATTAGTCATAATGATAAAAAGATGAATAGAACCTAGGAAAAACATTACAAAACCAGTAAATATTTGATAAAACCAAAGATTTGTATCTGAGTGTTTCATCCTTTTCATATGTGCTCTATATAAAGTATATTGTTTAAATGAACCAGGAAATTTTCTTATTGCAATTGCTGCGTGTGTTATAAATATCGTAGCAAGTAAAATAGCTGTAAAAGTTACAAGTATTGGGTAAGACTCTCCAAAAAATGGCTTACCCTCCATCAATTTGCTAACTTCATACATTGTGTCTTTACCAAACAATATACTAGAAACTAAAATCATATGTGCCCACATAAATAGAGCTAGCATTAATCCAGTAGCACTTTGCAAATAATCTAATTTTGCTGGAGTTCTACTTTTCTTAACTCCGAATTTTGACTCTACTTCATCAACTCTGGTTTGAACAACTTCCATTATCTACCTTCTAAATTTTTTTGATGGTGCACTATATTATAATTTGTGTTAAAATAATATAAAAATAACTTATATCAGTAGATAAGTAGGAAGATATAGAAAGTATGGTAACATTGCTAAAAAATTTATTAAAAGGTTTCACATGGCAGTTGTAAGCATGAGTGATATTAAAAAAAATGTTCGTTTAGAGATAAGTGGTGTTCCATACAAAGTAGTTGAATTTCAACATGTTAAACCAGGAAAAGGTGCTGCTTTTGTTCGTATGAAAGTAAAAAGTTTCATAAATGGAAAAGTTATTGAAAAAACTGTTCACGCTGGAGATAAGTTTGAGGTGCCTGAGATAACATATACTACAATGCAATTTTTATATGATGATGGTGAAGCTTACCAATTTATGAATAATGAAACATTTGATCAGATTGGTTTATCTTATGAACAGTGTGATGATGCAGCAAAATGGTTAAAAGATGAAACTTTAGTAGAAGTTATATGGTTTAAAGGTAATGCAATTAGCGTTGAAGTTCCTGAAATTATGGAGTTTATCATAACAGAAACACCACCAAATTTTAAGGGTGATACCTCAAGTGGTTCAAAAAAACCAGCAACTTTAGAAACAGGTGCAGTTGTACAAATACCTTATCATGTTTTAGAGGGTGATAAAATTAAAGTCAATACTATTGATGGTGAATATTTAGAAAAAATAAAATAATAAAAGGTATTTATACTTTTCAAATTATTTTTTAGATAAAATATAGTCCTTAATAATATAAGGAACTATATGATAAAACTTTTTTCTCTTCTCTTAGTACTATACATTAATACCTTTGCAACACTTACATTCGATACAAATCATAAAAATGATGTTGATATTGTA
>WFNF01000055.1 GCA_015488775.1 Helicobacteraceae bacterium
GTTTATAACAATACAGACTAGTATTTTCAATATTATTACTACTCTTGTAGTAATAATTTTTATTATTAACACAAATAATCATATTTAAAATTGTTTCATAATGAAACTAATTTAGCTTTTAACTTACTATTTTTTCTATATAAGATTTGTTTATACTATAAAAGTTATAATGGTGTTTAGAGGTCTTATTTTATATCAAAGGAGATAGCTATGGGTACCTATACAAAAAATCTTATAACACATGAGAAAATACCTAAACCTGAACCTATAAGTGAGGAAGTCTTATTTGAAGGTGGTGTTATGATCACCGAAACAGATAAAGCTGGCGTTATAACTTACGCAAATAAAAAGTTTTGTTCAATGACTGGCTATTCCAAAAGTGAACTTATTGGTTCACCTCACAGTATAAATTGTCATCCAGATATGCCATCGTGTGCATTCAAGGATTTATGGACAAAAATCAAATTAGGACAAATCTGGGAAGGTTATGTTAAAAACATAAGAAAAGATGGGAAATATTATTGGGTTGTTGTATGGGTACAACCAAAATATGATGATGATAAAAATATCATCGGGTTTATAGCTGGAAGAAAAGTTCCAAATAGAGACTACCTACCTAATATTGAAAAAGAGTATGCAGCATTAAAAGATAGTGAAGGTGCTGGAGAGTGTAAGACTGTAGCAGCTTAATTTCCAAAAGTTAATACTTTTGGAAATTCTATTAATCCCCTGCTCTATAAACTAATATACCTGCAAGTTCCATATATATACTTTTTTTATGTGTATCAATTTCACTTTGATGCTCAAACGCATAATTTTTAATGATTTTATCTAATTGCTCTTCATCATGTATTTTATTTAGCATAGATTCCATTACAGCAAGACGCTCAACTATAGAATCAAATTCATCTTTTTGTACATCTTCAATACTTTGTTTTTGTATATCCCAGTATTTTGAAACTGGTGAACCATTAAAGATATCATCTTCATCTTCAAAAAGTGCTTCATAATTAGCCATATAAGACTCCTAATTTTTTTGACATATTAACATTATTTTTTTTACTAAACTTATAAAGTGTTTATTAAGTGTTTTTTTTTATCTAAAGGGTATCTTTAGCTAATCATAAACTAGACTAAATCTTTAATTCATCTCTATATATATTTTAGATATAATCGCGAAAAATTTCTCCCACTTTTCGGGATATAGGGCTTTAGATGTCAAAAGATACTTACAATCCAAGTGAAATAGAATCAACATACTACAATATCTGTGAAGACAGAGGTTACTTTGAGGTAGATGGTAACAAATCTATACAAAAAGATGATAAAAAGTTTTCAATTATGATGCCACCACCAAATGTTACAGGTGTTTTACATATAGGTCATGCCTTAACTTTTACTCTTCAAGATATTATTGTTCGTTACAAAAGAATGGATGGTTATAAAACTTTATGGCAACCTGGTATGGATCACGCAGGTATTGCAACTGAAAATGTTGTACTTAAAAAACTTTTAAAAGAGGGTTTAGATAAAGAGAGTCTAGGCCGTGAAGCATTTTTAGAAAAAGTTTGGGAATGGAAAGATAAACATGGTGGAATCATCATGAATCAACTTAAAAAACTTGGAAGTTCAGCTGCTTGGGATAGAACTAGATTTACTTATGATGAGGGTTTACAAACATCTGTAAGACATGCGTTTAAAAAGCTTTATGATGATGGTTATATCACTAAGGGCAATTATATGGTGAACTGGTGTACAAACGATGGTGCACTCTCAGACATAGAAGTTGAGCATAAAGATGAGATGGGCGCACTTTATAACATAGCATATAAACTAAAAGATTCTGATCAAGAACTTATAGTTGCAACAACTCGTCCTGAAACATTTTTTGGAGACAGTGCTGTTATGGTTCACCCAGATGATGAACGTTATACTTCATTAATTGGTAAAAGTATAATCTTACCTCTTATAAATCGTGAAGTAAAAATAATAGCTGATGAACATGTTGATATGGAGTTTGGAACGGGTGTAGTAAAAGTTACTCCAGCACACGATACAAATGACTATGAAGTTGGTAAACGTCATAATCTAGAGTTCATTACTATATTTGATGAAGATGGAATACTTAATTCACATTGTGGTAATTTTGAAGGACTAGAGAGACTAAAAGCTAGAGATATAGTTGTAAAAGCTTTAGACGAAGCTGGTTTTATGAGAGGCATAAAAGAACATCAACACCAAGTTGGACACTGTTATAGATGTGATAATATAATTGAGCCTTATATCTCTAAACAATGGTTTTTAAAAAAAGAGTTATCAGATGATGCTATAAGAAGAGTTGATGAGGGTGAAACTAAATTTTATCCACCATCTTGGAAAAACAATTATGATGGTTGGATGAGTGAACTTAGAGATTGGTGTATATCTCGTCAACTTTGGTGGGGACATAGAATACCTGTATTTACTTGTGAAGAGTGTGAACATGAGTGGGCAAGTGAAGATGAAAAAGATACTGCGTGTCCAAAATGTTCTTCACAAAATATATCTCAAGAGACTGATGTTATGGATACATGGTTTAGTTCAGCTTTATGGCCATTTTCAACTTTAGGTTGGGGGAATGAAGACTCTGATCAAGTGAGTGAAAATGATTTAAATGAATTTTATCCAAACTCACTTTTAGTTACAGGGTTTGATATACTTTTTTTCTGGGTAGCAAGAATGCTTATGATGGGTACATACTTTAAAAAAGAAGTTCCATTTAAAGATGTTTACCTTCACGCTCTTGTTCGTGATGAAAACGGTGTTAAGATGTCAAAATCGCTAGGCAATGTTATAGATCCTTTAGATATGATTGAGGAGTTTTCAACAGATACTCTAAGATTTACAATGGCTGCACTTGCAGTTCAAGGTAGAGATATAAAACTTGGTAAATCACACCTAGAGCAATATAGAAATTTTACAAATAAACTTTTTAATGCTTCAAAATATTTACAAATGAACGTTGAAACTTTTAAAGATTTACAAGATATAGAGATAAAAACTAATTTAGGTAGATACATGTTGTCACGTTTCAATCTATGTGTTGAAGAGACTAGAAAAAATCTTGATAGCTATAAATTTAATGAGGGTGCGGTTGTACTTTATAAATTTTTATGGAATGAGTTTTGTGCATGGGGTATTGAACTTTCAAAGGTTGATAAAGATTCTGTTAATGAACTTGGCTCTATCTTTAAAGAAGCTATGAAACTTACTCATCCTTTTATGCCATTTATTAGTGAGCATCTATACCATGAGCTAAGTGGAACATCTTTAGAAAATGGTGATGATTCTATAATGATATCTAAGTACCCTACTTCATCAAGAAGAGATTTAGAGATTGAGAAAGAGTTTGAAGTTATTATGGATGCTATTGTTTCTATAAGACGTGCTAAAGCCTTGGTCGATTTAAACTCAAAAATCGAAACTGCACATGTAAAAGTTAATGATGTAGAATCATCAAAGATATCTGCTTATATTGAGAAACTTGCTAAAGTTGAAAAAATAACTATCTCAGATGAGTCTTTAAAAGATGCAGTAAGTGATATTGGTGAGTATGTTGAAGTTTATATACCTACAGATTCAATAGATTTGACTCCAATCATAACTAGACTTACTAAGAACTCTGAAAAACTAGATAAAGAGATACAAAAAATCAGTGGTATGTTAAATAATGAAAGATTTGTTGCAAATGCACCAGATGAAGTTATAGCGAAAAACAGAGCTGATTTAGAGTTAGCAAAAGACAAAAAAATAAAAATTATAGAGCAATTAACTGCTCTAAAAGGTTAAACTAATTGTTCACAATACAAAACTACAAAACAGATAATATTAAAAATGACATTCTTTCAGGTCTAGTTGTTGCAGTTGCTCTAGTACCAGAAGCTATAGCATTCTCATTTATAGCAGGTGTTTCACCAATTGTTGGTCTTTACACAGCATTTATACTAGGTCTAATAACAGCTTTGATTGGTGGCAAACCAGGTATGATTTCTGGTGCTACAGGAGCAGTTGCAGTTGTTCTTGTTGGCTTAGCATTTGAAGCAAGAACACTTTTAGAAAAATCTGGATTAAGTGGCGATGAACTAAGCATTGGAGTTTTACAATACATTTTACTAGCAACCATAATTGCAGGTGTTATACAAATCATAATTGGTTTGTTTAAAATGGGTAAATTTATACGCTTAGTTCCTCAACCAGCGATGTATGGGTTTGTAAATGGTTTAGCTATAGTTATTGCTACTGCACAATTTAAGTTTTTTGAAAACCAAAACTATATTATGTATATTATAGTTGCTAGTACAATGTTCATAATGTATGTACTTCCTAAGTTTACTAAAGCTATTCCATCAGGCCTAGTTGCAATAATAATAATGACAGTAGTTGTATATTTTACACAAATGGACACTTTAGTTGTTGGTGGATTAACTGATCTTAGTATATTTAAAGGTGAACTACCATCATTTTCTATTCCTCAAAATGTTTTAAATCTTGATGCTTTAATTATGGTTTTACCATACGCACTTTTAGTTGCATTAGTTGGGCTAATAGAGTCTTTACTTACTTTAGCAGTTCTTGATGAGATGAGTGAAACAAGAGGAAGTGGAAATAAAGAGTGTATAGCACAAGGTGCTGGTAATATCACTTGTGGTTTATTTGGTGGTATGGCTGGTTGTGCTATGATTGGTCAATCAATCATCAACTACACATCAGGAGGTCTTGGTAGGTTATCTAGTGTAACCGCAGCTGTTGGACTTATGATTTTAGTTGCTTCACTTACAGATATACTAAATATCATACCTGTTGGTGTTCTAGTTGGAATTATGTTTATGGTTAGTATTGGTACTTTTGAGTGGAGTAGCTTTTCACACATAAGACATATGCCTAAATCTGATGCTTTTGTAATGGTTAGTGTAACAATCATAACTATTGTGTTTGACTTAGCTATAGCTGTTATATCTGGAGTTATAATCTCTGCTCTTGTATTTGCTTGGAAACATGCACGAATCAGAGCAAGAGCAAGTTTTGAAGCAGATGGTACTAGGGTGTATGAGCTTGATGGTCCACTATTTTTTGGAAGTGCAACTACTTTTAGTGAAAATTTTGATGTTCAAAGCGATCCAGTAAAAGTTGTTATTGACTTTAAAGAAACAAGAGTTATGGATAGTTCAGGTGTGGAAGCTATAGACAATATAACTAAAAAGTATGAAGAAGCTGGAAAAAGTTTACTACTTAGACATCTAAGTAAAGATTGTAAAGAGATTTTAAAAGCTGCTGGACCACACTGTTCTTACGAGATGGATGATCCAACTTATAAAGTTGCAGTTAATTATTAGGAGAGTAAAAAATGACTATTAAAGTTCAGCCTATGGGTGATTATCAAACTAACTGTTACATAGTAAGTATTGATGGTAAAGATATAATTATAGATCCTGGTGTTGGTGCTACAAAGTGGATTAAGGAGAATGTAACTAATCCAATTGCTATCTTAAATACCCATGGTCATTTTGATCATGTATGGTCAAATTCTGAAGTTCAAAAACTATTTAACATTCCACTTTATACTCAAGGTGCAGATGCTTTTTTATTAAAAGACTCAACTTTTATGCCAAATCTCCCAAGCTCAACTCCTGATGTCTTAGTTAAAGGTGATGAAGAGTTTGAGATAGATGGCATTAAAGTAAAATTTAGACACTACCCTGGTCATTGCCCTGGTTGTTCAACCATAGAGATTGAAGATGCTATGTTTAGTGGTGATTTTATTTTTCATAATTCTATTGGTCGTTACGATTTTCCATACTCTAGTGCTAGCGATATGAAAGATTCACTTCAAAGATTTTTAAAACTAGATTATGATAAAACTGTTTACCCTGGTCATGGTGAATCTACAACTATAAAACAGGAGCAAAAGAACACTCCTTATTGGTTAAATAGTCTCTAATATACCTTAGCGTATTTATTCATACGAGTATGAACTGTTTTCAAATAATGCTTTGCTTCATCAAATTTCAAATGTGATTGCAAACGTTTATAAACAGCATCTGAACTCATAGAGTTAATCTTTGGTGCCGCTTTTGACATATTATATGAACCAATAAATGCATACGCTATGTTACCACTTCCAGTGTTATAAGCAGCAATTGCACAGTACATTCTACTTGTTGGATCTTTTATAGATTTTAAATATCTATAATAAAGTATATGAAGATATGCACTACCTAACTCAATATTATGATCTTCATTATATAGATATGATGCACTTGGCATCTTTTTTTGTTTATATACAAGATTATAAGCATCTATACCAGCTGTTCTTGGTACAATTTGCATTAAACCATAGGCTGGGACATGAGACCTTGCAAACGGGTTATATGAACTTTCTGTTTCTATAATAGCAAAAATCAAAGGTTTAGTTAATTTATATTTCTTTGAATAACTTTCAACTTTTGATAAGTACTGTTTAGAAAGCTTTATATTTTTATCTTTAGGCATATCAACAGTTAAAGTATATACCTTTGCCTCTTGAATTTTAGAGGAACTAACTTTTTTAAGATTTTTCTTTTTAAAACTATTTTGTACAAATTTATTTAAATCTTTGTTACTAGCATTTTTTCCTAAAACAAGATCTTTAATTACACTTTGAGAAGATGGTTTAGAACTTACATCTCCATAAGGTTTTTTGATTTTACTTAATTTTTGTTGTAATGGATCAGTTTTATATGCTTCATCAACACTAACACTTACAGTATTTGCCAAAGTTTTTTGAAGATTTTTAGCTGCTATAGATGTATCTTTAGCAACAGTCTCAATTGTAATTACACCCTTATCAAAATCAACTATACTACGAGTCATTTTATCTTTAGAGTAATAAACCCAATCTTTCTTAGTAGGCATTTTAGGTTCTTCCCAAATAGCCCCAACATCTTTTTTATAATCCTTAAAGGCTTTCTCTTGAGCTTTTATATAAGCATCGAACTGTTTATTTACAGTTTTTTTATGTTTTTCAAAATCTTTTGAAGTAGTGTCTGAATATTGCTGTTTTTTAAAATCATCAAAAGATGAAGCTTGCAATAATAAAGTGAATAGTGGAAGTATAAGTAGCTTTTTCATTGTTCTCTTTCTTAATTATTTGAGTTTAAGGGCACCTCTAAAAACCCTAGTACCCTTGATATAGTATCAAACTAACGTTATTTTCTACGTTATTTTTATTAACTCTTTAGATTTTAACAATATTAAAGATAATTTATCCTTTGATGAACTAAGTTTTACCTTTACACTGCTGTTTAAATATTCTAATTTTTCTAAGCAAACACCTAACTCTTTTGCATTATATTCTAATATTGAAAGATTTGAATAAGAAACTTCACAAATCTCATTAATTATTTTTTCATACAAAAATGTTTTACTTACAGATATAACTTTATTTACAGCCTCACCATAGGCTCTAACCAAACCACCAGTACCTAACTTTGTTCCACCAAAGTAACGCACTATAATTACCCCTACATTTATAAGTTCATTACCACTTAATACATTTAATGATGGTTTGCCACTTGTTCCTCTAGGTTCACCATCATCACTACTACCCTCCACTATCTGATCAAACTCATTTATATATCTAAAAGCATAAACAAAGTGTCTTGCCTTATGATTTTCCTCTTTAAGCTCTTTCATAACTTCATCAAATCTATTATATTCAAAAATATGTGCGATAAATTTAGACTTTTTCTCTTCATATATATAATTAAAACGCTCATTTATACTTATCATAAAGATATTTTAATATAATCTATATATGAAATTAATAATATTATTTATTTACACTGCATTACTTAGTCAAGATTTTTATTATAATAACAATAAAAAAATATATCTTACACCACTAGACACACACTATTCCTCTGCTTTTAAAGCTCAAAGTGGTGTTGATGAAATTACTTATACAAATCAAAACTCTCAAACTTTAAAAACTGATGGTACACTTATTGTCACTTTAAATGATGATGTAGATTTAGATACTTTTTTAGATAAATACTCTTTAACTCTTATAAAAAATGTACCAGATAGATATATATTAGTAAAGTGTGAAAATATAAACACAGTTTTAGAGATATCTCAAAAAATCTATAAAGACAAAGATGTAAAAGTAAGTTCTATAAACTTCAAAAAAAAGTATTTTAAAAGATGAAATATTTTTTATTTTTTATATCATTAATATTTTTATCTTGTTCAAACCAACAAACACAAGTGATAGATAATAAATACTCTGTATATCAATGGCAAAATCAATTTATATTATCTAGTTTTTCTCAAACTAACAATATAAATTCAAATGCCAATATAAAACTAAACTATGCTCACAATATAAGTAATGGTAATGGGATTAAAATTGCTATTATAGATGGAAATTTTGATATAAACCATACATCTTATAAAAATTCTATAATTGCTACTTATAATGTAAAAACCAATACTACTGATGTTAGCAATAAAACAAATATATCTTCACATGGCACTATGACTTTAGGTATGTTAGCAAGCAACGATATAGAAAATAAAGTTTTTGGAAGTGCACCAAGAGCAAAATATATCTTGATTGGTACTATAGATAAAAACGATGAAGAGATATCTGATCAAGTAGCTATTGATGCTTTTTATAAAGCTGAAGAGCTTGGTGCTCAAGTTATATCTTGTTCATGGGGAACTTACCAAGTTTCTGACTCAGTAAGTAATGTTATTAACGAGCTTTATAACAAAGGTATAACTATAATCTTTGCAAGTGGAAATGATGGTTACGATTTAGATTCAATATATAATGATGAATCTGAACTAAGCAGTGTTATAGGTGTTGGTGGTTCAAGTGAATACAATAATAAAGCAACTTATGCAAATTATGGTTCAAACATAGATATTTTAGCACCTGCTGGTGAAAATATTGGTGTATTTACAAGCGATGAAAGAGATGATAAGGGTGAAAACAACAACCGTGGTTACGATATAAATGATAACTATACATTTGAAAGAGGTACATCTTTTTCTGCACCAAGTGTAGCGGGAGTTGTGGCACTTATGTTAACACAAAATAAAAATCTAACTCCAAGTCAAATAAGAGAAATTATTATCTCAACAGCACAAAAAATTGGTAATGTAACATACAATCACAACGGCTTTAACAAAGAGTATGCCTATGGTAAAATAGATGCCTTAGCCGCTGTAATAAAATCAAAGGAATATTAAAAATGATAAAATTAGAAAACGACACACTTTTAGATCTTAAAAATCATTCATGTGAGCTATATAAAGATAAACTATTAAGTACAGATATGAATGGCTATGATTTAACTTACGAGATGTTAAAAGATAAAATAGATGAACTCCATAGTGTCTTTAAAAAACTTGATATCAAAAAGGGTGACAAGGTAGCTTTATATAGTGAAAATATGCCTAACTGGGGATTGATATATCTAGCAGTTACATCGATAGGTGCTATAATTGTACCAATACTTCCAGATTTTCATGCAAATGAGGTTCACCATATAGTAAAACATTCAGAATCTAAAGCAATCTTTGTATCTAAAAAGCTAGAATCAAAACTTTTTGAAAATGATTTCAACTCATCTTTAGAGTATATATTTTCAAGCAATACATTAGAAATACTAGAAGATAGAAGTACTAAACTTTCAAATTTCGTTTCTGAGTCATCTAAAAAATTAAACGAATTAAAAAATAAAGCCTTATCTAAAACAGAATCAAAAGTCTCTATAAAACCAACAGACATTGCAGTTATCATATATACATCTGGAACTACAGGACAATCAAAAGGTGTTATACTAAACCATTTAAATCTAGTATCTCAAGTTTATCAAGCTCAAGATTTAATTGAAATTACAAAAGATGATAGATTTTTATCTATTTTACCACTTGCTCATACTTTAGAGTGTTCTATAGGCTTTTTAGTACCTTTTTTCAATGGTTCTAGCATCAGTTATATCTCAAAAGTTCCAACACCAAAGATTCTTTTAGCAGCTATGGCAAAAGTTAAACCAACATTTATGTTAAGTGTTCCTCTTGTAATAGAAAAAATATACAAGTCAAAAGTTCAAGCTAAATTTACATCTAACTTTTTTATAAAAGCACTTTATGAAAACATCCCTTATGTAAGGAAAAAATTAAATAAAATTGCAGGTGCAAAACTGATTGAAAGTTTTGGTGGTGAGATTAGATTTTTTGGTATCGGGGGAGCAAAACTATCTCCATTTGTTGAACAATTTTTAAAAGAGGCTGAATTTCCTTATGCAATTGGGTATGGACTTACAGAAACAGCACCTCTACTTGCTGGTGCAGTTCCAGGTAAAACAAAAGTTGGCTCAACTGGTCCAAATGTTTCAGGAGTTGAGTTTAAACTTGAAAAGTATGGTGAAGATGGTAAAGATGGAGAGCTTCATGTTAGAGGCCCAAATATAATGGTTGGTTACTTTAAAGACCAAGAGCGTACAGATGAGATTTTAGATAAAGATGGTTGGTTAAATACGGGAGATTTAGGACACATTGATGAAGATGGTTATCTATTTATAAATGGAAGAAGTAAAAGTGTTATCATAGGTTCAAGTGGTGAAAATATATACCCTGAAGCCTTAGAATCAATCATAAATCAACATCCAATGGTTTTAGACTCATTAGCTTATGAGGAGGACTCAAAAGTTGTAGCTAAGATACATATAGATTATGAAAAATTTGATGAGATTCATAATCTAAATAAAAAAAGTGATTCTGAACTTCGTAAAGAGATTGTGATTTTATTAGAAGAGATTAAAGATTTAGCCAATACAAAGTTATCTAATTTTGCTAAGATTACAAAAGCTTACGAACAAAGTGAACCTTTTATAAAAACCCCAACTAAAAAGATTAAGAGGTTTTTATATACATAGTTTTAAGTTCAACCCAAATTATGCAGTAGGGAACAACAAGTAGCGTCTATGCTTGTGCATAAGGGATGTTTAGAAAATCTTTGTGCCTACCTTATTGGTAGGTCAATGATTTTATGAATGTGCCTTGTGTACAATGATAGGTGCTTTCTTAAGTTTTCTACTGCATAATTTGGGTTAAAGCAGTGTACTGCTTTGCTAACTCTCTGTAAAGTTGCTCTGGTTTAAGATGATCATTATCTTCCCAGATTTTTTTCATAATCATATTATCCTCAAGACCGTCCCAAACTTTTATATAAGTTCCATCTTTATAACCATTATCTTGTCTAAATTGATTTAATATATTTTTACCAACATACAATCTATAAAGTGAATCTAAATTTAAACCACTTAATTCAACAAGATGAAAAAATTGTTTTAAAAGTTTTTCTATGTCAAACTCACTTTTATTTAATACAGTACACATAATCTCTTCGACAATAGCAAAGATATCCTCTATAGAGCCATAAGTCTCTTTCATATCAACAATGCGAGCGTACTCTAAACTTTGAGATATATTTAATGCTAAATCTTCAACATTACCCTTAAGACCTATGTTATAATCTCTTAAAGCCTCACTCATAATAAAGTGCCAAACATCAACAACCTCTATTTTATGGTTATTCCAATCACTAGGCTTATCTATACTTTTCCAATGTTTCCAAGCAAAAGAGTCAACCATCTCAGCACACTCCATATATATACATCTTTTCCAGTTAATGTGCTTAGCATTTTTAGTAATACCATTTTCCCAATTTTCCCCATTTGTTGCGTCATTTAGCTGTTGCTGAAGTTGCAACATTGAAAATATTTTATTTAACATTATCTGCTCCCTAGTTGTATCTAAAAATATATGGGCACCTCTAAGAACCCTAGTACCCCTCAGAGGGAAGAAAAAAAGATGAGATTTTATAAAAGCTTTTTTGAGTCATAGCCATAGCTATGGCGATTAAAAGTTTTATGAAATATCGCTTTTTTTATCCCTCCCTTTGGGCATTACATAGGA
>WFNF01000056.1 GCA_015488775.1 Helicobacteraceae bacterium
AAGATGATGGGGTTGAAAAATAATGATGTTTCTTATGGGGAGGCTTTGGATGTTGTTTTAGGGGTTTGAGAGTTGGGCTAGACTGAAGCCTCACTTCCAGAAGAGAGTGTAAAAAGAGGTTATTTACGCTCTTGAGGTTTATTTGTACTACTTAGTTAAACCAGAGACCGTAAAAAATTCTGTGTCAGCTACCAAAAGTAACACCTAGTTACAGCTCCAAGTATTCATCCAGTCTGCCTTCAAAAAAGATGGCTAATTGTGAAATTGTTTGACTCCAATTATGTACTGGCTGAGTCCATTTTTCTTTTGCATTTTGTATACCCATATAGAGTAATTTAAGTAGTGAATCTTTATTTGGGAAAGCTCCTTTTGTTTTTGTAAGTTTACGAAATTGTCTATGTCCAGATTCAATAATATTCGTAGTGTACATGATTTTTCTTATTGGATATGGATACTTGAAATAGTGAGATAAGTTCTCCCATTTATTGTTCCAAGAGTTCAAGACTATAGGATATTTTTTACCCCATTTCTCATCAAGTTTAAGGAGCTCATCTTCAACAATCTCTTTACTTGTAGCTTGATAAACAAGCTTCAAATCTTTAATAAATTCCTTTTGATCCTTAGATGCTATATACTTCAAAGAGTTTCTAATTTGATGGACTATACAGAGCTGTACTTCTGTTTTTGGGAAGATGGTTTTGATGGCTTCAGGAAAACCATTAAGTCCATCTACACTGGTGATAAGAATATCTTTTACCCCTCTATTTTGAAGTTTTGTAAGTACACCTAACCAGAAATTAGCACCTTCATCCTCACCTATATACAGCCCTAAAACATCCTTCCTGCCGTCTTTATCCATTCCAAGGACTGTGTAGACTGCTTTAGTATCATACTTACCGCCATCTTTGATTTTATAGTGTATTGCATCTAACCAAACAAAGGTGTAGATTGGCTCCAGTGGTCTCTTTTACCTTAGTGATAATTTTATCGGTTATATTACTAATAGTACCTTTTGAAAGTTCTATTTGATACATGTCTTCTATATGTTTGGAAATGTCAGTATAACTCAATCCAAGGGAATACATTGAGAGAACTTTCTCTTCAATATCATATGTTAAATGTGTCTGATTTCTCTTTACGAGTTGTGGTTCAAATGTTCCTGCTCTATCTCTTGGAGTATCAAGAATAAAACTACCACCTTCTGCTTTTATTGTTTTAGAAGATGTACCATTTTTTCTATTTTTATTGCCTGCAAATACTTCTTGTGCAATATGAGATTCAACTTCTGCTTGAAGTGCAGCTTCAACTAACTGTTTTACTAATGGTGCAAGTACTCCATCTTTTCCACTTACACTTTTACCATTCATAATATCAGTAACTGCATCATCAAAATCAAACTCTATATTCTCTATTTTACTCATCTATACCAACCTTTATATTTTTATTATATCAGGCTGACACAGAATTTTGAACACTCCTCTTATAAACTTAAAAGTACTTATCAAACCAGTTAGCAATCTCACTTCTAATAGTGTGTTTTAGGTTTATAGCACTTATAAAGTTTGTTTTACTAGCTTTTTGAAGTAAAGAGACTAAGGCGTTTCTTCTTTTAGATAAAAATGGATGATCAATCTGTGCAGGATCTCCCATAATAACAAGTTTAGTTCCCTCACCCATTCTTGTTCCAATGAGTTTCATAGTAGCATTTGTAAGGTTTTGAGCCTCATCTATAATCACAAGTTTTTTGTTTATGGATGTTCCTCTAATGTGAGCTATGTCCATAACCTCTATGTTGTTGTTTACCATAAATGTTTCTGTTGCGTTTTCTCTTTTTATAGAGTTTGTGTTGCCAGTGTACTCCACTTTAGCATCTATGGAGTGTTTGTTTTGATGCTCAATAGTAAAGTTTACAGCAGAGTAAAGAGGATACATAAAGTAACCAAGCTTTTGATCTTGATCACCTTTTCTAAAACCCATCTCACTAGCACTATCACTAGATGTTACAGTGTTCCTAGCATATATTATCCCCTCAACTACACCATCTTCAACAAGTTCTAAACCTGCTTGAAGTGCCATAAGAGTTTTTCCTGAACCAGTTGCTCCAGATACTACAGTTATAGAGTTAAGAGGGTGGGTTATCATAGAGTAGTAAAACTTTTGTTCTAGGTTTATAGGTCTAATTAGGTTCGCATTATAGTGTTCACCAAACCTTCTATCAAAATCTTGCCACTCTAAAGCGTTGTTTAAAACTAAGGCGTGTCTTTGTATCCCTGTTTCATAAATCTCTGTGCTTTGTGAAACCGCTTCTTGAACAAAAGTTATCTGTTCAAAGTTTTTATGCTCTTGAATGTTTTCTAAAATTGGTTCATCTTCGTAAGGAAAGCTAAATGAAAATTCTAACTCATCAAAGTTTTCAACACTTGAGTTTTTTATGGTTTGGGCGTTTACATGCTCAACCTCTGAAGCTATTTTAAAAGAGATGTCATTTGTTAAAAGTATAAGCTCATAATCTTTGGCTATCTCAGATATTTTTGCATCATTTAAACCCTTCGGCTCTGTAAAGTTTTTTGAAACATGATAATTTTCCCTAAATATAATATAAAGATTTATAGGAACAATCTCATCACTATATGAGGAAGCACTAAAGTGTAAAGAGAGTTTATAAAACTTATCTTCAGTATTTAACTTTTGTTTTTTTCTAAAACATTGTGGCATCTGATCAAAACTAAGAGGTTCTCCATCGCAGTTATCTGCTAGTCTAAAAAATTCTCTTGCTCTAAAACCTGCATCACTTCTTATATCATCTTTTTTGTTGTTAAGTTCAGCTAAAACTATGTTTGAGATGATAACACCATTGTTGTTGTTATCTGAAATCTTAAGTATGTTTGTTGGATCATCTAAGATAACAGATGTATCAAGTAAGTAACAGTTGGAATCCTCTTGCATTTTAAATCCCTTTTAGAACTCATCAAATGAGCTTGTTATTTGTGATTGGGTATCGTTAGTAGATACAAACTTCTCTATTGTAATGTTTTTTATATTAATTTTTATTTCAAAATCTTTACTAGATTTAAATTTTGGATTTTTAATACTTTTCCTAGTAAAGGTTTAACTAAAAAAGTAATATATCAAATTAAATTGACTTTTAGTATAATTTTTGTAAGTAAATCTAATGTTTTAAGTTATTATTTCACATTAAAAAGCTATTATCCTAAACAACAAAATAAATGTATACTCTGGAAAAAAGTTGTATACTTTAAGGGATTAAGATGCTGAACTATATATCTAAAGTTATTTTTTTTGCAAGTATATTGCTAATAACTTCATGTGGAACTCATACAAGTGAAAATAGTGCTCCTATATCTGACGCTGGTAGTGATAAAAGTGCTGTAATTGGTGAAATTGTAAACTTAAATGGTAACTTAAGTACTGATAAAGATAGAGATGTACTTGGTGATTATAAAATTCAACTTATAGTTAATGATTCTACCCTTAATTCTGAAGCAAGTTTTATTGTAATTAGTGTTGTAAATGGTGTCGAAAATAGTACAGATACAACCCCTCCAACTTTTAAATCTAAAGCTATTAATAATGTTTATGAAAATCAGTCATTTGCTTTACAATTGTTAGCAGTTGATGATGTTTTTGCAGTTAAGTATGCTGTTGGTGGTGGGGATTCATACAGTTTTGA
>WFNF01000057.1 GCA_015488775.1 Helicobacteraceae bacterium
CTAAAACATATACTTACTCAGCTTCCTATTTATGAAGCTGAGGGAAAAAATATTGAGGAATTGCTACCTTGGAATGTGGAACTGAGTTAAAACTGTTCACTTTGCTAGATGGGGTTTACTTGGTGCTTACCTTTTTTTGATCCTCAAACGCATACAAAAAGAGGTATTGATTTTAAATGTGTGATTGAGGGTATCTTTAGTGCTTTAAAAGATGGTGAAAAAACATTAGGGATTACAAGCGAACTTATACTCTGTTTTTTAAGGCATTTAAGTGAGGAAGAAGCCTTTGAAACATTAACTCAAGCTCAACCATACTTAAAATATATAAAAGCAGTGGGGTTAGATAGCTCTGAATCAGGAAATCCACCTTCAAAGTTTAGTCGTGTTTTTGCAAAGGCTAGAGAGATGGGATTACTATGTGTTGCACACGCAGGTGAAGAGGGTTCTTCAAGTTACGTTTGGTCAGCTATAAATGATCTTAAAGTATCACGTATTGATCATGGTGTTCGCTCTATTGAAGACCCTCTTTTAATGAAGTATCTGATCAAGAACAATATACCCTTAACTGTATGTCCTTTGTCAAACACAAAACTACAAGTATTTAAACAGATGTCTGATCATAATATATTAATAATGTTAGAACAAGGTGTTTGTGTAGGTGTCAACTCTGATGATCCTGCTTATTTTGGTGGCTATATGAATGAAAATTTTGAAGCACTTGCTAAAGAGCTTAATCTTAGTAAAAAACAAGCTCAAAAATTAGTTTTAAACAGCATAAATTCTTCTTTTACAGATAATAATCGAAAAGATAAGATGAAAGAACTACTTTTAAAGAGTGTTCAATCATAGACTTCAAGTAGCTAATGTATAATATTACATTAATTTAAGGACATAAAACAGATATGGAAACTTTTTGGAATATATTTAGAGAAATTTGTAAAATACCTCGCTGTAGTGGTCATACAACTGAGATGGAAAGTTTTATACGTAAATGGGTTAAACCTTATGGGTATGTAACTAAAAGCGATAAAGCTGGTAATATTATCTGTTACCATGATGACTCAACAATGACTTTACAATCACACTACGATATGACATGTTTAGGTGAAGCTCCAAATTTAGAGCTTATTGAAAAAATGGGAAAGATTTTTGCTAAAGATTCCAATTTAGGTGCAGATAGTAGTATCGCTGTAAGCTTGATGCTACTTATAATGCAAGATAAAAAGCCTGTGGACTGTCTGTTTACAGTAGATAAAGAGATTGGTCTTAAAGGGATAAAAGCCTTAGAACTCACTATAAAAACAAAATATGTTCTTAATTTAAATGCCCAAGAGAGTGAAGCTGTTTATATCGCATGTGCGGGTGGTGTTGATTTAATAGGAACATTAAAACTCAAACGCCTTAAAAGCGAAGGGGCTAAGTATTATGAGTGTAGTATTGATAAACTTCTTGGCGGACATTCTGGTTTAGATATAGATAAAAACATCCCCAATGCTAACATAGAGATTGTAAAACTTTTACAAAAAAGCAACATTAAGTTAGCTGATATTTCAGGTGGACAAACACGTAGCACTATCTCAAAATCAGCAAAAGCTTTGTTTATCGTAGAAGAGGGTTCTCATGTGCCTAAGCAATTTAAAGAGGTTCTTGATCAAGAGCATACTCATTATTATGAAAATACTCAAAAGATACTTTCAGCATTAGTTAATATGCCTCATGGTGTTAAAAAAGATAATAATATCTACAATATTCCTCACAGTAGTGTTAACTTCGCAAAGATGAAAATTGAAGATGATAAGCTGATTGTTGAGCTATCTCTACTCTCCATGGATGGAGTAGGGATCATTCAACTTGAAGAGCAAACAAGTTCTCATCTTCAGAACTTTAAATTTAAAGTAAAAGATGAAAATATTTACCCAGCGTGGATAGTTGAAAAAAGTGAATTTGCAAAAAGAGTATCTTACGCAGTTGAAGAGGTAGAAGGTTTTGTAGAGGTTAAAGGTTTACACGCAGGACTAGAGTGTGCCCTACTTAAACAAAAGGCTAGTAAACTTGAGTTTGCTTCTATTGGAGCAAATATTACAGGATCAAACACAAGTAAAGAGAGTGTAAACATGGGTTCAGTGGAACGTTTTAAAGAGATAGTTTATAAGTTTATAGACTCTGAGGCAGCTTATGTTATAGAAGAGGCTGAAGCACTAAAAAACAAGCCTTACCAAGGGACTAGAAAAAAGGGTACTAGAAAGAAAAAATAATAACATAAAATGAAGTTATAGCTCTCACTAAGCTTTTAAAACTTTGTGAGATGCCTAAAAGACTACTTGATTTTATAAGTAATTTGTATCTTTAACCCATGAAGATGGAAGTTCATAACCTGCCGCACCCATTATCATACCAACTATCATCGCTCTTGCGGCACTATCGCCACCACATTTTGCATTTGTAATCATCGCTTCTTTATAGTTGTTAAACTTAGCTAAAAGATGTACAGTTCCTTCAAATGCACCTTCAACCGAGCAACTTGCTCCAAAGTTTTTAATAGACTCAAAAGTATTTTTACTTTTACTAGATAATCCTGACTCAAATCTATCTTTAATACTTTCATCTGCTTGAACTTTTGTTAGTGCATCATCAATAGTCCCACCATTTGCCACATCAAATAAAACGCTAGAAAAAAGTTTTGCTACACTTAAAACTGTTGGGTCATTATGAGTAAAAGCTACAAGTGTTTTAACATTGGCTAAAAACTCCTCTTTACTTTCACTTATGCTTAAAAGAGGAGAGATAGACCCAACTATAGAAATATCATGTGAACTTGAACAAACTACTGCCATGCTATCATCTTTTAAGATTTTAAGAGTCTCTTTACATGAACCATCAAGATAACCCTTGAAAGTTTTCATATTTTCAAGCCATAGAGATTTGTAAGAGTTTATATCAAACTTATCATTATCATCTACATATTGTTCAAGCCATTTAGCCTGATCACCATAATGAGTAAAATCACCTTTTTGTTTGCCTTCATGCCACACTGCCTTAGGTTCACTTAACTCATTCCAGTCTATTTCTAAATCTTTTAACTCTTGTGGGTCATATATCCAGTGTGCACCTAGTGAGTAACTATCTGCAACTAATGCTGCTTTAGTTGCATTTTTAATTATGCTTTCTTTCATTTTTTCCTCTTATATTTAATATCTAACGTGGGTATTGAGTTTCACTTTTACAGTAATCATCTCCAAGTGAACAACATCCATCACCTACACCAATGTTTTTAAGACCCTTATCAAAAGCCCAATAGTGTTTATAACTTCCACGCAAAAGTATGTCAAAAGTGTCTAACATAGCTTGGTTGTCTTTAGACTCAATGATATATTCATCTAAATCATTAACATCAACAACTTCAACCATACATCCTACTTTTAAAGCTTCTTGGGCAGAGACGCTACCTTGAGCATAAAGTGTATCATAAAGATTTTGAATAG
>WFNF01000058.1 GCA_015488775.1 Helicobacteraceae bacterium
ATCCACAAGTTGCTGTTAAAAATAATGTTTTTTATTTTGATGCTTATGGTGCAAATACAAAATATCTATATAAAAGTGATGGTAGTGAAAATAATTTAAGTGTAGTTTTAGAGTTAGACAATATGTCTGGTGCTAAACTTAAATTATCTGTTCTAAATCATGATTTACATGTTTTTCAAGATGATTTACACAATGGAGTTGGTTTTAACTATTGGAGGGTAAATACAAATACTTTCAATGTAGAAGAGAGTTACAATGTTGCTGATAAAAGATTTTATGACACAAAAATTGGAGGTAATAAACTTTACTATAGTACACAAAAAGGTATATATACTTTAGATGGTGGAGAAAATGTACTAGTTAACAAATATAATGCAAATAGTTTCGGATCTATATATTATGTGCCTAAGTTCATAAAGATAAAAGATAAAACATACTTTAGTGTGATGAACAATAATATTGAAGAGTTATGGATTAGTGATGGCTCAAGTGAGGGTACGAAGTTAATTAAAAAGCTGTCAAACAATGTGGTTGATTTTAGTTATATAGATGAAACTATTTTGTTTTCTTATTCATTTGGAGAAGAAAATATATATAAAGTTGATGCTAAGTCTGCTGATGTAAAACTTATAAAAAATGATTTTGAGCAATATAAATTTGCTAGCAAGTTGGTTAATTTTAAAAATAGAGTTTACTTTAGTGCAAAAAATTCTAATAACAAACTAGGAGTTTATAGCACAGATGCAAAAAAAGTTGAAAAGATTTATACTAGTAATCTTTCAAACATAAAAAATCTTATCTCTAGCGATGATTATCTTTACTTTATAAGTGAAGGTTCTGGAAATATAAATATTTTTAGAAGTTCAGGTGAAAAAGATGATGCTAGGAGTTTAAAACATAGTTTTCAATATATAAGATCTATGGTTGTATTAAACAACGAACTTTACGCTTTAGCAAAAGTTTATGAGAGTGAGTACAAATTATATAAGTTAAATAAAAGTACACTAACTTTTTCAAAGATTCCTTTTTATCATGATTTACCTAATGGTATAGATAATGTGTATGTACATAACTCTAAAATGTACTTAGTAACTAATCTAGGTGCACTTTACAAACTAAACTTTGAAAACACCTTAGCAACAAAAGAAAAAGTTGTTTATGTAGATGAAAGTAAATATAAAAGTTTTATAATAAACTTTTTAGATTACAGCGATACTAAACTATATTTTTACGCAAATATAAGTGAAAATGGAAAACATTCTAAAGATGTAACTGTTTGTATAGATGACAATAACATTACAATAATCGAATAAAATATACAATATTAGTATGAACCCTCACGTTAAACGTTTGGATTCATACATTTTATTTTACGGTCTCTGCGTTTGCTCTACAAAGCGGTATTGTATCCCGGCATATACTGAGTTTCCTGAGGTATTGTTTATCGCACTAAAGCGACTAACTAGACAATTATCATATCTGCTTGTAAAGACGATATAGCAAGCAGTGTAGAAAGTAATAAATAATTTTTCATTAAAAAATCTTTTTATTTAAATTCGTCAATTCAAGAGATAAGTGCAAATTTTTGAGAAAGACGATTAAAGGTTAATTGTATATACATTTGTGATATTAGTTCACATATAAAGTGATATCAAATTTTTACTTTAAACAAGCATATTGTCACAAAAAGATATAGGAACTTATCCTTATAAAGTTGTTAATGAAATAAAATTGAACACTATTTTGTTTTTATACTGAGTAGTTTTTTATCTGTAAGTTTATCTATATTTTTTAAACTTTCGCCGATTGCTATAAGTTTCATGCAAATACTATCTAATTTTTCTTGACTATATTCTGTATCACAAAAATCATCAGCACTATTTGCAAAAGTAGATCTTTTTTTAACCCAAATTATCTCTTACCTGTTCAAGCGTATCAAGAACCAACTCTTTATCATACAGCATATATGCCATCTTTTAAAATTCTTTTTTTTAAGTATTGGTTCATTTTATCTCTAAGTCTTACGATATCAACTTTTTTATGTAAATCATTTTCTATAAGTTGTTTAATGGCTACCATATTTAAAAGTTTAGGGTCCATTTGCACAAAAATGTCTATATCACTATCTTTTGTTGCTTCATCTTTTGCATAGCTTCCAAAGATACCTATTTTTTGTACATTGTATGTATTATTGAACTCTTTATAATGTTCTTTGAGATAATTTAATATATCTAATTTTGTCATGGTTTAACTATAACATAAGTTGAAGTGTTTTGATTTTATGAAGTGGCGGACGAGGAGAGATTCGAACTCTCGGTACCCGTAAAGGTACGCACCCTTAGCAGGGGTGTAGTTTCAGCCACTCACCCACTCGTCCACGTTTTGTAGAGCGTGATTATATAAATAAATATCTTTTATAAACCTTAAAGTAAGTAGAAAATATCTAAATTTAAATAATTACTTTAAATTTGCCCTTTATAAACACTTCAAACTAAAGTGCTATAATAACCATATGAACACACTTTTTAACTCATTTTCTTATATACTTAACTTTTATTATGGTGATGTCGCTAAAGAAACTATAGTCTCTTTTGGTCTCAAAGATGAAGAGGAGTTTGATGTTGAGGCTGTTTTTGAAGTTTGTAGTAGAACAAACCTAAGTGCAAGTTATGAAGATATAAACTTTGAAGCTTTAGATAGTTTTTTAGCACCTGCTATCTTGTTTGATAAAAACTCATCTATTGTTATTTTAAAGTCTATCTCATACTTTAGTGCAATTATAGTTGAAGATGGTGTTGAAAAAGAGATAAAAAACTCTGCTTTAAAAAAATACAAAAAAGCACTTTTCTTTTTTAGAGATGAAAAGGATAAACGTTTAACTAGTAGAAAAAAGCCACTAGATTGGTTTTTTAAACCCATTAAATCTATGTATAAAGCTTATATAGAGGTTGGAATTATCTCTTTTTTTATAAATATATTTGCCTTAGCACTTCCCCTTTTTACGATGAATGTTTACGATAGGGTTGTTCCCAACTTCGCTATAGAAACACTTATAGTTTTAGTTGTTGGTGTTTTGATAATTTTTAGTTTTGATTTGATTTTAAAAAGTGTTAGGGTTCACATACTTGAAGATACCTCAAGAAAGTTAAGTTCCCATTTTGAGCAGATACTTCTTGATCAGATTATGTCTAAACGTTCTAATTATGATCATCTTCTCTCTGGTACTAAGGCTAACCTTTTTAAAGAGTTACAAAGTGTTAAGGAGTTTTTCTCCTCAAGAACACTTATACAAGTTTTAGATTTGCCTTTTTTTATTATAGCTGTTGGTGTTATATATGTTATATCTCCTACTATAGCTGTTATCCCTCTTGTTACAGGTTTTTTGATGATTGCTTTTAACTTTTTGATGCAATTTCCACTAGCTACACTTTCTCATAGACAGTTTAAAGAAGCACAAAGTAAAAATGGTTATTTGCTTGAGAGTATCAGTGGTAGTGACACTTTAAAACTTCAAAACTCCTCTGGTAAAAGGGGGTTTATGTATGTAAGAATGGTGGAGTTTTATGAAAAACTAGCAAATAAAATCTCAACTCTAAACCATCTAACTCAAAACATAACTTATATCTTAATCCAAAGCATAACCTTAGCGGTTGTTTTTGTGGGAGTTTTTGAGATACATAATCAAGCTTTGAGCATTGGTGGACTTATTGCAGTTACCATTCTTAGTTCACGCGCAATGGTTCCCATAGTTTCTCTTTCTAATGTTATCTTACAGTACAAAAGGATGAAAGAGTCTCTTTTAAGCATAAATGAGTACTGGTACATACCTCGTGAGGTTGATGAAACTACATCATTAGGTTTAAATACCTTGCATGGAGATATAGAGTTTAAAGATGTTGAATTTATCTATAAAGATGCTAAGTACCCATCTTTAAGTGGTTTTAATCTAAAGATAAAAGCTGGTGAAAAAGTTGGTATTATTGGTCAAACTGGTGCAGGAAAATCAACTATCTTAAGACTTATCTCTTTACTTGACACTCCCACATCAGGCTCACTCTACATTGACAACCATGAAACATCAACCATACATCCACATGAACTAAGATCCCACTTAGGTGTAATGCCACAAGATGCTTATCTGTTTTATGGAAGCATCAAAGATAACATAGCTTTAGATAAAAACATCAACAAAGAGGAATACTCTAAACTTATAAGTTTAACTGGACTTGATGAACTTATAAAAAAATCTGGTGTTGGTGATGAGTTAAATGTTGGAGAAAATGGCTCAAATCTATCTCAAGGTCAAAAAAACTTAGTCTCTTTAGCTCGTGCTTTAGCATCAAATCCAAGTGTCCTTGTTTTAGATGAGCCAACAACTGGTTTAGATATCTCACTAGAACAAAGTGTTGTTCAAAAACTAAAACCTATAGTAGAAGATAAAACGCTTATACTTATAACACATAGGTTTTCAGCGCTTGATTTAGTAGATAGGGTTGTGGTTGTTGACAATGGAAAAGTTGTAGCAGATGGTGAAAAGAGTAAGGTTTTAAATGCACTTAAAGGTCAAAACTGATGGATAACACTTTAAGATATGAAAGCAAATGGAACTATAGACTTGTTTATATCCCTATAGTTCTTTTTATGAGCGTTATTTTAGTTTACTCCTACTACGCAAAACTTGATGAAGTAGTTAGAGCTCAGGGTAAGGTTATACCATCTTCACAAAACCAAATTATACAACACTTAGAGGGTGGTATAGTCGCAAATATCTATGTTAAAGAGGGTGAGATAGTTGAGAAGGGCGATAAGCTTTACCTTTTATCTCAAGAGTTTTTTACATCAGATAAAAACTCAAAAGAGATGGAATTGTTAGCTTCTAAGGTTAAAGAGAAAAGGTTGCTAGCTCTTTCTCAAGATAAAAGTAGATTAGTTCTTGATCAAAAGGAACTAAAAGAGATACCATCTATAGTTAGTAATGAAAAACATATATTTCAAAATGAGAGAAATAATTATAAAAAGCATTTAGCCTTACTTGAAGATGAACTCCAAGCTAAAAAATTAGAACTTATAGAAAAAAGTTCAAAATTAATAAATGTTCAAGTTGAGCTAAATATAGCAGATGAAAATGTTAAAATACAAGAAAATCTTGTAAGAAAAGGCGCTGCTTCAAGAAAAGAGTACCTTTTAGAGCTAGCAAAAAAACAATCTTTATACACTGCTGTTGAGTCTTTAAAAAACTCTATCCCCATAACTAAAGAGGAGATAAAGCAAGCTAAAAAGAAGATAGAAACTTTTAGGTACGAAGCACATACCACATTTTTAAAAGAGTTGAGTGATGTTAGGGTAAACATTAAAAAACTTAACCAAAGTTCATCTGCAAGTGATGACAGAGAGTCAAGAAAACTTATAGTTTCTCCTGTAAAAGGTGTAATAAATAAACTCTACTTTCATACTATAGGTGGGATAATAAAACCTGGTGATAAAGTTGCAGAGATAACCCCACTTGATGATATCTTGATCATAGAAGCTAAGGTAAAACCTAAAGATAGAGCACAAATATATATTGATCAAAATGCTAGTGTTGAGATAACGGCTTATGATTACTCAAAATACGGAATGTTAGATGGTAATGTTATCTCAATAAGTGCCGATAGTTTTGTGGATAACAATGGTTTAGTTTATTATGAAGTTAAAATTAAAACAGATAAAAACTCTTTTGGTAAAAATGAGATTATTCGTTCAGGTATGGTTGCAAATATAAACATTTTAACTGGTAAAAAAAGTATATTAGAGTATGTATTAAAACCTATAAAAGATATAAAAAAGAACTCACTAGGGGAAAAATAGATGAAAACAGCAATACTGGTTTTTTTAAGCATTTCAGTTTTAAGTGCAAATGAAAACAACACTACTAAGTTAAACTTGGATGATAAGCAAAGTGTAGAGGTTAAAGATAAGGGATTTTTTATTGGTGCAGATTTGCAAGCTGTTTTAGCTTCATCTTTATATAAACTCTCAACTGGTGGAAATGTCTTGTACCATTACAACAACAACTCAACAGTTTTTTCACCAAATGTTAAGCTTGGTTATAGCTACTACACAACAAGAGTTTATGTTGCCTACTCATACATGCATGAACAGTATGATGCTTATAAGATAAGAGCACACACTTTAAACGCTTTTGCAGATTATATGCCAAATCTATACAAAACTAAGGATTACAATCTTGACTTAGTTGTTGGTATAGGTGTTGGCGTTAACTATAGTGTTATGTACTCAATGGACGCAACCATAAAGTCTAATCATTATGGTAATGGTGTAAAACTGCCAGATGACTTTAAACAGTCCCACTTAAATATAATGCCAGAGATTGGGCTACTTTTTGAGTTAGAAAACTCTTTTAGTATAGAAGCAGGGTACAGATATATGAATACCGATGTTATAGAAAACACCTCAGATATAAACTCTAATGGTGAAAATATAGAGAGTGTAAGAAACCAAGTTTACCTTGGTGTTAATTACATATTTTAACCCAAATTACTCTAAATCCTCACAAGTTCTCATAAACTTAGACATAGGCATTGCTGGTGCATTTATATCAAAAAATGCTCTTGTAGATGTTGTTTGTACATTTACATCCCAAGGTGATGTTCTTACTATCCATGAGACTTTTTTATCTATATCATCTGAAGATAATTTTGCTAAGTATCTTGGGTCTCTTATAAAGTATAGATTATGATCTTCATAGTTTTGAACTATATAACCATGCAGGCGTGAACCTTGCTCTGTTATAATGTATTTTATAGTTCCATAAACTTGTGCGGAGTGAATTTTTTTATCTCCATAAAGCATACTTCTTTTACATATTCTAGAATTTTTTGCTTCTTTTGCTTCATCTTCTAACTTTTTGTTTTTTTGTCTAATTTTTCTAGCTTTTTTCTCCTCTATAGCTCTTGCTGCTTTTATGATTTTTTCTTGTTCTCTTAATCTTTTTAATTCTAGCGCTCTCTTTTTAGCTAAAATCTTTTTTTGTTTTTCAATCTCTTCTTGAAGTAATTTATCCTGTTTCTTTTTTGCTTCCCAAAAGTCTTGATCAGTATAAGATGCAAATCTTGATGTATGTTCTAAATCTAGTGAGTTATGATTTATAAAACACATCTCTTTTTTTGTAGGTTCATCTTCCAAAAGTAAGAAGATAGTTCTAAAGAGTGTAAACTCTTTTTTGTCAACTGCTTTAGAGATATACGTTTTTAAAGTTCTCAATATATAGTACTTTTCAGTATCTAAATCTCTTAACTCCTCTAAATACTTTAAGTTCATATACTCATTTTGCTTATTTAGATTATCTAGTAAATAACCATAATGTTGAGATTCTTGAGTGTCATCAAGGTAGTTGATACATGAAAGATTTAAAATTGTATTTTTAAGGTATGGATCACTAAGTATAGTTTTACAAGATTTTTCAAAATCATAAATCTCATTACCAAAGTTTTTATATACTAATGGTGTGTAGTGTAAGGTGTGATTGAAAAACTTATTTGCCTCTTTTGTTGAGTAGTTTAGGGTGTTTAAAACTATAGTTGTATCTACATTATAACCATTGTTAAAGTATTGTCTTAATTTTGATGGGATAATGTTTAAATCTTTGTATTGTAGATACTGTGCTGGTGTAAAAAAGTTTTTATTCCAAGCATCTATTTGACTTGGTTGAGAAGATACTTTTATCCATTTTGCACTTTCTTGTGGAGAGTACATAGCTTTATTCCATATAGCAGTTTCTTGTGCGCTTAATCCTGCATCTGCATACTTTTTTGAGATGTTTTCGTCAAAACCATAATATATCCATGGTTTTTGCTCTTTTAGGTTAAAACCTTTATTTATCCAAACTTGCTCATTTGGAGTTGGTTGGTAGTGACACGAACTTAAAACTAAAACAGAAAATAACAAAATATATATCTTAAACATAATTCAAACCTATGTGATTAAACTTAAATTTTATATTAACATATTATAACTTTATATATTATAATGCTTTTATTAGCCTTTAAAAACTTCTATATCATTTTTATGTTGATCAACTATTTTTAAAACTGCTAAGAAAAAAGATGTGATTGCAGGTCCAAGTATCATCCCCCAAAAACCAAAAGAGGTAAGTCCAGCTAAGATGGCAAAAAAGATGATTAACTCATTTATTTTTGCTTCACTTTTTATAAGTTTTTGGTTTATATCTTTTATGATCATTGGTTTTATAAAAGTATCTGCAATGATAGAGATAACTATAATAGAATACAAAGAGATAAATATAGCAGAACTATAGTTTGACAATGAACTTTCATATATAGCAAAAGGTATCCAAAGTAGAGCACCACCAATGATAGGTATTAAAGATGCAAAACCATACAAAATACCAAACATCAAACCGTTATAGCCCATAAGTCCAACAGCTATGCCAAAAAGAGCACCTTCAAAAACGGCAGTAACCAATATAGAGTAAAAAGTTACACTCATCACAGCACTAAGCTCAAAACTTAAAAGTGAAAAATCTTGTTTAGGGATATAGATAAGTTTTTTTAAGTAAGTGATAAATGTGTGAGAATAATACTTTACAAAAAAGTAAAACACTAAAATCATGAGTGCATTTTTAACAAATCCTGCACTAAATGCACCTATTTTTGAGGCACTTTCAAGTGCAAAACTACTTACTTGTGAGAGTCTAAAGTCGATTAAAAAATCTTCTAAGTATGGTTTTATGATGCCTAGAGAGTCTGGAACACTTATTATCCAAGATTTTATTTGTAAAAATGTTGTTTCTATAAAACCTGAATCTATGTTGTGAAGTTTTATAGTTGCAGTTGCTAAAAAGTAGCCAAGTGGTGCAAAAAATAAAATGGCTAATGCTAGTGTAGATAAAAATGAAGACAAAAAATTTGACTTAGTTTTTTCATAAAACCAATTTTGTGTTTTTGCAGTTGAGATAGCTAAAAGCGTAGCAATTAAAATGCTTAAAAGATATGGTTCATAAAGTTTATACATAAAGTAACCACTGACTATAAACAAAGCACTTAAGTAATAGTTAGTCTTCAAAGTAATGTTCCTAGTGAATTTGATACCTTTAGTACACCAAATGATTTTGGAGTAGGAAGTCTACCTTTTGCGGTTCTTTCTATATAACCATTTGCAAGTAAATAAGGCTCTAAAACATCTTCTATAGTTCCCTCATCTTCGCTTAAACTAGCTGCAATTGTACTTAAACCCATTGGCTTGCCTTTAGCAGATATAAGAAGTTGCATCAGTCTTATATCCATCTCATCAAAACCATTTTCGTTTATACCTAACTCATTTAGAGCAAATTTTGAACGATCTATACTTATGTTTATCTCATCAGCCACATCTGAAAAATCCCTTACGCGTCTTAGTAGTCTAAGAGCTATACGTGGTGTTCCCCTTGAGCGTTTAGCTATCTCAAAAGAAGCTTCATTTACAATCTCTTTATCTAGTTTAGTAGAAGCTCTTTGTATAATCTCACTTAACTCTTCGTTTGAGTAAAAGTTCATTCTAAAGCTCATCCCAAATCTATCTCTTAGAGGGTTTGAAAGCATACCCGCTCTTGTTGTTGCACCTATAAGTGTAAAACGTGGTAGGTCTATCTTAACACTTTGTGCTGCAGGTCCACTTCCTATGATTATATCTAGCCTAAAATCCTCCATAGCTGAGTAAAGTATCTCCTCAACTGCTGGGCTTAGTCTATGTATCTCATCTATAAAAAGTATATCTCCCTCTTCAAGATTTGTTAAAATAGCTGCTAAATCTCCACTTTTTTCTATCATAGGAGCTGCGGTTACTTTAATATTTGCATTCATCTCTGTTGCTATGATAAGAGCTAGTGTAGTTTTTCCAAGACCAGGAGGTCCAAAAAACAATACATGATCAAGTGCTTCAGCTCTTTTTTTACTAGCTTGTATAAAAACACCAAGGTTCTTTTTGATTTGTGGTTGACCTATATAGTCATTCCAACCATCAGGTCTAAGAGACTTTTCACTACTCTCTTCAATATCAAATCTTTCTATTTCAACTAAACGCTCCAAAGATTACCTCTAATATGTATGAATTTTTTGAGGAAAAGAGCTATCTTGAACCTCTGTTTTGTATCTACTTACTGCATCTTTAACTAAAGATGCTCCATCTAGATACTTTTTAACAAATTTTGGTGTGAACTCTTCAAAAAGTCCTAACATATCTGAAAAAACAAGAACTTGACCATCCACATCTACCCCAGCGCCTATACCTATAACAGGTACTTTTACCTCTTGTGACACACGTTGTGCAACATCAGCTTTTACACCCTCTATAACTATCATAAATGCACCAGCTTTCTCTATAGCTTTTGCATCTTCTATGATGCTTAGTGCAGATTCTTCATCTTTACCTTTGATTTTGTATCCACCCTCACCACGAAAAGCTTGTGGTAAAAGCCCTATATGTCCACAAACAGCTACACCATTGTCACATAACTCTTTTACTATGTGGGCTTTGTTTACTCCACCCTCTATTTTTACACAATCAGCTTTTGTGTTTTGATAAACTTTTATTGCGTTTTTTAAGGCTTCCTCTTTAGTATTGTAAGTGCCAAAAGGCATATCACAAATAACAAAAGTGTTTTTTGCACCCTCACAAACTGCATTAGTATGGTATATCATCTGATCAAGAGTTGCTGATAGTGTGTCATTTTTACCAGCAAAGCTCATATTTAAAGAATCGCCAACAAGTATAAAATCTGCTATATTTTCAAACAACTTAGCAAAAAGTGCATCATAAGCGGTTATCATTGTTAGTTTTTTTACATCTTTTGCTTTTTGAATTGATGAGATTGTCATCTTTTTTTGCATACTTTAACCCTATAATTAGTTTTATTTTTGTTATAATATCTAAAGTGGTATTATATAGTCATAATTGAGTGAATTAGTGCTTATTAGTAAGAAACTAATGTCGATACTACTTTATATTAAAAAGAGGTTTTTTTATGGGTGCAAGAAGAGAGTTAGAGAAACAGTTTGATTTTGAGATTGTTGACGAATTTCTTGACCATTTTTCAATGATGGTTGACATTATGGAACCTCTTGTAGTTGAACTTGAAAAACCTGAAGTATATGAGAGAAGTGTAGATGAACTTTTTAGAATCTTTCATAACCTTAAATCAGCTTCATCTTACTTACAACTTGAACCTATAACTAGATTATCTGTTTTTGTTGAAGATGTATTAGAGCAGATGAGGGCGCTAGATGGACCTTCAAACACTTTAACAACAGATTGGCTTTTAGAAGTAAACGATATGTATCTTACTTGGCAAGATGACTTAAAATTAGACAACGAACTATCTAAAGTGAAATTTTCACTATTAAAATTACCAGACCTGGAGGTCGCTTGAAAAACCTTGTAGCTTACATCACAACATCTTTCCCCGAAAAATCTTTTAGCATAGACTTAGCTTTAGCACTTAGTGAATCTGGAGTTGACTCGCTTGAACTTGGTGTTCCATTTTCAGACCCTGTTGCTGATGGACCTGTTATAGAAAAAGCAAACCATCTATCTTTAGATAATGGTTTTAAGTTTAAAGACCTACTTGAGGTTTCAAGTGCCATAAGTAAAGATATAGACACACTTTGGATGGGTTACTTTAACACTTTTTATAAACAAGATTTAAAAAAATTAACCAAAGTAGCAAATGAGATAGGTGTAAGTGGAATGATAATCCCAGATATGCCTTTTGAGGAAACCTCATACTATCTTGATGATTTTAAAGCAAACAATGTAGCTCCAATCTCTTTTGTTGCTCCAACAGATGGTGATGCAAGAATTAAAGATATCATTAGTGATGCTCAAAAGTTTGTTTATCTAGTTGCTTTTGCTGGTATAACTGGAAGTGCACAAAGTGAAGATTTAACTAAAACCATAGAATCTATAAGAAAATACACCCAAACTCCAGTTTATGTAGGTTTTGGTGTAAATGAAAAAACAGCAAAACAAAAAGTACAAGGTGTTGATGGAGTTATAGTAGGTTCAGCATTTGTAGCTGAACTTCTAAAAGACACAAGCTATAACGAAAAGATAAAATCTTGCTCAAACATAGCAAGAGCTATTAAAGATAGTATTAACTCTTAAACCCAAATTATGCAGTAGAAAACTTAAAGAAAGCATCTATGCTTGTTGTTCCCTACTGTATAATTTGGGTTAAATTTTTTTGATTACAAATAATGAAATTAAAGGCTCAATTAAATTTTGATATAATGTTCTTAAAGGATAAGTTATGCAACTTCAGTTAAATGTAAATGACTTGAAATCACATATTTTTTTAGAACTTTTGGATGTGTTTAAAAAAGACAATTTAATAAACGACTATAAAATTATTAAGAGCTATAACGATGATGAAAATCAGATTTTAGATGATTTAAAAGATTTTAAAATTGACCTAAAAAGTAGTATTCACAAAGTAGATAAATTTATTCACCTTGATGATGTTTAATGAAATTTCAAGTAATCGAACAAGAACTTTATAGAAAAGCTCATAAAAAACTTTCAAAGCAATACAGACATTTACAAAGTGATATTGACAGTTTTTTAGACTCCGTAAACTCAAAAGAAGATTTAGGTATAGAACTTAAATCAAATGTTTTTAAGGTCAGAATAAAAAATAGCGATAAAAATAAAGGCAAAAGTGCTGGGTATAGACTTATTAGTTATCTTGCTATCATTAACAATGAACTACATCTCCTTTATATTTATGATAAAAGTAAGTTAGAAAATCTAACAGAAAAAGAGATAGATAATCTCATAATTCAACAAATTCAATAGTAAAGCATAAATTTGTAGATACTTACTTATTGTTTTTAAAATCGTTGTTGTGTAGTAGTCTATGTGTTACATCTTTAAGTATCTCTAAACTTAAACCTGGATTTTTGTAGATACTTTGTTTGAAACTTTTACCTTTAAGTATGAGTACATCTACATCACTTAAAGTTGTGACTGTTGCGGTTCTTTTTTCAGAACTTAGTATCGCTATCTCTCCAATAACATCAGCTTTTTTAACTTTTGCTACCTCTTTACCTTTTATGTTTACACTACACTCACCAGATGTAAGTATATATAAACTATCTCCATCTTCACCCTCTTTAACTAAATCTTCATCTTTTTTATACTGTTTATACTCTAAATCTGAACATAACTCATCTAGTGCATTTGAGCTTAGTTTGGAGAATGTTGAAACACTATGTAAATAAGCTAACTTTTCAACGTCACTAAGTTTTGTTGTGTCGTTTGTTTTAATGATATGTGCTATTTGTGTGATAGCTTTGTTGCTTGAATGTGTCCAGATGTTTAGTGAAAAATCTTTACTATTTAGTTTTTTTGCATAAACATATAGTAGTATAGCAGCTGTTAAGTTATCATGTCCACACCCTAAAAGTGTGATTAAATCATCTTCTTTTATGTTTTGTGCTTGAGGATTTTTACCAGATTTTAAAAGCTCATAAGTCTCTTGAAAAAAGATATGACACCTTTTATCTAAAAGTTGTAGTTTTTGTGTAAAAAGCTCTTTGTTTGGTTTAGTTTTAAATTTTAAAAGCTCTATAAACTCTTTGACCTGCTTTTTCTTATAGATTGTATATAGTATATATTGTATATCTGCAATGCTCTCCTCTATAGCCTCTTTTATAACAAACTTTAGATATTGACTCTCTTTGCTTTGATCAAAGATAGAGTTTGCATATATAGATGCAAGGTTGTTTAACTGTTTGTTTTTAGTCTCAATATTTTCCCAAAAAATTGTATCAGTTTTTAAAATATTTTCTACAATTATGTCGTGTTCATCTTGTGTTATGTTAAACTGTAAACGGATTTTTTCTATATCTTGATGATCAAGCTTACTAACATCACATAAGATATTTCTAAGTGCTTTTTGATAATTTTTTCTTTTGTGTAAAAGCTCTTTTGATACAATTTCATCCCCAAAAGCTAAAGATCCTTGATCAGCTTTTAGTTTACGCATAACTTTTTGATGCTCTGTATCGCTTATGTTGAACTGTTGTCTAATACGTTTCATTACACTTAACTCACCTTTACTAAGCACACCATCATCTAAAAGTTCAGCTAGAGTTTCACTATAAAGCTCAATGTGTTTTTTATGGTCTGTTTGAGTGTTCATATAAGTGTAGTAAATCTCTTTAAGATTTGAGTTATAAGATAGTTTACCTTTCTCTTTTTTTATAATTCTTCGAGCAAACCTCTCTTGTGGGTAGTAACGCTCCTCTCTGTATATCTCTTTTGCAAGCCATAGGGTTGAAACTATAAGTGTAAAAAAAGTAAAAAATTTATACAACTCTGGATAGTGAGAGAAAGTTGGCGCACCTGCAAATAGGTAAAATGTATTAAAAGCTGTAAATCCAGCTATAATCATAACAACATGATAAATATTTTTTGCTCTAGCTGAATCACCTTTTCTTGTTTTAAACAAAAACTTCTCTAAAGATAAAAATATAAGATAACTAAGCGTAGATGTAAGTAAAAGTGTGATTGGTGCTGCAAAACCTAAAGGTATAAAATCTAAAAAATAAAACCCATTTGAGCTTATGGCATCTAAAAAACCAAGTTGAGAATGTGTCCACTCCCCATCAAAGTAACTACTCCAAGAACCACTTCTAAGATAGTAGTAAAGATAAAATCCAAATACTAAACCAGGAAAAGCATAAAATAAAGAGCGTTTTTGTTTAAGGTGTTGCTCTTTCCAATATGAGTTTTCATAATCTATATCTGGACAGTTTGTTTTACATGCGGTACAAGTTTTACATTCAGAGTTTTCAATAACTTTTTTAGAGTTAGACCCAGCGTAAACTTTTTCAACAAAAGAAACAGGACAGATGTAGTTACACCAAGTTTTTCCACTGTAAAAAAGACCAACAAGGTAGGCACTAAACATAACTATAAGAAAAAAAACTGCTAAAGCTAAAGGGTTAAAGTTTAAAAACCAGTGTCTAGCAGAAAAAGCCAAAACAAGTAAACTAAACTGAAGAAGATAAAAGTTTCTAATTAGCCAATGTGATGCAAAGCGTTTTTTTACAAGTGTTGAGTTCTGAGCTATGGTGCTAATCCAAGCAAGAGGACAGATACGTCTAAATCTGCTATAACCAATAACAAGCCAAAAAATTGGTATAAGTGGTATAACTAAAGTCCATACTAAGGCGTTTGAGTTTTGAGGGAAAAACCACAAAACTGGCAATAAGCCTACAAAAACAAAAATAGCTACACTTTTTAAAAAGTAATCAAGTTTCATAATCTAGTTTTGTGTAAACATCTCCCATTTATAAGCAACCATAGGTGTATCGTCAAGATTTCCCCATTCACGCATAGAACCATCATAGATTTTTAGATTTTTGTAGTTTAGCACTTGAGATAAAACATACCAGTTCATAGACGCTTCAAGACCACCTGTACAGTAAATCATAGTTTCATTTTTAGGATTTAGTTTAAAGCCATCAGTTAGCATAGATTTTATTTGATCAGTTTTTTTAATAGTTTTGTTTTTGTTAAAATTGTAACCCCAAAAGTAACTCATAGCTCCAGGTATGTGACCCGCTCTTTTCACGCCATTGCTTTTAGTTGCCCCAAAGTAGTATCGAGCAGGTCTTGACTCTAACATAGGTATCTTTTTTATATGTTTTAAAACATAGTTTTTATCTACTAAAATATTTTTATTGTAATGTAGTTTGTAGTTGCTTTTTTTGATTTTTGGTGTATTTGTAGTCACTAGGTCTTCATCAAAACTCCACTCATCATACCCACCATTTAATATAGATACATTTTTATGTCCAGCAACTATAAGCGCTAATGCAACATAACTTGCTTTCAGACGACCTTTATCTTTTTTGTGATCATAAATGATGATTTGAGTATTGTTTTTTAAACCAAGAGATTGAATCTGTTTTTGTAACTTTGAAGGTGTTTTCATAAGTTGGTAAGTTCCATAATCCTCACGCCAATCTTGAAAGTCAGTTTGTACCGCACCCTTAAGATGACCCTCCTCAAAAAAATCAAGTTTAGAACCAACATCAACAAGTTGTACCTTAGGGCTGTTTATGTTTTTAGAAACATAGTTTTCTGACACAAAAGGTGTAGCAAAAGCAGAGGTAAACCCTCCAAAAAGGCATAAAGATAGTAGTAGTTTTTTCAATAGTGCTCCAATTAGTAAATGTTTTGTGGAAGTATACAAAAGTTAAGTTATATTTCTAGTTACAATTTTGAAACGAAACTATAAACATTGATATTACACTATATAACATAGTAAAAAAAGCTATGATTTTAACAAGTGCAGAGATGCTAGAGTAGTATGAGAGTAAACCAATATCTCCTAAAACCTTATAAAAATCGTGATACCCATCAACACCCAAAAAAGAGTTTTCAGCACTTACTATAGGACCATTACCAGATGTTGAGATATACCAAGATGTGTAGTATAAAGAGATGCCAAAAACAAAAAGCCCAATATAGTAGGCAAGTTTATCTCCTCTTCTTTTATAGTAGTAGCCAACTAAAAATGGAAAAAGAAGTTGAAAAACAGTTCCATTTAAAGCTGTTATAAAATCTGGACACCCTAAAATGTAACAAACACCATGTCCACCTTCGTGAACTATGCCTAAAGTTTGGTTTATAATGAAAAAATATATATAAAAGATTTGATCAGATAAAGAGTGTGCAACTTTTACTTCACTAGAGTAGGGCGATAGTTTTAAAAAGAGTATAAACGAGATAAGTGCTACAAAAGAGATAAGGTAACTTGTGTACTTTGAAGTGAAATAACTTTTGGACTCTTGGTTGTTATTTATAAAATCAAACTCTTTTTTAGTCATAAAACATCTTTTTTGTTTATTTTTTGATATAATACACAATCATTACTAAAATGACCACCTTCGGGGACGACTTGGCTTCGACAGGATTGGTTCGGGTTTTGGTTGCATGTCGGACTGAGCACTTCCGTTACGCGGCTCAAATTGCTTAAACGCAAACAATACAAATTACCGCCCAGCTTACGCAGTAGCGTAAGTCTTTAACCCCGACTTAGTCGGCGGGCTGCCTCACTAGTGGACTCTGGATAAACTAGGTTCGAGGTATAACCCTTATGCAGATATATTTTAGGTTTGCCTAGCCCTAAAATGAACTCTTAGGCTCGGATGTTCTAGCTTTGCAAATTGTGTGAACGCATCTTAAACTAAACAATTTCTCTAAGCATGTAGACGCCACTATCTATCCAGTTTTGGACTGGGGTTCGATCCCCCACGTCTCCACCAATAAACTTCATAACTCTTTTAAACCCAATTATTAAAATTCATCTATAAATCAAACTATGTTATACTTTTGTATATTGTGTATAAGGTTTTATCATGCCACAAAAGAGTGAAATATTATCAAAACTAAAAGAGTTAAAGCCTACATATGAACAAGAGGGAATAATACTTTTAGGACTATTTGGAAGTTATGCAAAAAACACACAAACAAAGTTTAGTGATATTGATGTAGCTTACAAGTTGGATTATAATAAATTTTCTAAAAAATATAAAGGTGGCTTTGCCAAGCTTCTTAGAATTGATGACATTAAGAAAGAGTTACAGTCAATTTTTAAAACTTCAATAGACTTAGTCCCAGATTCAAACAAATTAATTTTAAAAGACCTAATTTATGTCTAGTGGAGTCGATAAGTTAAGAAAAATTTATGAGTGCATAGAAAATATTGAATTTATTTTAAATAATAAAGATATGAAAATAACGCAAGCTATAGAAGATAAGTTAATTAAACCTGCTGTGAGAATGAATATCGTTAGAATTGCTGAACAATTTATAAAACTTAAAGAAGATAACGAATTTAAAATACTAGAAAACTTTACCAATGAAGATTTAAAGGGCATTAGTGCTGTACAAAACTATATCGCACATGATTATGATAGCACAGATGATAATATCATAGAGGATGTTGTTAGGTATAACTTGTCAAACTTTAAAGTTATTATACAAAAAATATTAACTCGCTAGAGCTATAAAGTTTTTCATAATAATATTTTATCAAATGTTTTTGGCTATTGAAATGGTATAATTTGATAAAGTTAGGCAAAAGGTATAAAATGAATAAAGAGTATATACTAGATTTTTTAAAAACACATAAACAAGAGTTACAAGATAATTTTGCCCTTACTAAAATAGGTTTATTTGGAAGTTATGCAAAAAACACTGCAAATAAAAATAGTGACATAGATATTGTGATAGAGTCAACAAAAAAAGATTTTTTTATAAGAGATGATTTAAAAGAGTATTTGGAGAATCATTTTAAAGTAAGAGTCGATATAGGTTATGTGGATAGTATTAGGAAGTACTATAAAACTAAGATTGAGAAAGATATTATTTATGTCTAGCAATAAAAAGAGAGATGTTGAACTTTTTATAGTTGATATATTTGTGGCTATTCAAAAGATAAATGATTATACTAAGACATTTAAAAATTCAAGTGATTTCCAACATAGTAGTTTGCATTGGGATGCTTCTATGAGACAACTTGAAATTATTGGAGAAGCTTTAAATAAACTGCTTGATAATGATAAATTTAATTCTTTAGCCCCTAGCTATTTTAGAAAAGTAGTGAATTTTAGAAACTCTATAGTTCACGGATATTTTGGAATTGATTTAGATGAGGTATGGAATATTATCACAGAAAAGTTAGAGATACTAGAGGTAGATTTAACTTTAGTTATAAAAGATAATATAAATTTAGATGAAGCTATTTTATATGAGTTAGAAGAGTATAAAAATTTAAATGATGTAAAT
The DNA here is from genome assembly GCA_015488775.1 of Helicobacteraceae bacterium. Classification (GTDB taxonomy): domain Bacteria; phylum Campylobacterota; class Campylobacteria; order Campylobacterales; family Sulfurimonadaceae; genus WFNF01. Next base: position 18,859 of record WFNF01000058.1, read on the forward strand.
ATTGTTAAGTACTTAATGCAATTAAAATTGTAGACCTGTTTATAAAACACAGATGTGAAACTTTATAAAATGAGATAGATAGATAAGACTATTTTACTAGAGTGAAAAGAGATGAAAAAGTTAATGAAACTTGAAGTTAAAGAGAAGAATTTAACAGAAAACTTTTTATTTGTTAAGCTAATAACTTAATGCGTAAGTAGATATGTTGATTGATCAATTGTACAATAAGTGTTACTAATGGTAGTTGACACAGAATTTTTTACGCTCCCAACAATTTCATGGATTCAAACTGCTCTTTGTCTATAAATAATTAACTACCTGATATTTTAATACAAAAATCCAAATAAATACAGAGGTATCTTATTCCCACTTCCTACTTCTATATTATCTGCAACTACGAAAGAGTTATCCATATCTTTTATCTGTTTAAAACTCTTGCCATCTCCTCCAACTTCAACAGTGTATTTATCATCAATTATAAAATCACCTTTTTTTGATGCTTTGATACTATGCTCAGCATTGCAAACTATGCCACTGAAAAAACTCTCTCTAAGTGTTCCTATATCTGGTGTTTGACAAAGAACTTTAAACATATTTGGATTATCCAAGTATATTTTCTCTGGTTTTTTAATGATAGCTTCACCTCTTGAAGTCGCTGATACCATTCTTATAATTCTACCCTTTTGTAAAGCATCAAGATAGACATAAAGTGTCTTAGGATCAACTTCAACAGATGCAGCTAATGTTGTGATGTTTGGTTTGTATGGTACGGAGCTACAAAGAAGTGTGAGTATCTTTTTTATATTTCTTAGCTTCTTGGGGTCGATATTGTATATTTTTAGTAAATCTATATCTATAGTTTTATTTATAGCTTCTGCAAGCTTCATACTCATAGTATCTTTATCCTCTAAATAAAATGGATAAAAACCAAAGTTGAAGTAATCTTTAAAATGCTTGAGTGGTTTTATTTTAGATAGTATCGCTTGTGAGTGCTCTGAATGGTTTGACAATATCTCTTCAAGAGAGAGTTTAGCAAAGTGTTGCTTAGTTTGCATCTGTATAAACTCTCTAAATGAAAGAGTAGGAAGAGTATATTTTAAAACTCTTCTACTCAAATCTGCGTTATCAAGATGAAGAGCCGAAGAGCCTGAAAAAATTACATTAATCTCTAAAAAATCCCATATAGTTTTTAAATCAACTGCAAAATTCTCTTGATTATGAATCTCATCTAAGACTAGAAGTTTACCTCCGTAAGAAGCAAACTCCTTAGTAATCTCTAAGATGGTAGTAGAACTCATTAACGGGTGGTCTACACTAATATAGAGCATCTCATCATTAGATAAGTTTTGTTTTTTCATGTATTGCAGTAGCAGAGTTGTTTTTCCAACACCTTTTGCTCCAACTATACCTATGATTCTATTTTTAAAATTTATCTTATCTAATAAATCTCTCTCGTACTGAGGTGTTTTCTTTGCTAAAAATAGAGATGAATACTCTTTTAATGATTCTAATAAGTCCATAACATAACCTTTTTATACTATTGAATATATTACCATAAAAATAATAAATTAAAAGGAATGCATTCCCTTTAGCTAAATATAATATTTAGATATACTTAGAGAAATAGTACTAACAACTGGGGACAACAAATTCACCACTGGATTATTTAACACCTGATGAAGCTTATTACAAAGGTGCTAACAATAAATGCTTTGATGCTAAAAATGTGTTACTTGGGGTAGCATAAGAGGTGGAATAAAAAGAAATTTTGAATTGATCTTTACATATGGGGACATTATATGTGATAGTGTCACTTACAATTAATGCTATTCTAGGCTATTTACTACTTTTCAAGTGACGTTTTAGGTGACACTTTTTGGTTTAACCTACATACAAAATCTTTCATTATTATTCTACATATCATCTAAAGAATATCCATAATAATCAACATTGTATTTTTTGTTTTTTGATACTAGTTTACTAGCCTTTTCTTGAAGCAGTTTCATATCTATTTTTTTAGCCTGCCTTTTAACTTCAGCTATTAATATTGTTTTATTGTCATCATTTACTGCAACGATGTCTATCTCATTTTCATTGCCTCTTTCCCAATATGTACCAATATCTGAATATTGATTCGATAGTTTTAACTTCTCTATAAAATATTTTTCTAAAAAGCGACCACTATATGTTGTGTAATCTCTATTGACAATATCTTTTACATATTTATAGTTTTCTATCTCAATAGCACTTTTATATTTATAAATAAATCTAAACCAGAAGTTAAAGAAGTTATCTATTATTTCATATCTAAGAGTTCTACTTCCCTCTTTTGCAAAGATTGGTTTTACCTTTTTTATTATTGTATATTCATTCTCTAAGCGATCTAAATAACCACCTACATTTTTTCCTAAGATACTCTCTATTTCAACTCTTGCAGTTTTTGATGATGAAATGAGGGATAATATTGAAAAGTATGTTGTATACTCTTTACCGAACTCTTCTACAAGTAAGTTTTTTCCCTCTTCTAAAAAGAGTGAATATTCATCGAAAATTATGGCGAGTTGTTTATCTAATGTAAATGCTTTATTATCTACGAGTATTTCAACATACTTTGCTACTCCACCTGTTAGGATATAGAACGACAATAGATCATCATTTGTGTACTCTGGATAGTTCTCTTGCAAAATCTCTTTAATTGTATTAACTGTAAATGGTTTCAGATGGATCTTATTATTTGCACGACCAAACAGAGGTTCTTTTTTATCTTCAAATATTTTTTTCATAAGTGAATAGATAGAACCACTTAAAACTAAATTCATTTTTGAACTGTCTTTATAGTTATCCCATATATTTTGCATATCAGAGAAAATACTATCATTAATTTGTAGAAACTCTTGAAACTCATCAATAACTAGGGTGAAAGGCTTTGTAGTGGCTAATTCCATCATGTATTCAAAAAGGTCTTTAAATTTAATTATTTTACCAAATACTTTTACATCTAGTGTGTTTTGAATAATCGAGATAAATTCTTCACAAAGAAGAACTTCATTTTTCTTGGATACAAAGAGGTATACTTTTTCTTTATATGATTCTTGAATCAGTTTTGTTTTCCCAATTCTTCTTCGTCCGACAATTACTGTCATCTTTGAAGAGGTCTTGGAAGAGACCTCTATATCTTTTAGATTTTTAAGTTCTTTTTCTCTGTTATAAAATTTCATCTTTTATTTTACCTATGATAATATGAGTTACTGTAACCTATATTACAATAAAAAAACTTAGTAAAGAGAAATAGTAGTGATTTTTAGACTTAATTAAAAATTGATATCGCCAATTCGAATATCAAGTGCAATTTTAAAAAGTAAGTTGAAAAAGAGGATAATATATTGTCTGAGTATTTAAAAGATTAAATTTTGAGTGAATTGATTTTTGAAGTTGTGGCTCCGGATGCTGGATTCGAACCAGCGACCAAGTGATTAACAGTCACCTACTCTACCGCTGAGCTAATCCGGAATCTTAAAAATAAATGGTGTCAAGAGGGGGACTTGAACCCCCGACCCCCGGCTTATGAGACCAGTGCTCTAACCAG
>WFNF01000059.1 GCA_015488775.1 Helicobacteraceae bacterium
AAGATTCTGTTGTGACTGCTGTCTCTTTCATACAAATATTTTAGCTAAATAGCCCTCAATTAGGACTTTTAAAATAGTGTAGATTTTTAATTTTATTTACTTTTCAAGATGGTGTTTACTTGGTGCTTACATAGAATTTATTTGGGATAAAATAAAGCTAGAATTAATCTTACCAAACATAAGATTTCATTTGAAGAAGCGCAATCAGTTTTTGATGATGATAATGCAAGGTTGATTTTTGATCCTGAGCATTCAGAGGACGAAGATAGATTTATCCTTCTTGGATTAAGTTGTTCTTTGAAAGTCCTTGTAATAGTTCATTGCTACAAAGATAAAGAAAATATTATTCGCCTTATCTCTGCAAGAAAAGCAACAAAACCAGAAGAAAAAACTACAAGGAAATGTTATGAGAGAAGAATACGATTTTAGAAACTCTGTTAAAAATCCATATGCTAAGCATGTTAAAAAACAAATCTCTATTCGTATCGAGAATGATACAATTAACTATTTTAAAGATTTAGCAAAAGAAACGGGTATCTCTTACCAAAACTTAATAAACTCATATTTAACTGAGTGTGCTCATAAACATGTAAAACTTGAGTTAAAATGGGCTTAATAAAGTACAACAAATTCGATGAGACTAATAATTTACCCTAAGAGAAAGGACACTAAAAAACTGCTCAGGCGTTGTATATTTACTAAAATATTATTTTAATTACATAAAAAGTTAAAATAATTACGCGAAAAGTAGTACTAGATTTCATAAGATTATAGTATTAAATATTTATCCATCCATATGTTATGTAAACAGTTTACTAGTAAATATTCACACCTTGTATCTTGCTATTTAAGAGAAATTTTGTAGTATAATTTTCTTAGAAAGTAATATATAGCTAATGCTTATTTAAATGTTTGAACTGTAGGTAGATTATAACAAAGCTCTTTAGTAAGGTTTTTTACCAACATAGTTTCCAGCAGGGTAGTATTTACATACCCACACTTGAGATTTATCGTCACAACTGTATGCTGCGCAACCAACTTCTTTAGTTTTTTTCCAAACAACTTGGGTGTAGTGACCACACATTTCACCTCTTTTACAAGTGTTTTTATTGTAATCATAAAATTTTATCTCATCATACCAATCTTTAACTGGTTTTGAAGAGGATATATTTTGTGAAAAACTTGATAAATGCCACTTTTTTTCATTAGGATTTTTTGATTTTTTTATTAGGGGACTAGCCCAAAACAAATTTTCTCCAAACTTATCTTTTGAGTGTATCATAGTACAAGCTTCATCTTTTGCCAAGTGGTAAGCCCACTCTTTTGAATGGTTTTCAAGCTCTACAGAGTATCTTAGTGGTGCATCAAAATGTTTAGCTCTTAAAACATTGTGGGCTTTTAAAATCTCATCTCTATCTACTTTTATAAAATCTGCTTCTAAACCTAATGCTATAAATAATAAAATCAGTAACTTCATATCTTCTCCAATAATTAAACTTTACACTTTATCACATCTAATAAAATAATCATTTAAAGTGAATTTATACTATTAAGAGCATTTATCAAAGGCTCAGGATCTAAGTTTTCCATACTCATATAATACATAGTTTCATCATCAAGTTCACTTTTAACATCTCCAAGAGAGTCAACTAAACTGTAAACAATATAGTTAGCAACACATAACTCTTTTATCTCAACTGGAGCATTATCTGGTTCATCACTATATCTTATGCTATCTACTATATCTTTATTTAGCTTCCAATAAGACAATATATCACTACTAACCAATGTTGTTGTAGTATGAAAAAGTGTCTCCTCTGCAATTTTTGTACCCTTCCCTTTTAGCAATAGATTAAAATCATCTTTTTTGCTTGATGCTTCTACCTCTTTTGCAAGAAGTATTTGACCTATATTTCCCAAAATTGCACTTGCACTTAAGATACTCAAACTTGAAACACTAACTTTTGAGTACCACTTAATCATTAATGATAACCTTTTAGAGCTTACTTTTGAAAATATCTCATCATCTATACCATAAGAGCTTAGGTTTATCTCACCCAAAGAGTTTTTTAAAGTATCTAAAGTTAAAGCTTTAACAGTTTTTTTACCAAAAATACTAACTGCTTGATCAACAGTATTTATAGATTTTAAACCATAAATTGGACTTTGAGCAGCATTGAGTATAGTACCTGTAACTAATGGATCACTCTTTACAACTTTTATAAGATCTTTTACACTCAAATCATCATCACATATTTGCTGTATCTGCATTATAGAGTTTGGAAGTGGTTCAAGTTGATCAATAAACTTAGCAATTTTTTTATTTGTTATTATGATACATCTTTGTGAAAAATGTGAAGAAACAAGAGCAAAAAGTTCACGCTTTAACTCATCACCTCTCATTGGTGAATTTAGTATATGGTTTATGCCCTGTTTAGCAAAATCAATTAAATCTTTTTTATCTTTATATGATTTAACAACTATAATAGCACTAGATTTACACTTATCTTGAATTTTGTTAAAGTATTCAATAGCATTCTCATCATTCAAAATGATTATATCACTGCAGGATAGATAAACATCATTAATATCTTGTAGATGTTGTGCACATTTAACTAATTTGTTAAGGGCACTTGTAATTTTAGTTCCACTTTGTATATTTTTATCTACATAAATAAGATCTAATTCAGCTAAAATTTCAGTTGGTTTTTTCTTTATATTTGTAACTTTAATACCATCAATTAACTCTTTTGGAGCTTCAGAAAAAGTTACTAAATCATCTCTCACCTCATCCAGCCAAATAACAAATTGATCATTTACTTTTAAAAGCCACTCTACGATACTATCATCAGCTGGTGCTGGAGAATTTTTCAGTGAACTTAAAACATTTTCACTTTGTGCAATAAGTTCCAACATAGAATCAAGATGAAGATAACTAGTCGTGGCCTTGTAAGAATGAAAGAACCTAAACAAGTCATCAACAGCGTCTTGATAAGTTTCCCCATTTTCAAGTTTTATTATATTTGGCTCTATACTTGGTACTTGTGTCTCAAACTGATCTTTAAACATATCTAACAATTCAATATCCATAAAATGTGAGTCCATATTTTTACCTTAAAACTGTTTATATATATTGTACATCAAAATATATGTTTAAGAGAATACTCATATATAAAATCATCTTATATAAGTTAATAAGAAACTAATAGTAGCATCTATATGATACAATTACACTATGTTAAACAAAATCATTACTCTTATAAAAGAGAAAGAAAATATCTTTTTAACTGGTGGAGCTGGTGTTGGTAAAACGACATTAACAAGGGCTACTATTGAATCTTTAGAAAATGATGGAAAAAAAGTTGCAAAACTAGCTTCTACTGCCATGGCAGCAACTCTTATAGAGGGTCAAACTTTACACAGTTTTTTTGATTTTGGACTTAGCTCAAATGAAGAGGAATTAAGCCAAAACAATAAACTAGATTTAAAAAAGAAAGTTAAAAAGCTTATAGCGAGTATGGATTTGATTATTATTGATGAGATCTCTATGGTTAGTCGTAATCTTTTAGACCTTGTAAGATTTAGGTTACTACAAGCAGAGTTTAATGGTAGCCTGATGGTAGTTGGTGACTTTTTACAACTTCCACCTGTTATAAAAAATGCACCTTTAAGTTTTGCTTTTGAATCTACATCTTGGGAAAAATTTAATTTTAAAAACATTACACTAAGTAAAATATATAGAACAGATGACCTAGAGTTTATAGATGTTTTAAATAAAGTTAGATTTGCACAAGTTGAAGATAAAGAGCATCTGTATTTACACAATCTGATCAAAGAGGTTGGGGATGATAAATCTAAATATACTTTTTTATTTGGTAAAAACAGTTCAGCAGATTTACACAATATACAGATGTTAGAACAGCTAGAAACTAAAGAATACAGATTTAAAACCCTAGTAACTTTGCATGAGAAAAACATCTATGATAAAGAGGTTGAAAGGTTTCAAAAAGATTCTAAAATACCAGATGAGTTAGTTATAAAACTAGATGCACCAGTTATATTTACAAGAAACTCTTGGAACTACTATAATGGGCAAAAAGGTACTATAATTAAAGTAGATAAAGATCAGATTTATGTTTTGAGTGATGATAAAAAAGTTATAAAACTTGAAAAAGTTAAACTATCTAAAAATATCTGGAAAGAGAGAACAAAAGACAAAAAGAAAGTTTTACTTGAAGAACCACGCATAACATTAGAACAATTTCCACTAACACTAGCTTACGCCATAACCATACACAAATCACAAGGTATGTCTATGCACGATTTGGTCATTGATACACATGAGATTTTTGCTCCATCTCAGTTTTATGTTGCCTTATCTAGATCTATAACACCTAAAAGATTAGCTCTTGTACAGCCTAAAGTAAACTGGAAACATTTAGCATTTGTAAATCCTAAGGCATTAGAGTTTACTAAAAAAAGTTTATCTAACTAATTATCTCTCACTTAAAGCATTTTGTTTAGCACGCAAGATTGGTTTTAAAATATAATCTAAAACAGTCTTTTTACCAGTAACTATATCAATATTAGCAGTCATACCAACTTTAATTTGTAATTTTTTATCATCACTACCTAGATATGTTTTATTGGTCTTAACCTTAACCATATAGTAAGATTGCTTATCTTGTTCATCTATAATTGTATCTGCACTTATATGAGTAAGGACACCATCCAAAGAACCATATATAGCAAAATCGTAAGCTGAAAATTTAACTATAGCTTTTTGACCCTCTCTTAAGAAGGCTATATCAGCAGGTCTAATTTTTGCTTCAATGATTAAAGCATCTTGTGTTGGAACTATCTCAACTATATCCATTCCAGGTCTTACAACTCCACCACGAGTGTTGATCATAAGTTGTTTTACTTTACCATTAACAGGGGAGCGAACTAATGTTCTAGTAACCTTATCTTCATTTGCGATGTTTGATATTTTTATACGTTTCATCTGCGCTGAGACTTCGTTGTATTCCTCTTTTGATTTGTTTGAGAAAGTGTACTGAACCTCTTTGACTGAGTTTCTTTGCTCCTCAATAGCAGATTTAAGTCTAGGTATGGAGTTTTTTAAACTTATAAGTTCACCCTCTATAGTTCCTGCTTCTCTTTGAAGTTTTAAAAATTCTATTTGTGAAACTATCCCCTCTTTAAATAAAGGTTTATTTATCTCTATCTCTTTAGATATCAAAGCAAAGTTTTTTTCTAACTGCTTTATTTTTGATTCAGACTCTTTTAGTTCAATATTTTTTTGAGCTAAACGTTGTTGATGTATATATATATTGTTTTTAAGTTGCATCTGATTTGAGTCATATAGAGATTTTTCTCTTCTACATACATCAGGATTTGATTTTTTAAAAGTTTTATCAAAATATATTTTTTTACCAGTGGATTCTGCTTTTAATCTTGCAACTTTAGCTCTTAACTCAACATATCTAAGCTTAGATTCATCATACTTGCTTAAAAAACTAGTATTGTCTATTTTTACAAGTATTTGACCTTTTTTTACATTTTCACCCTCTTCTACTAAAATATCTGTGATTATTCCACCCTCTAAGTTTTGGACAACTTGTATTTGATGAGATGGTATAACCTTTCCATTTCCCCTAGTTAACTGATCAATCTTTGCATAGTAAGCCCATAGTAAAATCCATATAACTAAAACAAAACCAACCCATAGTAATGTTCTATGTTTTAAAGAGCTTTTGATCAACATAGCTGAACTTAAAGATCTCATAAAATCAAGGTCGTTATGTGACTTTACCTTAACTTTTTTTATAGTTTTTTTGTCATACGATTGGGAGATAAATTTATCTGTTAAACTCATTTATTGCCCTTTGTTAGTCGCTCTATAACTTCAGATTTTTTACCATCCATTGCAACTCTTCCAGCTTCTATTAAGATTAGTCTATCTGCTAAGTTTAATAGATTTTGTTTATGTGTTATAAGTATCAATGTCTTTTTACCTTTTAAAAATCCAAAAGATGAGATAACTCTAGCTTCATTTAAGCTATCCATAGCATTTGTAGGTTCATCAAGCAACATCAATGGTGATATCTCAATCAAAGCCCTTGCAACAGCAATAGCTTGACGCTGACCCCCACTTAAAAATTCACCTCTCTCACCAACTATCATATCGAAGCCCATTGGATGGGTATTTGCAAAATTATCAACACCACTCATTGCACTTGCTCTAAGTATCTCCTCATCGCTAGCGTCAGGTTTTCTTGCAACTATATTACTTTTTAGTGTTCCTTGAAACAGTACAACATCCTGAGGCACATAAGATATATTACGCCTTAAATCTGCTGGGTCTATTTGAGAGATATCAATACCATCTATCAATATTGAGCCATCAGTTGGTGAATATAGACCAATAATAAGTTTTTCTATAGTGCTTTTTCCACTACCATTTGTTCCTATGATTCCAACACTTTCACCAGAGTTTATAATAAAACTTACATCATCTAAAATTTTATTTTCATTACCTGGGTAGGTAAAAGAAACATTTTTAAACTCTATTTTTCCCTTGAAGTTTGGACGTGTTACAAACTTTTTACCATTTTCCCTTTCACTAGGAAGTGCCATAATTTGTTCAAGTCCATCAAAAGCAGTTTTGGTTTGGGCAAAAGATGCTATTAATGAAGCTACTTGACCAAGAGGAGCTAAGGTTCGTGAACCAAGCATCACTATAGCTATAAGTCCACCCATACTTAGCTCTTTATCTCCAATAGCAAAAACTCCACCTATGATTAAAGCTACTGTATTTATCTGAACCATAAAGTTTGAAAAAGTTGTTATAGAACTAGATAATATTCTTGATTTCAAACCTTTTTGAGCTATATCGCCCGTTGATTCTTCATACTTCCATTGTGCATGTCCACTTAAGCCCAAAGCTTTTATAGTTTCTAATGCACCTAAAGTTTCAATCAAAACAGAGTTTTTATATGCACTAGCAGCGTAGGTACTCTCAACACTTTTTCTTAGAGGTTTTTCAACTACTATACTATACAAAATAATAATTATTGCTACTGAGATAGGTATAAAAACCAACATATTTCCAATTAGATATATTACAAATATAAAAACTATAGAAAAAGGTAAATCTACCATAGTAGCTATAGTAGATGAAGCAAAAAATGAGCGAACAGAATCAAAATCTTTTAAGTTTGATGCAAAAGAACCTATTGATTTAGGTTTAGCACTCATTTTGATATTTAAAACTTTTTCAAAAATTATGGAGGACATAATAATGTCACTTTTTTTACCAGCATTTTCTAAAAACAGTGCTCTTAAAAACTTTAAAAGCATATCGAAAAAATAAACAACAATCACGCCAATAGCTAAAACCCACATTGTATCTATAGCATTGTTTGGTACAACTCTATCATAAACATTCATAGTAAAAAGAGGAGATGCCAAAGCAAAAAGATTTATCAAAAAAGAAGCAATAATTACATCAAAATATATAGTTTTAGAATACTCTATAGTACCCCAGAACCAATGTTTATTTTCATGTTTTAAGATTTTTTTACTTACATTAGAATCATGATCAATAGGTTTTAAAAGATAAGAGTAGCCAATATATTCATCTTCTAAATCGTTAAAACTAACCCAGTTTTCAACATTACCAAGTTCAGGCATTAAAACTGCACAACTTTTTCCATCATCAGAAATTTTTGTAAGAATACAAGATTTATCATCTTTTAAAATCAAGATAACAGGGAGTAAAAGTTTAGATATCTCTCCAAGTTTATAATCTATAAGTTTAGATTTAAATCCAGCTTTTGCACTAGCACGTGTAAAATTTGATATGGAGTCTTTATTATCTAATGAAAAAAGTTTTGGAGTTGAGCGAGAGTCTTCTACAGGCAGGTCAGCAACAAGTGCTTCTGCGCTATAGGGTCTGTTATAAAGGCTTGTAAAAAGTACTAAAGTTTCTAGTAAAGTATCACTCTTAGTCATTTTCCACATCTAGTTCTATATTGAAAGCATCTAATAATGTACCAGAGTGTGCCAAAATCTCATAGTATGCACTCATTCTTGTATAAGATACATTTACAGCTCTATTTTTAGCAGAGTTAAGTTCAAGTTCAGAGTTAAGTAAATCAACTAAAGATCTTCTTCCTAAGTTGTACTCTTTATGGTAATCCTCAACTGTTTTTTTAGCTGCTTTTATGTTTAACTCAATGTGTTCTAGCTGTGTTTCAGTGTATGTATAAGTGTTCCATGCTTTTGAAAGTCTCTCTTTAATATAACGCTGGGCATCAGCTAAAGAGTACTTTTTCTCTAACATAATGTGCATATTTTCTTCTCTTTTAGCTTGATCAGCTCCACCATTATAAAGATTGTAAGATACAACAGCTAAAGCAGCAAATGAGTTATCTTGACCACTAATACCATGAACATTATTTCTTAATCTAGCCTCACCTTGTAAATCAAGAGTAGGATAATACTTAGCAGCAACTCTAGCATAGTTTGCATCTGCTTCTTCTATGTCATATTTATCTGCGAGTAGTGTTGGGTTTTTCTCATTTGCAGCATCTACTGCCTCTTCGATATTTGCAAAATTTAATTCTCCAAGTTCAGGCTTAACTAATGTCTCAAAATCTACACCATCATCAAGTACTCTTCTATATTTTACCTTAGCATTTGCATGCTCTTGCTCTGCAAATACAACATCACTCTTGGCATTTTCTAAACGAGAAAGTGTTTGATCATATAAAGATTGTCTTTTTGTACCAGCATTTACTTTTTTACTTATTTTATTAAGTATAGTTGAGTGAACCTCTACATTATCTTTTGCAACTTCTAAAAGCTCTTTAGTTTTTAACACATTTAAGTAAGCTTTTGTAGCTTCTAAACTTAAATCATTAGCTTTTTCTATAAGTTGATAATGTGAGCTTGTAAAACCAGCTTCACGAGAACGAATCCCCTCTTGTGTATCAAAACCTTTAAATAGATTCTCTTTTAGTACAAAATTAGCATCATATTTAGCTCCTGCTTTATAGCTAGAGTTAGCATCAGTTGCAGGTGAGCTTACTTGCTCAAATCCACCATTACCATTAAAATCAAGTTTAGGAAGAAAAAATTCTGCATTTTCTTGATCAAGTCTAGATTGTGCGGCATTTTGTTTCTCAATAGAGATGTTTATTATTGGATTTGTGTTGATTGTTTCACTTACCATTTCATCTAATGTCATAGCAAAAGACATAAAAGGGAGTAAAGTTAAAGCTAGTAGTGTTTTTTTCATTTAAGACCTTAAAAAATTTTAATTACTTAATCTATAAAACGACCTATTAAGTCACTCTAAATTAAGTTATATATTACATAATATTTACTTATAAAATGTAATCTACTTTTGATATATACTTTATATCAACTTTTTACTTATTAAATGTTACAAAAACATAATTTTTTTAATAAAAATGATTTTCTTTTCAATTTTACATAGTTAATTTTAAATATTATGAAATAAAAATTATTTATAATAAAAAATATTTATATTATTTAATCACATAAAATACT
>WFNF01000060.1 GCA_015488775.1 Helicobacteraceae bacterium
ATTATACTTAGTTTGTTATTAAATGCATTTAATAGCAACTCTTATATAAGCACTAAAAAGTATTAAACTTTTCTAAAAATGTACGATTGTACTTATAGGCATATAATTTGCTTATTTATCTCAAGGAGGAGATTATGAACAATTTAGAAAAGAAACTTACAAAGTCGATTAGAGAGGGACATCCAATCGCAACAGATATAAAACCTTTGGCTAAAAAAATCTTGAAAAATAGCTTTTAAAATCTCAAAAGTGCTTTATCTAGTTGGTGGAGTGCTTTTTCTAACTCACTTTTTACAAGTGCAAAGTTTAATCTCATAAACCCACTTCCAGACTTTCCAAAAGATATACCAGGACTAAGACCAAGTTTAGCCTCTTTGATCAGAAACTCTCTTAAGGCTTTATCTTTTAAACCAAGTTTTCTAAAATCTAACCAGGCTAGGTATGTACCCTCACTACCGTAATAGTCCATTTTATCTTTATGTTTTAATGCAAACTCTTTGATTAGGTTTTGATTTGTCTCTAGGTATTTTACTAAGCCTTTAACCCACTCATCACCATTATCATAAGCAGTTTTAAAAGCTGTATGAGCTAAAACATTGCCTTGTGCATAGTGTCTATCTCTATAAACTTCATAAAACTTTTTACGCAACTCATCATTTTTTATAACTATAGTTGAGATAGCCATACCACTAAGGTTGAAAGTTTTTCCAACTCCATAAGCACTTATAGTTATGTTTGATATCTCTTCGCTAAGACTAAGTGTTGGTGTATGTTTTAAATCACCATAAACCAGATCGCTATGAACCTCATCTGAAAAAATTACTATATTGTTTTGTAAACATATATTTGCTAACTTTAAAAGCTCATCTTTTGAAAAAACTCTACCACTTGGGTTGTGTGGAGAACAAAGCAAAAGGAGTTTAGTTTTAGATGTTATCTTTGAGTTTAAATCATCAAAATCTATCTCAAACCTTCCATCTTTTAAAACTAAGGTGTTCGTAACAAGCTTTCTTTTCATCTCACCAACACTTTTAAAAAATGGTGGGTATATAGGTGTTTGAACTATTATCTCATCACCAACTTCACTAAAAGCCTCTATAACTGAGTTCATAGAGCTAACAACTGAGTGTGAGTAAAACATCCACTCTTTTTTAATCTCTAAATCAAAATGTCTTTTTAGCCAGTTTATCTGTGACTCATAACCATCAAACTCTTCATAACCTAAAACTTCATGTTCTAATCTCTTTTGAATAGCATCAATAACAAATGTTGGTGTTGCTATGTCCATATCTGCAACCCACATAGGTATAACATCTTCTGTACCAAAAAGCTCTTTTCTTAAAGTGTATTTTTCAGCGTTACTTACACTTCTATCTTCAAACTTATCGTAAAGACTCATCTTTTTTTCCATACACTCATTTGAGAAATAGTATGTTGATGTTTTCTTTGAGTTTCAGCTATAACAAAATCTACATCTTTAGCCTCAACAAACTCAAAATCTTTATTTAAAACTTTTTTAAGAGTATCAAGAGTTAAAACATCCTCTCCATTTTCATCTTTAAAGCCACCAAGCCACTTATCTTTTGGTGTAAAATCCTCTAACCAAGTGTATGGAGATGTTAAGATTAAAACTCCGTTTTCATTTAATCTATGTGCCACATCATCTAAAAATAGTTTTGGATCATACAGTCTATCTATAAGGTTAGTAGCTAAAATCAAATCGTAAGAGCAAAAATGATCTTTTAGATTACAAGCATCACCTTGCCAAAATTCAACTCTATCTTTAATATCTTCAAAACCAAACTCCTCTAAGTTTTTTTCAATAAGCTCAAAAAGTTCACCCTCCCCTTTTTTAACATAAGCGATTTTTCCATCATCTATAAATCTTTGTCCAACTTGTATAAACCTAGTAGAAAAATCTATACCAACAACATTTTCAAACTTTTTAGCTAATTCAAAAGAGGTACGACCAGTTGCACAACCTATATCTAAGGCATTTTTAAAACTATTTGAGTGTTCTATTGCTTGTGTTGCACACTCTTTAGCAAAGTTTGTAACACCAAACTTTTCATCTCCATATTGAAATTCACAATATTGTGAAATCAACTCATCACTTTCATATATATTTATCTCTTCTGTTTTTTGAGTTTTATTTTCCACGTATCTAATCCCTGCAAATTGGTAAAAATGCCTTCTAAAAGCATATCTTGAATGTTTAGTAATCTCGTTACCACTTGATGCCCATGAGCCACCTTTTATGATGTTATGTTTAGCATCAAAAGTTGGAACAGAAAAATCATCATAAGCCTTATGAACCTTAAAACCTTTAAAGCCATCCATTAAACTACTTGTATGTTGCCAAACATTTCCTACAACATCATATATCC
>WFNF01000061.1 GCA_015488775.1 Helicobacteraceae bacterium
CACTCAAATTTAAAGTGTAATTATCTGACTCCCGAACAAGCTAGACTAAGCTGCTTTAGAAGTGGAACGATACATTACTTCTAACGAAAACTCAAAATAAGTATAGGATAAAAATTTCAGAAAAAAGAACATACGAGAGGTGGAACGAGGTTGATAGTGTATGTTATGAGAGTAGTTTAAAGTTTATACTTTTATCTTCCAAAAAATCTGTAAAAAGTTTAAAACTATTTTTTAAAAGTTCTTGATCAGATGATTGTAGGGTTATCTCTACTTGTGGTTTGTTGTCTATAAAGATTGGTAGTGAAGATAGTTCTATGTTTTTATCTAGGGTGTTCATGATGTGTATCATGGAGTCTTCGCTTGTTTTGGCAAGTAAAGATAGCTTGAAATCTGCATTTTTTAGTGGAAAAAACTTCTCTAAAGCTTCAAGTGCCATGTCATGAGCCATATTTGGAAAGCCTGGCATAAAAAAGTATCTCTCCTCTAGGTAGTAACCTGACATGTTGTTAAAGTTGTTTTTTAAAAGTTTTGAGTTTTTTGGTAGATGAGACATCTTTATACGGTTAGGGTAGGCATCATCTTTAAAACGCTCTATGATGTCTTTTGAAAACTTTTTATGTGTTTGAAGTTCTCCATCACTAAAAACATTTGATGAGATTTGTCTTGTTAAGTCATCTGGTGTAGAACCTATGCCACCAAAACAAAAAAGGTAAGCATCTTTATCTTTTTTTATAAGCTCAAACACTGATGTGATCAGGGTAGGGTCATCTTTAATGATGAAAGTGGAGTAGAGTGTATAACCACGTTTAAGAACTGAGTGTTTTATGAACTCGAAATGTTTATCTTTACGCCTATCATCTAAGATTTCACTTCCTATAATAACAGCGTAAATATGTTTCATAACTTAAATTTTACTTTTTATAAAGCTTTCCATCTCTAAAACTATCTCATCTATAGAGCGTTCGCCATCTATTTTTGTTAAAAGGTTTGCTTTAGAGTAAAAATCTTGAATCCCTTTTAGAGGTTCGGTGTAAACTTTCATTCTGTTGTTAAAAACTTCATTATTGTCATCAGCGCCACGAGCACGACCTAAAACACGATCTCTTGCAACTTCTTCGCTAACCACAACTTCGATGATATTAATTAATTTGATGTCTATCTCTTTTTTAAGATACTGATCAAGTGCCATCATCTGTTCATCACTTCTTGGATAACCATCTATGATGATGTTATCTAAAGGAGCATTTTTTAAAGTGTTGATTATGGTTTCTATAGCAATCTCTATAGGAACAAGATTTCCTTGTGAAATACAAGAGTCTATGATTTTTCCTCTTTCACTACCACTTGCAACCTCTGCTCTAAAGATATCCCCAGTAGAGTAGTGTTTAATAAGCTCCGGATTGTTTTTAGCTATAAGTTCTGCATCTGTAGTTTTACCAGAGCCAGGAGCTCCAATAATCAAAAAAAGTTTTTTCATTATTTTTGAGTTTCTCTTAGTCTTATGTGTAGATCTCTTAGTTGAGTGTTATCTACTTTACTAGGAGCATGAGCAAGAAGACAAGATGCTTTTTGCGTTTTAGGGAAAGCTATAACATCTCTGATTGAGCTTGCACCTGTTAAAAGCATTATAAGTCTATCAAAACCTAGAGCAAAACCACCATGTGGAGGTGCTCCAAATTTTAGTGCATCAAGTAAGAAACCAAACTTATCTTGAGCCTCTTCATCTTCAATACCCATCATTTTGAAAACTTTATCTTGAATATCTTCTTTATGAATACGGATAGATCCACCACCAAGTTCAGTACCATTTAGAACTATATCGTAAGCTATAGACTCTATCTCTTCTATGTCATCAACATTATCTAATGACTTAGGAAGTGTAAAAGGGTGGTGAAGGGCTTTTGTTCTACCATCTTCAACTTCAAACATAGGAAAGTCAACAACCCATAAAAATTCAAAACCTTTATCTTTAGTAAGTTGAAGTTTTTCATGTTCGGCTAAAAAGATTCTAAATCTACCCATATAATCCCATACAAGCTTTTTGTTACCAGCACCAAAGAAAACTACATCACCAGTTACTAGTTCACATCTTTCTACAAGCGCTTGAATATCTTCATCTTTAAAGAATTTTATAAGTGGACCTTTAAGACCATCCTCTTTCATTTGGAAGTAGCCAAGACCAGCAGCTCCAAATTTTCTAACATAATCCTCAAAACCTTTCATTTCACGTTTTGAGAAAACTGTATCACCTTGTGGAACTTTTAAAGCTTTTATACGGTTTGCTTTAGGATCTTTTGCGATGTTTGAGAAGATTTCGTTATCACATCTCTCAAAGATATCTATAACATCTACCATAGATAAATCGTATCTCATATCTGGCTTGTCACTACCATATTTTTCCATAGCATGAGAGTATTTCATACGATTAAATGGTGCAGTTATTTTATGCCCAGCAGCGTCAAACATACCAATGATTAACTCTTCAGCAACTTTTATAACATCCTCTTGATTACAAAAAGACATCTCGACATCTATTTGTGTAAACTCTGGTTGTCTGTCTGCTCTTAGATCTTCATCTCTAAAACATTTAGCGATTTGAAAGTATCTATCGAAACCACCAACCATTAAAAGTTGTTTAAAAAGTTGTGGAGATTGTGGAAGTGCGTAAAATTCACCATCATGAACACGAGATGGAACAAGATAATCTCTAGCACCCTCTGGAGTTGATTTAGTTAGTATTGGAGTTTCAACCTCTAAAAAGCCTAAACTATCAAGAACATTTCTAGCAGCAATTGCTGCTTTACTTCTAAGTTTAAAAGTATCAAAAGATTTTCGTGATCTTAAATCTAAGTAACGATACTTAAGTTTAGTCTCTTCGCCAACTTTTTCATCACCTATTACAAATGGCATTGGAGCAGATTTGTTTTCTATGGTAAGTTCACTTACTATAATCTCAATCTCTCCAGTTTTAAGTTTAGGATTAGTTAAGCCCTCACCACGAGCGGTAACTACACCCTTTGCTATAAGAACAAACTCATCTCTTACTTGATCAGCTACAGCATGCACATCAGCATTTTGCTCTGGATTACAAGTAAGTTGAATAAGACCATCTTTATCTCTAAGGTCTATAAATATAATACCACCATGATCTCTATAAGAGTTTGCCCATCCAGCGACTGTTATCTCTTCGCCTACGTTTTTAATGTTAAGTTGTGTTGAGTAATGACTTCTCAATTTAAAGTCCTATATATATAATTTTTCGCGATTTTATCGTTATTTTGGTTATAAAGAAGTTAAATTTGTATTTGAGGGTGTTTTATAGCAGTTTTTGAGTTTAAAAATGGTTTATAGGAACATAAAGTTCCTAAATTTTTTAGTGAAGATCAGCGTTAAGCTTTATCTCTCTAGTTGATCTTGAAGCAGTTATCTCGCCTGTCATAGAGTTTTGTCTAAAATGTAGTCCATTTAGTCCAGCCAAATTTTTACCTTTAAACACTTCACCCTCCATCTTTAGTCCTGAGTTGGCTTCTTGAATTTTTACAAGTTGCTCTGGATAGATTCCAATTTTAGTACCTTCAAGTATTGCAATACCAGCATCTATAATACAAGCATCCCCTAAAGGTATACCACAAACACAGTTTGCACCAAGTAGTGAATTTTTACCAACAGAGATAGGGTTACCATCTGTACCACTAAGTACACCAAGGATTGAAGCTCCACCACCAACATCACTACCATCACCAACTATAGCAGATGAAGAGATACGACCCTCAACCATGCTAACACCAGTAGTTCCCGCGTTAAAGTTTATGTAAGATGCACCAGGCATAACAGTAGTTCCAGCTGCAAGTTGTGCACCAAATCTAACTTTAGAAGTATCTAAGATACGAGTGTTGTCAGCAGGTATGATGTGTTGTAAAAATCTTGGAAATTTATCTACAAAGTCAACATGAGGGTACTCGCCACTAAGTTTTAACTCTATCTCATACTCTCTTAAGTAGTCAAGCTCTATAGGTTTACCATTTGACCATGCAACATTTGGTAATGCACCAAAAGCACCATCTAAACAGATTGAGCGAAGTTCAACTTTTGCTAAAGAGATAGCGTAAAGTTTTAAGTAAGCAGCCTCAACACTTTGAACAGCTACATCATCAAAAATAAAACATACTTTAAACTCGCCCTCTCTCATACCAAGTTCACTTACTTGGTTGTAAAGTGCAGAGATAACTTGAATATTTTTATGCGCATCACCAAAAGCTTCATCACTATATGGTGTAAAAGCAGCAAGACAAGATCTTAAAAACTCTAAGTTAATAGTACAAACAAGTTCACTTTGATCAAAATCAACAGCAATACCTTGAGCTTGAAGAGCAGCTATAAAAACAGCAGCACTACCAAAATTTTCATCCCAATTTACAACAGGGTAGGTTGCTTGAAGAGCTTTGTCTATGTTTAGTTGACCTAAGTCTATTTTAGCTATACCAAAACCTATTGGATCACGATAACCATCTTGTGCTTTTACATCTTCAACTAATGCTTTAAATTGATCAGCAGTTTCTATCATTTTCATTTCATAACCTTTATATATAAATAATTTCGGAATTTTAGCATAAACAGAGCTTAAGAACTAAAAGATCTAAATATATTTAAAATTATGATGATAAAATACGCTTATGAATAAATGGACTAAATTATTACAAAGCGATGATTACTTAAGTGTAAAAAAGCTTTTAAAAAATGAAAAAGACTTAGAAGTTGAAAACGAAAGTGGAGAAACTGTTTTAGCAGTAGCTCTTAGACACAGATGTTGTGATGACGTTATAGATATACTAATAGAATCAGGAGCAGATACAGAGGCCTTTGATGATGAGGGTGTAAGTATCTTTGATTTTGCTATAACTTATAATAGAATAGATTTGGTTAAAAAGCTTATAGAGTGTGGACGTGATGTAAGTAAAACTCATAGAAGAAGTGGTTTTACACCTTTAATGGCAGCTGTAAGTTACGGAAGATTTGAGATATTTAAACTATTGCTTGAAAATGATGTTGATATAAATGCAGTTGAATCTAAAGGGATGAGTGCTTTAGATTTTGCAATTAAAATGCATAAAAAGACTATGATTAAAGCCTTACAAGAAAAAGGGGCAAAAAGCCACTTTTAAAAGAACTTTCCTTGCATCTCGTTATCTAGTGGTTTTCTTTTTTCTTTATCTAACCACTCTTTAAGTAGATGCTCAACTGCTTTACTTGCTGACATTTTATATCTAATCTTTGCGTACTTTTTAGTATCTTCCCAAGTTTTTTTATCTATTAAGATACTTCTTGTTATTTCATCTTTGACTTTCATTTAAACCTAACTATATAATTTACTATATAGTAGCTAAATAAATTTAAACTAGAGGCTAAATAAGGAGATATTAACTAATATAAGCTATTTTACAAGGTCCATAAACTCTTTAAACTTCGTTACTATGTTTTGAGCTTCAATTTTTTCTGCGTAAAATTCTATAGCTTTTTTACCAAGTCTTGGTATATCGTTTTTAACAGCCCATGAACTTACTGTTCCCTCTGGAACTTCTAATATTGCAGCTAACTCTTTTTGTGTTATACCTAGCTCTTTACAAGTGGTTTTTACTACATTGTCTGGCTTAGACTTTCCAGTTCTTTTTAAATCGTTTGGTTTTTTTGTGATTATGTTTTTACTTGATATCCACTCGTTAACCTCTCTAGTTGAAAGAACCCAATCTTTACTTTTAAATTGGGAAACAACCTCTTTAGAAAACTCTTTCATTAAAGTTCTTGCTATATCTACAGAAGCAGTTTTAGCCAAAATTGCAAAAGAGAGTTGAAGAGGACCAGAACCAGTGTAACCCCAATCAAATCCATTTCTTGAATGATTAAAATGGTTTAGATACTGATCAAGTTCCACCTCTTCAAAAGTAACATACCTAGATCCAAGTAAAGACTTGTGCCCTTTAAAATATTGAGTTAGATTTTTGATAATAGTGCCTTATAGTTTAAAAGTATAGTGGTCTGAGTCTTTATGCTCATTGGCATTTTTAGACTTTAGATGGGTAGATTTATAAACAATATAGATAATCATAGTAATTAATAAAGTTATTAATAAAATATAAATCATTGTATCTCCCAAATATATAATAATTGTACTTATAATAAATCGTCTTTATTATATATATTTTTAGAGATTAACTTAAAAAAATTTATAAAGAGATGTTTTCCCAAAAAAAGTCTAAGTGTTTTTCAAAAAGATTTGTAAATTTTATCTGTGTGTCATCATCAAGTTTAAAAAGTGTTATCTCAAACTTTAACATTAAAAGATGTGAAAAGAACTCACTAGAGAGTTGGTAGGGGTCACTAGATTTTATTAAGTTATCTTGCATCATTGTAAAAAAGACTTTTGATAGATACTTTAAATGTTTACCATAAACAAGCTCCTTAAAATCGTTTCTAATTTTTTCATGATTGTAAAGCTCTTTCATAACTATCTTAAACTCTTTTTCTCTTGCTTTATCAAAACACAATATCTTAAATTCAACTATATAATCTCTTAAAAATGACTTTCCTTTTGATGCTAAGGCGATATCTTTTTCTTGGGGTAGGGTGTGCAAAAACAGATCATCAATTACAGCATTAACTATAGACTCTTTATTTTTATAATGGTTATAAATAGCACTTTGTTTTATGCCAACAATACTTGCAATATCTCTCATACCAGTTGAGTTGATTCCCTTTTGAGAAAACAACTCTTTTGATGCTTTTAAAATTTCTGCTTTTGTATCTTTTTTGATTTTCATTTTTAGCCTTGATTAAAACCGTATTATATACAAAATCAACTGAAATACCATGATGAACACTTGTTCTTTTTGATATCTTATTTTATTAACAAGTGTTCATAAAATAAGATATCTTTTAGAACGTATGTTCATACTATAGAAACCTAGCTAAGGTGAGTATTTACTAGTAGTAGCTTTAAAAAAGGTAAATATATAAGATGTTTATATTGTTTGATATGAGTTTGAAAGTTATTTTTGTATATACTTTTACTATTCAACCAGTGGTAGCTTTTAATTCGCGTTAAAAGAGGAAAGTCCGGGCTGCCGTAAGAGAGGATTCCATCTAACTGATGGCTAGCGTGAGCTAAGGGAAAGTGCAACAGAAAACAAACTTCTTTTTGGTAACAAAAGTAAAGGTGAAAAGGTGGAGTAAGAGCCCACCAGTACCTCTAGTAATATTGGTAGCTTGTAAACCCAATCTAGCAGCAAGAAAACATGGTAAACTTCTTACAACATACGTTTTCGCTCAACACACATAAGTAATTTTGTGTTTAGATTAATTACCACATTAACAGAACCCGGCTTATTGGTTGAATACCTCTTTATAATAAATAAAACAATAGTTACTTATATGTAAAAACTTAATAATTAAGAAGACTAGGGTGTTGATATTGATCGGTACCGTATAGTAATATTAACTAGTATAAATAAGATTTTAAACCTTTATAATCAACTATATGCAATAATGCCACACATAATTTCAAGGTGTGTATATGTTTGATATCTTTATAAACTTTTTAGTTGATGGCGTAAGTACAATAGGGTACTTTGGCGTTTATCTTTATATGGTTCTTGTTGGAACCTTTATACCTGTTCCTAGTGAGCTTGTACTTCTTCCTGCTGGTTATTTATCTTCAAAAGGGGAGATGAACTTTTTTTTACTTTTGCTTAGTGGTTCACTTGGATCTTTAAGTGGTGCTTTCATAAACTACTTTTTCGCAAAAATCATAATCAAAAAAGTTCTTAAAAACAAAAGAATGTTTGTAGCTAAGGTTATAAAGTTTTTTAGATCACATGGGAAAATCTCTGTTTTAGTTGGACCTTTAACACCTGGACTTGGTCAATACATATCTTTACCAGCTGGAATCTCACATATGAAGTTTAGATATTTTGTTCCTCTTACTTACACTGCAAATATCATCTGGGTTGGTTTTATGCTTATGATAGGTTATCTTTTTGGTGACAACACAAATGAAGCTCATCTAAGAGCGGTTCAAGGTAGCTTAGTTCTTTTTGCAGTAGTTATAGTTATATCTATTGTTTATGTTGTTTTGACCTTTAAAAGACGTGGTAGAGTGGAGATATAAGTTTTCAAGAGAATATATATTATGTTAACCAATATATAAAATAAAGCTTTTCATTAACTAAGTTCAAAATGTGACATATATTATAATGGTGTATTAAAATTTAGATAATAAACAATTTTTAAGCTACTTTAATTATGTTTTTTAATAATATTAAGTATTAAAGTTAAGGAGATAATATGTCTACAGTTACGCTTACTATAAATGATACTAATGAAAAATTTGAGTTTGAGGTTTTAGAACCTACTCTTGGTCCAAAAGTTATAGATATAAGAAAACTTTACACTCAAACCAAAATGTTTACTTACGATCCTGGTTTTACATCTACTGCAAGTTGTAGTTCAAATATAACTTTTATAGATGGTGAAAAGGGTGAGCTTCGTTATCGTGGTTACAAAATAGAAGATTTAGCTCAGAAGAAAAGCTATCTTGATACATGCTACCTACTTTTAAATGGCTCCCTACCCTCAGAAGATGAGTTAAAAAGTTTTGATAAAGAGATAAGAAAAAGATCTTTTGTGCATGAAGGTCTAAAAGATATGTTTAAAACATTTCCAGATAAAGCACATCCTATGGCTATGATGAGTTCTGCTGTTTCTGCCTTATCTACATTTTATTTTGAGCATCTTGACGTATATGATGAAGCAGAGTATCAAGTTTTAGCTAGACGCATAGTTGCTAAAGTCCCTACCCTAGCTGCATTTACATATAGACGCTCTCTAGGAATACCTTTTATATATCCAGATGTAAACAGATCATACACAGAAAACTTTTTGTATATGATGAGGGCTTATCCAAATGAAAATTTAAAAATATCTCCTATTGAGATAAAAGCTTTAGATACCATCTTTACTCTTCACGCTGATCATGAACAAAATGCTTCTACAACTACAGTTAGAGCGGTTGCTTCAACTGGTGCTCACCCGTATGCAGCAGTTAGTGCTGGTATAAACGCATTATGGGGAAGAGCACATGGTGGAGCAAATGAGTCAGTAATTGCTCAACTTGAGATGATAGGCAGTGTTGAAAATGTAGATAAATTTATAAAAAAAGCAAAAGACCCAGATGATGATTTTAGACTTATGGGTTTTGGTCATAGAGTTTATAAAAACTTTGATCCACGCGCCAAGATACTTGGTAAACTTTTAGAGGAGTTAAAACACGATCTTGGTATAGATTTAGAATTATTAAAAATTGCTCAAAAGATTGAAGAGGTTGCATTAAGTGATGAGTATTTTATAAAAAGAAAGTTATATCCAAATATAGACTTTTACTCTGGACTTATACTTACAGCATTAAAGATACCTAGAAAAATGTTTACAATTATCTTTGTTATAGGAAGAACTGTTGGTTGGATAACACAATGGATAGAGCTTAGAAACGATAAAGAGTTAAAAATTGCACGTCCAAGACAAAAATATACTGGTCCTAAAGATAATAAGATATAATTGCAAGTATGAATAAACAAGAACTAATTAAAGACATAGAAAAACTTTTAAACTCCTACAGCGGACAAAAAATAACAGCCATAAATCCAGACTTACTGGAGTTTATGGATGAAAATACACTAAAAGAGATTATAAACTCACTTCTCACACAAAAAGATAATGCAGTAAAAGATAATGAGGTTTGGTTAACTCAATTTAAGAAAACAGAATAAAATCTTTTACTTAAGCGTTAAATAATATTACTTCACTATAATTTCAACGTAAATTAACATTAACATTTTCCATTATAAACTTAAAAGTAGTTTAATTTTAATACATAACAATTTGTATTTAAAATCAACACTTGTGATTTTGTTATAATGTTAACCAAATATAATAAGGAATTATTCATGGCAAATATAGATTTAGTTCAGTTAACTGAGCAAACAAAAAAACTTACAGCAATGGTTGTTGAGGATGAAGGTGTAGCAAATGAACTTTTATCTTCAACTTTTAAAAACTTTTTTTCAGATGTAACATCTGCATTTAATGGTGTAGAAGCACTTGAGATGTATGATCAAAACAAACCAGATATCGTTTTTGTTGATATTATCATGCCAGAGATGGATGGTATAGAACTTTCTCGTAAAATTCGTGAACTTAACCCTAACCAAATCATTATTGTAATATCTGCATCAAATGATATTCAAAAAATCTCTGAGTCTATTGAGATAGGTGTAAACAGTTTTATCCAAAAACCAATTGATACTAAAAAAATTATTGAGCTTTTAACTAACGTTACTGCTTTAATAACTAAAAAGAAAAAAGTTGAGACTAAAACTTTCTCAATCTCTTTACCTTTAAATCTTTACGAACTAGTAGATGAAAATGCAAAATCAGAGTCTATCTCTAAAAATGCTGTTATCATTAGAGCACTTAGAGATTTTTACGAAGAGTCTTAATAAGCTTTATTTTCATAACGTAACTTTTACGTTATGAACTCCCCCTACTTTACAACTTTCAATATTATCTCAAACATAGCACCATCACTAGAGTTGCTTGCTTGAAGTGAACCATTCATAGATTGTTCAACAATCTGTTTTGACATGTAAAGACCTAAACCTGTACCTTGTGTTTGATGTTTAGTTGTAAAGTATGGATCAAATATTTTATTTAAAATTGTTTGTTCAATCCCACCACCATTATCTGTAATGATGATTTTTGCACTAGTTTCATCAGTTATAGCCTTAACTTTAACAAAACCGTTTTTAACTTTGTTAGACTTTATAGCATCTTGAGCATTATTAAGTATATTTATAATTACTTGTTTAAATTCATTTTGAGAACCTTTTACTAAAATTGAGTCCTCAATCTCTATTATACAATCACTTCTGTTATGTTTAAAGTTTGTTTCTATAAGTTTATATACACTCTCAATTGAGACTTTTAAATCAAACACTTCATCTTTGTTACTTGTGTTTTTAAAGAAATTTCTAAAATCATCTATAGTCTGTGACATATATTGTAAAACATCATTAGCTTTATCATACTCTTTTTCAAGTTTTTCATCACTAAGTGTTCCTAATTGACCTGAAATATATATATCTTGAAGCACTAAAGCTAAAATATTTAAAGGTTGTCTCCATTGATGGGCAATATTACCTATCATCTCACCCATTGATGCAAGACGAGATTGTTGATACATCATTTGATCTTTGTCTCTTGAAGCAGCAACTTGAATCTCTATTTTATGCTCAAGATTAGTATTTAACTCCTCTATCTCTTTTTGACGTAAAATTAAAGAATTTTCTATCTCTTTTTGTTTTGATATGTCTGTCATAAAAGCAAATGTTTTTGTACTTCCATCACTTTCATATATATTTGTTGCATTTGCTAAGACATGTATCTCTTTGTTTGATTTAGTGGTAAAAACCATCTCATAAACTCTTTGAGCAGATTTTTTAGAAAGTTCTTCTTGATCATGACATATATCATGAAATTCGTCTTTCATAAAATCATAAGGTGATTTACCAAGCATCTCATCTTTTGTGTAACCTAACATAGTAGATAAAGAGTAGTTAACATCTAAAATTTTAAAAGAGTTAGACAATAACCAAAACCCTTCTGTTGTTGTGTTTATTATTCCTCTATATAGTTCTTCATTTTGTTTTATGATATTTTGAGAGTTTACTTTGTCTGACATGTCTCTACAAATAGCTATATAAAAGTCTTTATGACCGTGCATAGATGAAACTCTCATCTCAATTGGTATAGATTCATCTTTAGATATAAAAGAAGTATCTATAGTTGTAGGTATCCCGACTTTAAGAGACTTGAAAAGTTTCATAAAAAGATGTTTTTTAGAATTTTTAAGATCAGATATGTCTTCAATATTTAGTTTAGTAAGTTCATTTTTACTATAATTTAAAATACGTAAAGCTTGTTCGTTACAATCTAAAATATTACCACTACCATCAAAAACAAAAATTATGTCTACAATCTGATCAAGATAATAATTTAATTTTTTCTCTTCCTCTTTTACATCAGTCTTATCAAGTAAATAACCTGTTAAAGCTATAGGTTCTCCATTTACGTCCCTATAAACTCTTGTGTAATCATCAACCCATCTAATGTTACCATCATTATCAAAAACTCTGTATTCTAATTTATACTCATTTTTACCATTTTCAAGTAAATATTTTACCTTGGCAAATATTTTTTGGAAATCTTCTTTTAAAATTATCTGTTTCATTGAGTCACTATGATCAGTAAAAAAGCTATTTTCATACCCCCACAACTCTTTAACATTGTTAGTGACAGAACTTATTGCCCAACAATCTTCAAACATAATTCTTTTAAAAATAATAACTGGACCTTGATCAAAAGAGTTAAATTGTTGTTCTACAGAATCAATAGCTGAACTTCTTTGTTTGACTATAGTCCCACTTGGTAAAACACTTAGATAAATAAATGTTTTTGTATATATTTCATTATATAAAGAGACAATTTGTATTTTTGGTGAAAAATTGTAAAGTTCATCTATAATCTCTTTATGTTTTTTATCATCTGCTAAACCTATAAGTTTAACAATTATATTGTCATTTGGACTTATAGAGTTCAGAGATAAAAAGTTTAGTAGAGCATCTTTATTTACATATTCGTATGAGTAATCTTGCATATATATCC
>WFNF01000062.1 GCA_015488775.1 Helicobacteraceae bacterium
GTATAATTAAAAAGATATGTGATAAAAAATGGCTCAAGGATAAAAATTTAGAAAATATCTTTACTATATTGATAGAAAAAGATAAAAAATTTAAAGAACTTTTTAAAAATAAAACCTTAAAAGAAATAATTTTAGCAAAACCTGAAGAGTTAAAAGAACTATTAAATGAATTTGGAGAGCTAGACAATAGCTTTATAACCGATATATTTAAATATAGTGGAAAATTTCAAAATGAAGTTATAACAGATTTTTTTACTGAAAATTTTGACTTTACTACTTGCTATTACTGCAATAAGGATTTTGTATTAAATTTTAATGCACCTAAAAAAACTTCAACTTTTCAACTAGACCACTTTTATGATAAAGGAAAATATTCTTATTTGGCACTATCGTTTTATAATTTAATTCCTTCATGTGCTACTTGTAATTCAAAAAAAGTGAAAGGTAGTAAAGATTGTTTTAAATATGATAAATCTATTAGAGAAGAAACATTTGAAAATGAAACGTGTAAAATACCAAATCATAAAGATTTTGACTTCGACAAAAAAGTAAAATTCAAACTTTTTATGGCAGAAAAATGTATAGATTTAAATATTAACAACAAAAAAAATATAGATATAAAATTAAAAGAGTATTACTCAAACGAATATGATAAATATATAGAAGTTTTTAAACTAAATGAACGTTACGAAGCTCACAAGGATATAGTCTTTGAAATGATAAAAAATGCAGAACTTTACCCTGAAAGTCGCTTAAAAGAGTTGCAAAATTTAACGGGAATCCCTTATCAGCAAATAAAGCAAGATATTTTTAATTTGATAGATGATGATGAGGATTTAGCTAAACAACCTTTTTCTAAATTGATTAAGGATATGTCAGATGAGCTGGGACTAAAATAATGAGCTTAAATTACACTATTCACCCCTGAGAGGAATGGCACTAAGTTAAGCAAAAAAAGTAAAAATACAGGGGGATATTAAAGTTGGAATACCACCAACGCACAAGTGAATGAATCTCCACTTTATTAGTAAAGTAAAGTATGAAAATTGATATTTACTAATTTTAAAAATTTTACTGTTATAAGGCAAAGTTATTTGTAAGCTTTAACTTGGTAATCTATATATAATTACTTTATAAAGGTGGTGTATGTATAACTTTATTTTGACTTCTTTTCTTGTTTCTACATTTTTGGTTCTCACTGGATGTAGTTCTTATGATGATTCTGATCAAAAAGAAACTTTTGTTATAAAAGCAAGTGATAAAAATCAAATCCCAGTTGAAGAACTAAATATTACGGATACAGTAATTTTAGGAAAAGCCCTATTTCAAGATAAAGATCTCTCTTTTTCTCATTCTCTTTCTTGTTCTAGTTGCCATAGTATAGATCATGCAATGGTAGATGATAGAGTAGGGTCTAACATTGGTGCTTCTTTAGGTGATGATGGTAACTCTCTAGGCGATAGAAATGCTCCTATGGTTACTTATGCTTCTTATTCACCCACTTTTTCTTCAGTAGGAAACACCGCTTTTAGAGGTGGTCAATTTTGGGATGGAAGAGCATCTACTTTAATAGACCAAGCAAAAGGACCATTTTTAAATGATATTGAAATGCAGATGCCAGATATTGCCTTGGTTGTTGCTAGAATTATGGAAAAAGAGGTCTATGTACTTGCTTTTAAAAAGTTTTATGGAGATACTATTTTTGATACTGATGAAGATGCTTTTGAAGCGCTTGCTAAAGCTATTGCTGATTATGAATCATCACCTGAAGTATCAACATTTGACTCTAAGTTTGATAAATACCAAAAAGGCGAGGTTAATTTTACTGATCAAGAGAGATTAGGTGAAAGTCTTTTTGAAAGTAGTGGTTGTTTTACCTGTCATACCAATAGAAGTTTTGGTAATGTTCCTGCTCTATTTAGCTCTTATAGCTATCACAATATTGGTGTTCCTAAAAACAATGCACTACGCTTGTTAAATGGTGTCTCATCAACATACATAGATAAAGGTCTCTCTAATAGAGATGATTTTAATGATACAGCGCAGGATGGGCTGTTTAAAATGCCTAGTTTAAGAAATATTGCAGTAACCGCACCTTATACACACAACGGAGGATTTAAAACATTAAAAGCGATGGTACATTTTTACAATACTCGTGATGTAGCAGGTGCCATAAATCCAGACACAAATTTACCATGGGAACCTTCTGAAGTTATGACAAATCGTTTTAAGAGAGTTGGAAATTTGAAACTTACTGATGAAGAGGAAGATGCAATCATAGCTTTTTTAAAGACATTGACGGATGAACGATATGAAGTGTTATTAAAATGATTAGTTCTGATCAAGTTAGTGGTTAAAACACAAATAAATAATAATATTGATAAATACTTACAAAAAGGTTCTATTTTTGAAGAGCAGGGATTGTATAATGGACCCTTTTTGCAAGACCAGTAAAACAAGTTTTCTAATTCCACCTCATTACGATACCTTTGGTAGCAGTTGTACTCCCTTTTTGCCTAAATTATTGATAGCTTGATAATAGACTTCATTTGGTGTTTTGTAATCAATTGCCGAATGTAGTCGTTTTGCGTTGTAGATATTTATATAGTTCTCTATAGAGCGATTCAGCACTTTCATGTTTTTATACTCATTTAGGTAGATCTCTTCATATTTAATACTTCGCCAAAAACGACTTAATTAAAAAAAACGGGTGCTTGAAACACCCTTAAAACTATGGTATATTGGGAGTAAACAAAGTTTTATTTACAAATGATTGTAAAAAAGTTTCAAAACATGTATAAACTGCCAATCAAAAAATGTTATTTCTAAGGGTAAAAGAAGAGGTATAAAACGATATTTTTGTAAAGATTGTAAAACCTCTTTTAGTTCAAAAAGAAGACCAGAACAGTTAGGAAAAATTATCTTTTAAGAATACTTTTTGCATCGTCAAACTCTCAAGTAATTATCAGCAAAATATGACAGATCAATATCTTGGATAATGAAGCAAAGGGATGAGTATATTGTCGAGTGTAAAGTTCATAATCCAAGACCAGTAAATCTTATTTGTGATGCTACTTTTTATGGAAAAAGAAAAGATAAATTAGGCACTCTTGTTTTTAAGGATAATGAGTCCAAAGAGATACTCATTTGGAAGCATATTGAGAGCGAAGTAGTAAAAGACTATAAATATTTGAAAGAAGAGTTAATTTTATATGCTTACACCATTGAGAGTGCTACTCTCGATGGTAAAAGAGGCTTGTACAAAGCCTTTAATGATATTCCAACACAAATGTGTCACTTCCATCAAAAAAAGATTGTACAAAGATATATTACAATGAAACCAAAACTTGAAGCTGGTAATGATCTCAAAAGAGTAGTCTCAAGACTAACTCAAACAACAGAGAAAAACTTCACTCAAAAGTTGGATGAGTGGTATGAAAAATATCAAGATTTTTTAGAAAAAAAATCAATATTTTCAACTACTGGAAAGCTTCATTATACGCATCCAAGAATTAAAGCGGCTTACAGAAGCTTGAGAACAAATTTACCTTATCTTTTTACATACAAAAACTATAAACATCTATCAATTTCCAACACAACAAATGCACTTGAAGGTGGCATGTTCTCACATATGAAAAATATGATTAGTTTACATCGAGGATTGAGTAAAAGTTTGAAGCTAAACTTAGTAGATTATTACTTGGTGAATTATAAGAAAAAGTAAAAAAGTAAGCACCCGTTTTTTTAATTAAGTCAAATAACTTAAAGATTTTGGGTGATAGCTTAGATAAAGTTGATTTCTCTAATGATGAAAATTGGGTTAAAAATGATGTAAATAACAAATATGGTGGAAACACTGTTGACTCAGATGGTTCAACTTTTGATGTTTACACAACAAGTAATGATACACGAGTTGAAGTAAAAGTTGAGGTAGAAATTCAAGATAGTATATAAATTATAAGATATAATGCTTTTTTACAAAAAAGGTATAAAAGTGAAATTAACATTTATAGGTAATGGAAATATGGCTAAATCTTTAATCAAAGGTTTAGTAGATAGTTATGAGATAGAGGTTATAGGGCGTAATGAAAGCTCTTTATCTCAACTAAAAGAAGAGATAAGTGGCATCAGTGTTAGGTTAATTGGCTCAGATGAAAACATAGAATCTAAAAATATAGTTTTATGTGTAAAACCTTACTCTTTAGATGAGTTAAGCCCTAAACTAAAGGGTGAAGCTGAGTCTTTGTTTTCAGTTCTTGCTGGAACATCTTTACAAAGTATAAAATCAAAAATTAAATCAAAAAAATACATTAGAACTATGCCAAACCTTGGAGCTAGTTTTAAAAAGTCTATGACAACCATAACCGGTGATGTAGAGTTGAAAAATCAAGCTTTAGAGATTTTTAATAAAATTGGAAAATCTTTATGGCTTAGTAGTGAAAATGAGATTGATATAGCTACGGGTGTAGCTGGAAGTGGACCTGCTTTTTTAGCGTTAATAGCTGAATCTTTAGCTGATGGCGCTGTAAATGAGGGTTTAAAAAGAGCTGATGCTAAAGAGTTAGTATCTGGTCTTTTTGATGGTTTTGCACCCCTTTTAAGTAGTACAAATCCTGCTGATATAAAAGATGGGGTTATGAGCCCTGGTGGTACAACTGCTGCTGGATATATGGCTTTAGAGAGAAATGGTGTGAGGTCTGCTATGATGGAAGCTATAGCAGATGCTCATAGTAAAGCAAAAGAGTTAAAGGAAAAAAATTGATCAAAAAATTTGCTTTGTTGTCTATTTTGTTGCATACAATTTTAGATGCTCAAGAAAATTTAAAAATTAACAAACAAACAAAATATACTGCTTCAGTAGTACCAAAAAATATGGGTGTAAAAGTTAAAAAACAGAGATTTATGGAGTTGGTTGTCCCTGCAATAGAGAAAGTTTACGCTCAATTAGATAAACAATATTATGAGATGAAAAAGCTTGTTGATGCAAATAAAAGCTCATCTAAAATGAAAGAGTTGATGGTATCTTACAATGCAAATAGTAAAGATGAACTTTTAGTAAAGATTAAACCACATAAAAAGTTTATCGCAATTGCTCAAGCAGCTATGGAGAGTTCATGGGCTACATCAAGGTTTACGCAAGTTGCCAATAACCTTTTTGGCATATGGTCTTTTAATAAAAACGAACCAAGGGTTCCAGCAAATAAAAAAAGGGGAAGCAAAACTATATATCTTAAAAAATATCCTAGTTTGGAAGCATCTATTAGAGATTATTACAAAATGATTGCTACAGGACGCGCCTTTGCTGGTTTTAGAGCTCAGAAGATGAAAAGTGATAATTATGATGTATTGGTAAAAAAGCTAGATAAGTATTCAGAAAGAGGCTCTGAATATACACAAAATTTAATTTCAATGATTAAATATAATAAATTTTATAAATTTGACTAAGGAAGATATAATGAGTGAAATAAAAAATGCAACTATAATAAAAGCAGTTAATGTATATTTTGATGGAAAAGTTACAAGTAGAACTGTGATTTTAGAAAATGGTGAAAAACAAACTTTAGGTGTTATGATGCCTGGTGAATACACTTTTGATACTACTGATGCAGAGATAATGGAGATGATGAGTGGAGATTTAGAGATTAAATTAAAAGGTGAGGATAGCTTTAGAAAACTAAATACACCTGAGTCTTTTAATATTCCAGCAAACTCATCTTTTGATTTAAAAATAAAAACTATTACAGATTATTGCTGTTCATATATAAAAGAGTAGTGTATGGAAACTTTTTTACAAGATGCAAAAAACTCTAGTAGAATTTTATCTACTTTAAGTGGTAAAGAAAAAAATAGAATTTTAAAAGAGATGGCTCAAGCGCTTAGAGATAATAGCGAGGCTTTGATTTTGGAAAACTCTAAAGATATCTCTTTGGGTAAAGAAAATAATCTTACTCCAGCTTTAATGGATAGACTTCTTTTAGATAGTGGCCGTGTTGAAGCTATGGCAAAAGCTATAGAAGAGATATCAGCATTAAAAGAACCAATTGGCAAAGTTTTAGAGGGTTGGGTTACTGAAGATGATTTAAAGATGGAAAAAGTGAGTATCCCTATAGGTGTTATAGGGATTATCTATGAATCTCGTCCAAATGTAACATCAGATACAGCAGCTTTATGTTTTAAAAGCTCAAATGTATGTGTACTAAAAGGTGGTAAGGAGGCAGAACATTCAAACCAAGCTATTGCCACAATATTGCAAGATGTTTTGAAAAAAAATAATTTACCAAAATCTTTAATATCTTTAATCCCAGATAGTTCACGCGCTGGTGTTGATAAGTTGATCAAAATGGATAAATATGTTGACTTGATCATACCAAGAGGTGGAGCAGGGCTCATAAAACATGTGAGTGAAAACTCTACTGTTAGTGTTGTTAAACATGATAAAGGACAGTGTCATACATATATAGATAAAGATGCAAACTTACAAAATGCTATAAAAATAGCAATTAATGCAAAAACTCAAAGACCAGGCGTTTGTAACTCAATGGAAACTTTACTTGTTGATAAAGCAATAGCAAGTGAGGCTCTACCAAAGATTAAAACTGCTTTTGATCAAGAGGGTACTAAACTTAAGGGCTGTACAAAAACACAAGAGATTATAAGTGTTGAAAACGCAAGTGATGAAGATTTTCATACTGAGTATCTAGCAAATATCTTAAATATCAAACTTGTAAATGGAGTTGAGGACGCAATAGACTTCATAGTAAAGTATGGTTCAGGACACTCAGAAGCTATTATAAGTGAAAATATAACTACAGCTGAAAGATTTTTAAATGCCATTGATGCTGCCGCGGTTTATGTTAACGCATCAACAAGGTTTACAGATGGTGGAGCATTCGGTTTTGGTGCTGAAGTTGGCATAAGCACAAACAAACTACACGCTAGAGGACCTATGGGGATTGAAGGTTTAACAACATATAAGTATAAAATTTATGGAAAAGGGCAAACAAGGTAATGATAAAAATACTTATAAGCTTTTTTATAAGCTTAA
>WFNF01000063.1 GCA_015488775.1 Helicobacteraceae bacterium
GGGTAAAATTAAAAAAATGTGATTAAGGTAGAATATTGAAAAAAATAGTGTTATGTGTATTACTTTCTTTAAGTTTAAATGCTTGGGAAATACAAGTAGATGAGGAAAATCTAAAGATATATACAAAAAATGTAAAAAATGGAGTTGATCAGTATAAGGCAGATACTACTCTTCAAAGAGATTATGAGTGTGTAAAAAATGTTCTTACCCATGTTGCTTCTTATCGCGAGATATTTAATGATGATAAAACTTTTGATATATTGGAAAACAAAGATGATAAATCTTACCTTGTATATTCACAAATAAAGTTATCGCCCCCTTTTAGTGACAGAGACATGAGTTATAGAGTTGAGATAAATGAGCATTTAGACTCTACCTCTATGGATGCGTATTTAGTTCCAAGCCAAAAAAAAGAGGATTTTGTTAGAGTTAAAAAGTACCATGAAACATACGCCATAACAAAACTTTCTGATCATATAAGTGAGTTAAGTATGTGGGGTGAGTTTGACATGGGTGGAGATTTTCCTATTTGGCTTCAAAATATGTTTACGGTTGATACACCAAAAAAGATTATTGATACTATTAATAAAAAATGTAAGGCAAAACAGTGAAAAAACTTTTAATTATTTTAACTTTAGCACTAACTCTTAGTGCAAATGAAGCTAGTCAAATCATAAAAAAACTAGATAATAACATGCGTGGCAAAGATGTTTATATGAAGATAAGCATGAGCATAAAATCTTTAAGACATGAAAGAACTATGAAGATGCAAACTTGGGCAAAAGGTAGTAAAAAGTCTTTTATTAAAGTGCTTTACCCACCAAAAGATAAAGGGATAACATTTTTAAGTTTAAACAATGAGATGTGGAACTATATACCAAAGATTGAGCGAACTATAAAGATCCCACCATCAATGATGTTACAAAACTGGATGGGAAGTGATATAAGCAATGATGATATGGTAAAACAAAGTTCACTTGTAGATGACTATAATCCAAAAATCATAAAAAAAGATGCTAAGCTTGTTACTATAGAGCTTGATGCCAAAGATGATGCTGCTGTTGTTTGGGGGAAAATAGTAAGTGTAATTAACACAACACACTATACCAATGTCAAAGATACTTTTTATGATGAAGATGGCAATGCAGTTAGAGTTTTTACCTACGCTAAGGTTAAAAAATTTGGAAAGTATTACTTACCAACAATCTGGACTATAAAACCATTAAACAAAAAAAACAATCTTACCACTATGACAATTGAGGATGTCGTTTATGATAAAGGTATTTCAGATAAATACTTTAGAAAAAGTGCCCTTAAAAGATTTTCAAGATAATGTTTAAACTAGCAATAAAAAATATATTTTATTATAAGGGTCGCTCTATTACCACCTTTTTACTAACATTTTTTTCTGCAACACTATTTATAATATTTGTATCTTTTATGCATGGTTCGCATAAAACAATGTTACATAATGCATTAAAAGTTTATACAGGTACTATACAAATTTACCAAAAAGATTATAGAGATGAGGGTGGATACGACTACTTGATTTTTGATAATCAAAAAGTTTTTAACTCTTTAGAAAAGATAAAAGGTATAAAGTCTTATACATCAAGAGTTGAAACATTTGGTATAGCCTCTAGTAAAAACAACTCTAGCGCTATAATGTTAACAGGTGTAGATTTTAAAAAAGAAGCCAAGATAAGTGAACTAAAAAATGCCCTTAAAACTGGCAAGTACAACACAAAATCAAACTGTTTATATATGGGTGAAGATTTAGCCAAAAAACTAAATATCTCTTTAGATCATGAGCTAAGTTTTGTTGGTAGTGCTATAGATTACTCTTTTGCAGCAGATATATTTAAACTTTGTGGCACTTTTAAAACAGGTATGTATGAGTTTGACAACTCATCTGCATTTTTAAATAGAGAGTATTTTGATGGACTTTTTTATAGCCAGAATGCATCATCATATATAGTTATAAATGTAAATGATTTAGATAAAAACAACTATATCGCTTCACAAATATCTAAAAGTATAGGTAAAGACTTAAAAGTTTATACTTGGCAAGATTTAATGAAATCTATGGTTGAACTTGTTAAGGTTGATAGTATATTTGGTTATATATCTATGGCACTATTTTTTATGGTTATCTTTTTTGTTATATTGATATATGGATTTATAAATATAAGCAGTAGAGTAAAAGAGTTTGGTGTGTTAAAAAGCATAGGATTAAGAGATATAGATATAGATAAAATACTAATTTATGAGATTCTTATTTTAACTCTAAGCGCTATAGTTATTGCCATATGTTTAGGTGGTTCTATAGCCTACTACTTTGAGATTAATCCAATAGTTATAGAGGGCATTAGCGATATGTATAAAGATTACGGCATTATCTCAGACACAGTACCTACAGATTTTGATATTTTTACAATATTTTGGAATGTTTCACTTATATTTTCATTAAATATTTTAAGTTTAATTTATCCTATATATTATGTTCGCACATTTACCCCAGTTGAGGCAATGAGACATGTTTAAAATACTTATAAATTTAGCTTTAAAAAATGCTTTTTTAAGAGCTTCTCGTGCTATCTTACTTGTAATTATGATAGGTGCAAGTATGGGTGTTATGGTAAGTATAGAAGGTTTGTATGAGGGTATGACCTCAAATATGATAGATAAAACAATAAGAAGTGATAGTGGCGATATATCTATGTTCGCTAAAGAGTATAGACTTAAAAATGATATAAAATATTCAATAAAAAATGCGACAGATATTGCTAAAACTTTAGATACACTAGAGTCAGTAGAAGCTATAGTTACACGAGTTAAAGTCTCTGGACTTGCTCAAAGTGCAACAAAAGCTTATCCATCAGATCTTATTGGAGTCAACTTTGAAGATGAGCAAAAATTTGGTAAGTTTAGTGACTTTATAAAAGAGGGAAATCTAAGCTTAGGAAAATATGGTTGTGTTGTAGGTGTTGAGTTGGCAAAAAATCTAAAACTCAAACTAAATTCTAAAGTTGTTTTTACATCCCAAGATGCAAACAATCAGATACAATCTAAACTTTTTAGAGTAAAAGCAATCATCCACACTACAAATATCAACCTTGATACAAGAGCAATACTTACAAATAAGAACAGAGTTAGTCTTTATCTAGGCATACCAGAAACAACTGCTACACAAATAGCTATAAGGTCTAAAAAAGATAATCTACAAGAGATATTAAAGAAAAAATATAAAAACTTTGATGTTTTAAGTTTTAAAGATTTAAACCCTCAATTAACACAAATGAAAACTATGACAGATATATTTAACTCTATAACTTTTAGCATAGTTATGTTTGTAGTTTTTATAGGTGTTTTAGGTGTGATGTATGTTTCTATACTAGATAGAATCAGGGAGTTTGGGATAATGTTAGCCCTTGGCTATGAGTATAAATATATAAGATTACAAGTTATGTTTGAAGCTCTATTTTTAGGTTTGGGTGGTTTTATACTTGGTTCTATAATTGGTTATTTATTACTACTTTATCTAAATATATATGGTTTAAATCTAAGTGATTTTGCTGATGGTATGCAAAGTTTTGGTATGAGTTCAATCCTTTATGCACAGATAAAACTTTCATACTTTACAACTAGCCTTTATGCTATTTTATTGGCTTCTATACTTAGTGTATTTATACCACTAAGAAAAATTAAAAAATTAAATCCTGTTGATGTAATCAAAGCAGATGCCTAAAAGGAAAAAATAATGATAAAACTAAAAGATGTGCAAAAGTACTTTTATAAAGGTGAAGAGAGAGAGGTTCATGCTCTTAAAAATATAAACCTTGAGATTGAAAAAGGTGAGTTTTCTGTTTTAACTGGTGCTAGTGGATGTGGAAAGACAACTCTTCTAAATGCAATAGGTGTTCTTGATCAGATAAGTTCAGGAAGTATTGAGCTAGAGGGTAAAGAGATAGCTCATCTAAACTCAGATGAAAAAACAAAGATTCGCCTAAATGATATGGGTTTTGTGTTTCAAGCTTACAATCTTGTACCTGTTCTAAATGTAAGAGATAATATAGCTTTTATTATGAGACTTCAAGGATATAGTGAAGATAGAATCAAAACACGAGTTTTAGAGATAGCACAACTGCTTGAGATAGACAATAAACTAGACTCTCTTCCATCTTTGCTAAGTGGGGGACAACAACAACGTGTAGCAGTTGCAAGAGCAGTTGCAAGTAAACCAAAAATCATACTAGCAGATGAACCAACAGCAAACCTAGACTCAAAAAATTCACAATCTTTAATGGATATGATGAAAGAGTTAAATGAAAAAGAGGGAGTGACTATACTTTTTGCTTCACATGATGAGTATGTTGTAAAAAGCGTAAATCGCATTATTAAACTTGATGATGGTGCTTTAGTTTAGTTATGAAAAAGCTTTTATTATCTCTACTCCCTATCTTACTTTTTGCAGATTTTGATTATGTTGTAGATAATACAAACTTTACAATCAACCAAGGTTCTGTTTTTCCAGATAACTTTGGTTTAGATAAAAAAACATACACCTACAACTACGATAGATTAAGAGTAAAACTCAACTATGATGATGAGAACTTTTTTGTACATTTCATAGGAGATAGTGTAAACTACTTAGGTGAAGAGTACGTTGATGCTCCAGATTTTGAGTATATAACTTTACTTGAAGCAGATACACCCTTCAAAACACAAACAAAATTTTATGATTATAAAGTTGGTAGTGTGTATGCTAAACTTTATAGATTTAATGCAGGTTATGAAGATGAAGATAATCGTATAGTTTTAGGTCTTCAAAACATAACAATGGGTGTTGGAAGACTTTGGAACCCAACAAACCTTTTTAACCCTAAAAATATCTATGCATTAGAAGCTGATGAAGTGTTTGGAGTTGCTGCTATATCTTACACAAGATACTTAAACTCAACCTCTCAAGTTAGCGTTGTAGCTTCTGAAAAAAAAGATAAAACATTTAAGTATGCCGCTAGATATAAGGCATTTTTAGAGTACGCTGACATGGCAGTTGACGCAATATATTCTGATCAAACAATTATGATTGGTTATGAGCTAGAGGGAAACCTAGCAGATACAGGAATAGAGTTAAGAAGTGAGGGTGCATACATCAAAAATAGCCTTGCAGGTTCAATAAATCCTATAACAAAAGAAAAAGCTTTTGAAGATACAGAGTTTTTTCAAGCCATACTTGGTGCAGATTATGGTTTTGAAAATGGACTTACACTTACACTAGAGTCACTTTATAGCTCACAAAAGTTTTCATTTGAGCAGATATTTTTAAATGTCAATTCAGAGATACTTTCAAACCTAACATACTCAAAATTTTACCTAGGTGGAACACTAAGCTACACATTCAATATATTTTTAGATGGTTCACTACTATACATAGAGAGTTTTAACACTAAAAATTCAAGATTTATAAGCCCAACTCTAACCTACACACTAAATGACTACAACTCATTTATAGCAGGTGCAATGATACAAAACGGAGAAAATGGAAGCGAGTTTGGAAGTTTTAATAGCAACACATACTTTTTTAAATATGCTTTGACTTTTTGAGATAATAGACATACTTTGTGTAAGGTTTGTTTATAGGGCACCTCTAAAAACCCTAGTGCCCCTCAGCATTACATAGGAGTTTACAATCAAGGCAATCTTTTGCACCCCAAGGGCATTTTGTCGCTACGCTCGGGCACAGACCTAGCCAAAGCTAA
>WFNF01000064.1 GCA_015488775.1 Helicobacteraceae bacterium
ACCATATTCATACCTATGATATATATCCCATTTATTTTGAGTAGTTAGCTTGGCAATTTTATATAATTGAATTTTATCTGCAATCTCTTTTTCTGATTTATTGAAAAAGTCAAAAAAATAAAATTCTTTATCAATTACATAGAGCATTGACTCAGAGACAGATAGAGTATTGTTTTTGCAAGTAATGTTATCTGTAAAATCATTTGTCAAAAATTCTTGTAAAATCTCAAGAGCTGTGTCTACAGAGAAATTCTCTTGTAGTTCAAAGTTCATTTTAATAGATATGCTTTTCATTACTTACTCACACATCCCTCTGTCCATCGACAGCACAATCATAACTCACACTATCAAGACATTTACTATACTCAATTCCACAACGAATTTTATCTTTTTCACTAGGGCGAAGGGCATCCAAATCGCAGGTGCTTTTAGTCTCTTTAATCATAAAAACTTTTTCACCACTTTTTTTGATAACAGCCCAATCAGGGTTATGCTCACCTACTGGAGTTGGTATTTTAAACCAATTTGGTAATTTTACATAGAACAATATATCATCTCTAGCTTCCATGACTTCTGCAAACTCTTCCTCCACACTACTGTCAAATTCTATATGGTCATAGAGAGTTTTATCTTGGTTAGTTACTTCAAAAAGTTTATCTACATAGGCATCATATTCATCTTTAAATAGACTCATCTCATAGTAGTCATCTACTTTTGTGTAGGTAATGTTATTGACTAGCAGTCTTCCCAGAGTTGCTTTTATCATTTGAGTAATGTTGAGTACAAATTTTTCAGGGTTTTTAAATACATCCTCTAAACAGTCTATCTTTTTAAGTATATCTACTATCGTTTCTCTTGTAAGTGATGTTTCATTTTGAAGATGAGTGATAATATCTGGCACATAAATTTTCTCTTGTTTTAGAGTCTCTGTTGTACCTATCCCTATAAGTTTTGTAGATACTCCCTCTTCAATACCCATTTGAATAAGAACTTTATTTGATGTGATTTGCCCCTCAGTTGCAAGGTATGGAAGTTGGTTGATAGCCTCTGTTGCATTTTTAACTAACTCTTCATTTGTAAAGTTTACTGCATACTTTGTTCTGTGTTTTATTTTATCCCATAACTCTTTGAAGTTATCATCAAGTTTAAACCCTTTTTTGAGAGTAACCGTTTTTCTCTCTTTAGAGTTTCTAGGTCTTTCAATTTTTACACCATCGGCTGCATATTCAGTCTGTAAGTCATTTGCAAATGCTTCATACCTTTCGTTGGCTACAAGAGTAAGTCTATTTACATCTTTATCATAAACCCTTTCCCCTTTGTCATTTACACAAATCCGTAGTCCACGACCTATCTCTTGTCTCTTTTTAATAGTTGAGTTTGTCTCATTGAGAGTACAAATAGTAAATACATTTGGATTATCCCACCCCTCTTTTAAAGCACTATGAGAGAAGATAAATCTCAAATCAGTCTTAGGGTCAAGAAGTAACTCTTTATCTTGCATAATGAGTTTATATGCACCTATATCATCTTTAGAATCACCCTTAGTATCTTTCGCTTCACCTTTGGGTGTTTTTGCAAAGTATCCGTTATGTACTTTATCTATATCAAGACTATTACATAGTCCACGATGAGGACCACTTAGTTTATACTCCATATAGTACTCAACAAAAGTTTCCCTCATCCATCCATCTTGAGGAAAGTAATTATCAACCTTATCTATAAAAAACAGAGTTAAAGGTTTAATACCCTTAGATTTTAGTTTGGCTTCTTTTTTAAAGTGTTCATGTATTGCTTCTTTTATCTGTCGCTTCATTATCTCTTTGTTATAGCCACCCATTTGAGACTCTTTACTCACAAAAGTACCATTTTCAAAGTAAACAACTTCGCCCTCTATACTAGAGATAATAAACCCCTCGTAACTTCCAAGTTTTCCACTCTTTTCAAAAAGGTCAGCACCTACACCTAAAGTAACTTTACTCTTTTTAATGTCATTACCATTTCGTTTATATATATCTAGTTTTGCACTTATCTTAGTCTTTGTAGATTTTATCTCTTCAAGTTTTATATAAACTCCACTATAATCTCCATCGGCTACAACTGAGAGAACTTCTATCTGTTTTACTAGTCCTTGATTATATGCCTCAACAGGACCTAGTCTATATATGGGGTGATAAAGATTTTTATGTGTTGCAGAGTATCTAAGTGTGAAAAGTGGATTTAATGACTTTAAAGACTCTATGGA
>WFNF01000065.1 GCA_015488775.1 Helicobacteraceae bacterium
ATTTAGTGTAAGTTTTATACTCTCTTTTGCTATTTCATTTAAACATATTGATGTTACATCTTTATCTGGCATAAAAAAGTTTCTAAAATCATCTATAGTGCTTGACATAAATTCTAAGGTTTTTTCACCCTCAGATATCTTCTTTTTTAAATACTCTTTACTTAAATCATTGTCATCATATGCACCCTCTATATTCATAAATATATAAGATAGTTGGTTTAGAGGCTGTCTCCATTGGTGTGCTATCATAGATATCATATCTCCCATAGCTGCCATCTTGGAGTTTTGGATCAGCATCTTTTCTTTCTCTTGATGAGCTTGAACCTCCTCTTTTACCCTGAGCTCAAGTGAGTAGTTAACAAGTTCAAGCTCCTCTTGCTTTTGTTTTACATCTTTTTCATACTCCTTAAAGATAGATATTATTTTTCTTGATAATAAAAACGATAGTAAAGATACAAAAAGAGCTATTAAAAGTGAGCCAAAAAATATAAGTTTAGTCTCTTTTTCAAGTTTTAACTCTAGTGCTATTAGTTCATCTTTTGCTTTATCTTTAACCTCTTTAGTATCAAAACCAAAAATAATGCTCCAATTAAAAATTGGAATCTCTTTTTTATAAATTAATATATTTGTACCATTAAGTTTTGCCCAAGTTTTATTATCTAAGTTTAAACATCTATCTATATCTTTACTAAGGTTTTTAGAACTGTATATTGTTTTGTTTTGATCATAAACTTTTATAAATGAGTGAGAATCTAAAGATATAGATTTTATATAATCTAAAAATTTATTTTTAATCTTGTTTTTAGCTATCTTAAAGTGAATAC
Source organism: Helicobacteraceae bacterium (assembly GCA_015488775.1). Lineage (GTDB taxonomy): Bacteria > Campylobacterota > Campylobacteria > Campylobacterales > Sulfurimonadaceae > WFNF01. The sequence goes on from WFNF01000065.1 coordinate 825, forward strand.
CACTACCTACAAACCAATCATAAAAACCTAAATCTTTTACAAAAAGTATCTGTTCACCCTTATCTTTAAAAAAAGTTGTTTTTATATAACCTTGAGTATATTTTCTAACTTTTACTATCTCTTCTATGATAACTGCTCTTCCATCAGCATCCTCAAAAGCTACAAGATTTTTTTTATTTAAAGCGGGATTTGCTGAGAGTATATTATCGCCCTCATAAGATGTTATAAAAACATAATTTTGTTTCCCCTCCCAAAGCATCTGTGAAAGTGAATCTTCTATCTTCTCTTTTATCTCTTTTTCAGATTTTTTATCTTTATATTTATTATATAGATAATGGGCAGATTTATATGCTAAATCTATGCGCTCTTTTAACTCATCTTTCATGTTTTTTTCTAAAGTTGAATCTAGGTATTTTACTAAATCACCTATATTTTGTATTAGAGTTTCGTTCTCTTTTATTTGAGTTGATATATATGTTTTTATTTTATCATTAGCACTTTTTTGTGTATATTCTCTCAATGTCTTTATATAAAAATATCCACTCACAAAGGTTATGGTAAAAATCATTAAAATTGGAAATATAACTATAAGTTTTGGTATGCTGTTTTTATTAAACATCATTATCCTCTTTTATTGCTAGCTGTTTACTGCCTTTTGCTCCAAGAGTTACGATTTTATTTGCTCTATTTATTAGGTTTCCTTTTCCTGATTTGAGTTTTTTAAAAGCATCATCATAAGAGTTTTTTGCCCTTATGAGGTAAGTATCAATCTTTTGCATCTCATCTACAAAAAGGTTAAACTTATCTAACATATCTGATGCTGTTTTTGCAATCTCTTGTGCATTGTCTTGTTGTTTTTGTACTCTCCAAATGTGATCAATAGTTTTAAGTGTAACTAAAAGGGTAGAGGGAGATACCACCAATATATTCTGATCAAAAGCACCTTGAAAAAAACTTTCATCTTTTTGTAATGCAAGTAAAAAAGCACCCTCAATTGGCATAAATAAAAGTGTAAAGTCTAATGAGTTTATCTCATCTAAATCATGATAAGATTTTGAACTTAAAGATTTTATGTGTGCTTGTATAGATTTAATATGATTTTTAAGATATATTTGTGCTTCTGCTTCGTCATCACAACTAAGGTATGCTTCATAAGCAGTTAATGAAACTTTAGAATCTATAACAACTTGTCTATTTTGTGGAAGTTGTATAATAACATCTGGTCTTAACATCCTTTTATCTTCATCTGTGTATGTGTTCTGTGTGAAGTACTCACTATCTTTTCTTAGTCCACTTTGCTCCAAAATTCGCTCTAAAACTAACTCACCCCAATTACCCTGAGATTTATTTTCCCCCTTAAGTGCATTAGTAAGATTTATAGCATCTTGTGAGATTCTTTCATTTAATTCTCTAAGCATCTTAAGTTCATTTTTTAAAAGATATCTCTCCTTCTCCTCTTGATTAAACTGATCAGAAGTTAGTTTAGTAAACTTAGATAAATCATCTTTAAAAGGTTTTAGCAAAATAGAGATTTTTTCATTTTGTGCTTTATCAAAACTCTCATTTTTTGTAGTAAAAATTTGATTAGCTAAGTTTTTAAACTCTAAACTAAGTGTTTGTTTAGCTTCTTGCAAAAGTTTTATCTTTTCATCAGAATTTCTACTTTCATTTTCTAACTTAGTATGTAAAATTGCATACTCTTTTTCTAAATCTTGTAGTTCATCTTGTTTAGATATATAACGAGTTTTCATCTCTTCAATAGTGTTGTTTAACCTAAGCAAAGAGTCTGAATGAACTCTTTTATCACTTGTGTTTTTCATATATAAAGCTATAGTGCTTAAACAAAATGTTGTGGTGCTTATAATAAGTATAGTTTCAAAATTAATCATAAAATAATTATAGCTTTTTTAAACTCAAAGTATTCAATTATAA
>WFNF01000066.1 GCA_015488775.1 Helicobacteraceae bacterium
AAAATAGCTTACTCCTTAGTGTTAAAAGGTTCAGATGCTTTTATAGAAAATTTTACAAAATCTCATGTAGAACCACTAATAAAAGAGTTTTATTTACATGCCCAAAAATGTGCAAAAGAGGAAACTCAAAGGGTTATAGAAGCAGGTTATATACCATTTGAGTATAAAGATTCTATAGAAAAAATGGCAAATCAAACTTTAAAACGTTATTTGCATACTATTGCGACAAACATAAGAAAAACAAAAAAATCTAGTTCTTTAGATACAGTAATTGAAACTTTAGAACACATAATCAAAAAGGATTAAATTTGAGAAGATCAAAGGCATTTATACCTACAAGCAAAGAAGCACCAAGTGATGCTCAACTTGCAAGTCATATTTTTTTAGCAAGAGCAGGTTTTACATCTCAGGTTGCATCTGGTCTTTATAACTACTTGCCATTAGGTAAAAGAGTTATTAAAAAAATTGAAAATATTATTAATGAAGAGATGGAAGCTATAGATGCTCAAGAGTTAGAACTATCTTTTGTAACTCCAAGTGATCTTTGGAAAGAGAGTGGAAGATTTGATAAATTTGGAAGTGAACTTTTAAGATTTAAAGATAGAAAAAATAATGATTTTGTTTTAGGACCAACTCATGAAGAGATGATGGTTAATGTTGTAAGAGATAAAATTACATCATATAAACAACTACCAATAAATCTTTATCAGATAAAAACAAAGTTTAGAGATGAGGCACGTCCAAGATTTGGTTTAATGCGTGGACGTGAGTTTATAATGAAAGATGCTTACTCTTTTCACTCTAGTGCAGAAGATTTAGATAGAGAGTTTAATGCAGTAGAAAATGCTTATAAAAAAATCTTAACAAGGCTTGGCTTAGAGTTTAGAGTTGTTGAAGCAGATAGTGGTGCTATTGGTGGAAGTGGTTCAAAAGAGCTTATGGTTATAAGTGATAGTGGTGAAGATACTATAGCTATTTGTGATACTTGTGAATATGGAGCTAATGTTGAAGCAGCTGTAAGACAAAATGTTGAAATTAGTTCAGAAGCACCAGAAGCTGAATTTAATAAATTTAAAACACCAAATATAAAAACTATGGATGAGTTGTCAGAGTTTTTTAGTGTAGATAAAGCTTATTTGGTAAAAAGTGTTGCTGCAAGAGCTATGTATGATGATAGTGATGAGATAGTACTTTTCTTTTTAAGAGGTGATGATAACCTGCAAGATGTAAAAGCAGCTAACTCACTTGGAGCTAATGAGATTGTTGAAATAGCTGAGAGTGACTTAGAAAAAGTTGGTCTAGTCTCTGGTTTTATGGGTCCTTTAGATATGGATAAGGTAAAAATAGTTTTAGATAACTCTTTAAAAGATGCTAAAAATATGATTTGTGGAGCTAATGAATCTGACTTTCATTATGTTGGTGTAGATATGTCAGTTATGTCTGAAGCCAATTTTGCAGATATATATGAGGTAAAAGAGGGTGATACTTGTAGATGTGGTGGAAAACTTTTTTACAAAAAAGGTATAGAAGTTGGTCATATCTTTAAACTTGGTACTACATATTCAGCTCCATTAAAAGCAAACTTTTTAGATGAGCAGGGTAGGTCTCAACCATTTATAATGGGAACTTACGGTATGGGAGTTTCACGTTTGATGGCTAGTGTTGTTGAACAACATCATGATGATAAAGGGTGTATTTGGACAAAATCTACTGCTCCATATCTTGTAAATATTATGATATCAAATATAAAAGATTCTGATCAAGTAGCACTTGGTGAAAAGTTATATGAAGAGCTTAAAAACAATGGTGTAGAAGTTGTTTTAGATGATAGAAAAGATAGATTTGGCTTTAAAATGAAAGATGCTGAGTTAATTGGTTTTCCATATACTGTTATAATTGGAAAAGAGTTAGCAAATGGTAATGTTCAAATTTATACAAGATCAACTTGTGAAAAAATGGATGTTTCTAGTTCTAACATATATAATAAGGTTATGGAGTTAGTATGATTTATTTTATAATTTACCTTTTTTTAGAGGTGATGGTTAGTGTTAACCTATCCTCTGCTATAGGTGGATTAAACACATTTTTTGAGATACTTATAAGTGCTTTTTTAGGTATATATTTTATTGCAAATTTTAAAAATACACTTATGGAAAACCTTAGTGCTGTTTCTTACAATTATATAGATTTACAAGAGTTCCAAAGACTAAATATATTTGCTATAATTGGCGCTATTTTACTTATAATACCAGGGTTTATGACAGATATACTCGGTGTATTGTTGCAATTTAGTGTTTTTACAAGTATGCTTGTTAACCGTTTTTCGGCAAAATACCATACACAAAACCAAAATAATAAGAATGAAAAGGATAATGATGTCATTGATGTTGAAATTATTGAGCACAACTCTAGTAAGTAGTGCTTTACTTATGGGTGCTACCAACTCTGAGGTAGAAAGTTTTTTACAAAAAGGTATAGGTAAAAATCCAAATATATCTGATTTAAAAGTAAAGGTACTCACAAAAAAACCAGTTAAGGGTTTAAAAGGTTGGGAATCGTTTATAGTTGCACTTGATGGTAAGTTTAAACAAGGTTCTAAAGTTAAAGATATTAATCAAAATGTTATATATTTTGCTAGTGGTAATTATATAACTCCTGAGTTATTAGATATTAAAACTGGAAAAAAACTTAATGATTCTATAACACCTGAGATGACTTCTAAGTTTTATAAAAAAGAGAATTTACTTTATGGTAATGTAAATGCTACACATAAAGTGGCAATTTTTTCAGATCCATTATGTCCATTTTGTAGAAAGTTAGTTCCACCAGCTTTAGAATATATGAAAAAATATCCTAAAACTTTTGCTGTTTACTACTACCATTTTCCAATTGCAACTCTTCACCCAGCTTCAGTTACTATTACTAAGGCAGCTCTTGTTGCACAAGAAGCAGGGATTAAAGACGCTATTTTAAAGATGTATAAAATAAAGGTTGATGCTAGAAGTACTAATGATCAAGTTATATTAGATGCTTTTAATAAAGCTGTTGGTTCTAATGTTTCTGCAATGCAAGCACACTCAACTAAGGTTGAAGATCAATTTGCAGTTGATCAGAAAATAGCTCGTGAACTTATGGTTAATGGAACTCCAACAATGTTTTTTGATGGTAAAAAAGACACAACAAAAAAGAAATACAAACAGGTAAAGGCAAAATAGTTTGAAAAAAATAACAATAGCAACTCGTGGATCTAAACTTGCACTTTGGCAATCTAACCATATTAAAGGTGTTCTTGAAGACAACTTTGAAGGTTTAGAGGTTGAACTTAAAATTATAATCACTTCTGGTGATAAAATTTTAGATACGCCACTTGCTAAGATTGGTGGTAAAGGTCTTTTTCTAAAAGAGATTGAGGAGTGTATGTTAAGAGGTGAAGCTCAAATAGCCGTTCATTCACTTAAAGATGTTCCTACTGTTATGCCTGCTGGTTTAATTTTAGCTGCAATTACTCAAAGAGAAGATTGTAGAGATGCTTTGTTATCACAAAAATATTCAAATATTGATTCTTTACCAAATGGTGCAGTTATTGGTACTTCATCACTTAGAAGAAAGATGCAAATTAAAGCTTTAAGACCTGATCTTGTTATAAAAGATCTTAGAGGAAATGTTGATACACGTATTAGAAAACTAAAAGATGGTGAGTACGATGCTATAATTTTAGCTAGTGCAGGTATAAACAGACTTGGATTTTTAGATAGTGTTGAACATATATATAACATCTCTATAGATGAAATGGTTCCATCAATGGGGCAGGGTGCTCTTGGAATCGAATGTATAAATGATAGTGAAATACTAAAAATTGCTAAATTTTTACAAGATGATGATTCTATGATTGAAACAACTATAGAAAGAGCGTTTGTAGATAAACTAGAAGGTGGATGTCAAGTTCCAATTGGTGTAAATGCTAGTGTTCTTGAAAATGGAGACATTGATGTTAAAGCTACTCTTGGTTTACCTGATGGTAGTGAGCGTTTAGATGAAAACCGTGTAATTAAAAAAGATGAGTATAAAGCTTTTGGTAGCACATTGGCTCAAGAATTTTTAGATAAGGGCGCTAGAGAACTTTTAGATCGCGCTGAAAAAATGGGTTTTAACTAAATCCTCTTCAAAAACTAGAGTTTTCTCTAGTCTTTCAAATGTAACTCAAAAAAAATCACATCATAGGCAATAAAATGCAAAAAACTATTTCACTTTTAAAAAGAGAAAATGAACTAACTATTATAGATACTCCCTTAGATATAAATCTTGAGATTTCACATCTTGCTTACGCTGAAGTTAAAAAAGATGATGGTGGAAAAGCTTTACTTTTTACTAATGTAATGGATGGAGATAAAAAGTTTGATGAAGATGTAGTTATGAACCTTTTTGGCTCTTACAAAAGGTGTGAACTTATCTTTGGAAAAGGTATAGAGGATGTAGCTAATGAGATTGAAACACTTTTACATATGAAGCCACCTAGTGGATTTGGTGAAAAGATATCTATGGCTCAAAATCTTTTTTCTTTAAAAAATATATTTCCAAAGCGTTCAAATAAAAAAGGAGCTTGTCAAGAGGTGATTTTTGAGGGTGATGATATAAACTTAAAAGATTTACCTATCTTAAAAACTTGGGAACAAGATGGTGGTGCTTTTATAACTATGGGTCAAGTTTATACTCAAAGTTTTGATGGTGAACTACAAAATCTAGGTATGTATAGACTTCAAGTATATGATAATAAAACTTTAGGAATGCATTGGCAAATACATAAAGATGCTTCACACTTTTTTGATCAGTATCAAAAAGCTGGTAAAAATATGCCTGTTAGCATAGCTATTGGTGGAGATCCACTTTATACTTGGTGTGCAACTGCTCCATTACCTTATGGGGTTAATGAACTTTTACTTTATGGTTTTATAAAAAAAGAGCCTGCAAAATTAGTAAAATCTATTACTAATGATATTTATATACCATCTGATGTTGATTATGTTATTGAAGGTTGGGTTGATCCAAGTGAGATGAAGGTTGAAGGGCCTTTTGGTGATCATACTGGTTATTATACACTTGAAGAGCCATACCCATCTTTAGAGGTTAGTGCAATAACAAAAAAGCGTAATTCAACCTTTGTTGCAACTGTAGTTGGTAAACCACCTTTAGAAGATAAATATATGGGTTGGCCAACTGAGCGTATATTTTTACCACTGCTTAAAACAACTGCGCCTGCTCTTGTGGATTATCATATGCCAGAAAATGGTGTTTTTCATAATCTTATCTTAGCTAAGATGGAAACACATTATAGGGGTCATGCTAAACAGTTCATGCATGTGTTTTGGGGTGCTGGGCAGATGAGTTTTGTTAAACAAGCAATATTTTTAGATGATAATGCTCCAAAACTTACAAATTATGAAGTTCTAACTGCTTATATCTTAAATAGATTTACATCTAAAAGTATCTTTATAAGTGAGGGAATTAATGATGCACTTGATCACTCAAGTGATGAAGCTTTAGTTGGTGGAAAACTTGGTATTGATGTTACTGCTTCAAGATCACCTGAAGCACCAACACTTTTAAGTGATGATAAGTTGCTGGAAAAGATTAAAGAGTGTGTAGATGACGCTGTTTCTCTTCATCAACATATGAGAAATACAAAAAATCCTATAACACTTATAAGTGTTAATAAAACTAAAAATGCAAAAGACTACTTTAAATCTTTAAAAAAATTAAAAGAGTTTATGAAAATAGTAGTTTTTATTGATCATGAAGCTAATGATGTTCAAAACGCTTATATGAGTGTTTGGAGAGTTGTTAACAATATGGATGCGCAAAGAGATGTTTTTATGGATGGTGAGTTTATCGGTATAGATGGAACAAATAAAAATGAACTTGATGGTTTTAAAAGAAGATGGCCTGATGATGTTAATTGTACTTTAAGTGTAGTTAATAAACTTAAGAAGCTAGGTCTTTGGAATCTAGATGAGTCTTTAGAAAAAAAGTATCAATTGTATTAATCTCTAAGCATTTTTATTAAAGTGCTTAGGATAAATTAACTTAGTTTTAAAAACTACCCTTTGTGTCTGAATCACTAAAATGACCCCATTTTAGTTTAGTTCCACCTAAAACATGCCAATGTAGATGCTTAACCTCTTGACCACCATTTTCACCTATGTTTGTGATAACTCTATAACCACTTTTATCTATTCCAACCTCTTTTGCAATCTCTTGTATGAAACTTGTCATTTTTCCCATAACCTCTGGTGTTACATCGTTAAATGAATCAAAATGTTGTTTTGGTATTGCTAGTATGTGAGCAGGAGCTTTTGGGTTTAGATCATGAAATGCTAAAAAATCATCATTTTCTAAGACTTTATTGGATGGAATCTCATTATTAACTATTTTACAAAATATACACATTATGTTTTACCTTTTTACAAAGTTTATCTAAATTATTTTAATTTACGAGTAATATTTAGATAAAAGCTAGTTATAATTAGTTTTTATGTAGAATTGCTCTCTAAAAATCCCCAATATGGAGTAGTCATTGAAAGAGTGGATTAACAAAATAAACGAAGCTGATTCTTTAGAAGTTTTAGAAGATATTAGAGTTGCTGTTCTTGGTAAAAAAGGTGTGTTTAATGCTGAATTTTCTAAGATGAAAACAGTGCCAAATGAAGAAAAAGCACAATTTGCAAAAGATTTAAATATATTTAAGGGACAGTTTGCAAGTACTTTAAATTTTAAAAAAACTGAGTTACAAACTTTAGCTTTAGAGCAAAAGCTAAAAGAGGAAAAGATAGATGTATCTATGTTTTCTAAAAAAGCTGAAAATGGTTCTTTACACCCTGTAATGCAAACTATGGATAGAATTGTAGAGTATTTTGAATCTATGAACTTTTCAGTTAAAACTGGTCCAATGATAGAAGATGATTTTCATAACTTTGAAGCATTAAATCTTCCTAAGTATCATCCTGCTCGTGATATGCAAGATACTTTTTATTTTGCAGATGAAAAGTTACTTAGAACTCATACTTCACCAGTTCAAATTAGAACTATGTTAAAAGAGAAACCACCAATCCGTATGATAGCTCCTGGCGCTGTTTTTAGACGTGATCTTGACTTGACACATACTCCTATGTTTCACCAAGTTGAGGGTTTAGTTGTTGATGATAAAGATAAAGTTTCATTTGCAAATCTAAAATATATTTTAGAAGATTTTTTAAAAGAATCTTTTGGTGATGTTGATGTTCGTTTTCGCCCATCATTTTTTCCTTTTACAGAGCCCTCAGCAGAGGTTGATATAAGCTGTATCTTTTGTAAGGGTGATGGTTGTAGAGTGTGTTCTCACACTGGTTGGCTTGAGGTGCTAGGATGTGGTATAGTTGATCCTAACGTATTTGAGGCAGTTGGCTATAAAGATGTAAGTGGTTATGCATTTGGTCTTGGTGTTGAAAGATTTGCGATGTTGATTCATCATATTGGAGACTTACGCTCATTATTTGAGGGTGACGTTAGACTATTGGAGCAGTTTCAGTGATTATTACAAGAACTTGGTTAGAAGAATACATTAAACTTAAAGATATTACAAATAAGCATTTATATGCAACTTTAAACTCAATTGGTCTTGAAGTAGATCGTTTAGTTGAATACAGAGTACCTGCAAAAATAGTTTTTGGACATGTAGTTGAGTGTGAAAAACATCCAGATGCAGATAAACTTAGTATATGTAAAGTGGACATTGGAACATCTGTTAGACAGATAGTTTGTGGTGCTACAAATGTAAGAGTTGGTATTGATGTAGCAGTTGCTATTGTTGGTGCAGATATGGGTAATAATTTTGTAATTAAACCTGTTAAGTTACGTGGTGTAGAGTCAGAAGGGATGATATGTTCATCAACAGAGTTAGGACTTCCTAAACTTGAAGATGGGATAATGGAGATTGACTCTAGTGTTGGCAAGTTTGAACTTGGTAGTGAACTTTGCAAAAATCCTTACTTTAATGATGATTTAATAGAGATTGAACTTACTGCAAATCGTGGTGATTGTTTAAGTATAAGAGGAGTTGCTAGAGATTTAAGTGCAGCATTAAATCTTCCTTTAATGGATTCATTAAAAGAAACAGAACAAGATAGACGTATAGGTATAGGTAGAATTTTATCTGTATCTCATAACGATAACTTTGATGTAAACTTAAGTTTTAGAGCTATCGATCTTAAAACTATAAATATACCTCTATATATCAAACTTCGTTTAGCTCAGATTGAATACTCTGGTAAAACTGATTTAGACTCTTTACTTTACTACTCAACATATTCAAATGGTGTTATTTTAAGAGCTTACCATTTCGGTCTTTTTAGTGAAAAAGGAAGTACAAAAGCAAAAGCTATAGTTGAAAAAAATTCTGATGGTTTTGTAAGTGTATTTGGTAAAAGTTTAGGTTCTATCATCGGTGTAAATCAGAGTGAAGAATCTCAAGTTACTTATGATGAGGGTATGGTTTTAATTGAAGCATCATATATTAGTCCTGAAAAAGTATCTAAAAAGATGTTTGAAACAAAAATAAAGTCTGATGATCTTTTTTATAGAACTTCAAGAGGAAGTGAACCTGATCTAAAAATGGGTGGTTCTTACTTTTTTAAACTTTTAGAAGAAAACTCTGAATCTCCACTTTTTGGTGGTTCTATAGATGTTGAATCAAAAAAGAAATTAAATATAGTTTCTATTACTCAAGAGGAGATTGAATCTTTTATTGGGACAAAAATTGAAAAGAGTAAAATAACTCAAATTCTTAAAAATCTTGGTTTTGATATTGGTAAATCACAGGCTAGTTCTTACGTTATACATGTTCCACCTTTTAGACATGACATTGTAAATAAACAAGATATAGTGGAAGAGATTGTAAGAATGATAGGTATAGATAATATACCATCTAAACCTATAATTTTAAAAGAAAAAAATCGTAAATCTCCAGACTTTGATACTTACAAAAAAAGAAAACTTTATAGATATCGTATTGCGAATCTTGGTTTTAATGAGAGTGTTCATTTCGTTTTTAATGAAAAAAAGGTTCTTGAAAAATATGGTTTTGAATATACAGATAAAAAATTAGAACTACTTAATCCAATTGCAGGTACTCTAGATACTTTGAGATCTACTATTTTAATAAATCTTTTACAAAGTGCTAGTTTTAATGCAAAAAATGGTTCTGAAGCGATAAAATTGTTTGAAATAGGTTCTGTTTTTAACTCTAAAAGAGAAGAATCAGTAAAAGTAGCAATGATTTTTAGTGGAAAAACATCAAGCGATTCTTTTACCAAAAAAACTCAAAAATTTGATTTTGCTAGTGTAATAGATATATTAAGTAAGGTTGTTGGAGATGTGGAACTACATGAGCATAAGTCAACTCATAACATAGCTCATCCATACCAAAATGCTAAAATAGTTAAAAACAATCAAGAGATTGGAGAAGTTTTTAAAGTTCATCCTGAAGTTGCAAGTGAATTTGATTTAGATGATACTTTTTTACTTGAGTTTGATTTTAATGCTTTAGATTATGAACTAAAAATTGTAAAAGATTATTCTAAATTTCAAGCATCTTTTAGAGATTTAAGTATTTTATCTCCAAAAGAGATGAAGTATGAAAATATTCAAAGTGTTATAGAAGAAGCTTCTCATGAAAATGTAAAAAGATTTTACATAGTTGATAGATATGAAGATGACTCTCTAGGGGAAAATATCTCTTTAAGTGTAAGATTTGTTTTACAATCGAATGAAAAAACTTTAGAAGAGGAAGATATAACTACATCAATGCAATCTATATTAGATGCTTTAAAAGAGAAATTAGGATTAGAACTTAGATGAGTTTTTTTAAATCTCAAAAATTAACATCTTCTTTTAGTATAGAGATAGACTCCATAGCTAGTGATAAATCTATATCTCATAGATGTGCTATGTTTTCAATGCTTAGTGATGGTCAAAATATAGTAAGAAACTTTTTAAGAGCAGAAGATACTATGAACTCTTTAAAAATCATTCAAGATTTGGGCGCTGTAGTTGAAGATGATGGTGATATCATTAAAATCACTAGTTCTGGTATTAAAGAGAGTTTTGACATACTTGATTGTGGTAACTCTGGTACTGGAATTAGACTTTTTTGTGGTTTACTAGCTTCTGCAAATGGTCATTTCATACTAAGTGGAGATGAATACTTAAAACGTCGTCCAATGAATAGAGTAACAAAACATCTAAGAGCTATTGGTGCAAAGATAGATGGAAGAGATGATGGAAATCTAGCACCACTTAGCATTAGAGGTTCATCTTTAAAAGCTTTTGATTATGTTAGTCCTATAGCATCTGCCCAAGTAAAAAGTGCAATGATACTTGCTGCTCTTAGAAGTGAAGCTGATTGTATCTATACTGAACCAGAACTAACCCGTGATCATACTGAGCGAATGTTAAGAGGAATGGGTGCTAGTTTAGTTACTAATGGACTTACAACTACAATATCACCATTGAAAAAACTTTTAAAACCTTTAGATATAACAGTTCCAAGTGATCCATCAAGTGCTTTTTTCTTTGCAGTTGCTTGTGCTATAACTCCTAACTCAAAAGTTACACTAAAAAATATAACTCTTAATCCTACTAGAATAGAAGCTTTCAAAATTTTAGAAAAGATGGGTGCTATTATAAAGTATGATTTAAAAGAGGATGTGTATGAACCTATAGGTAATATAGTAGTTGAATATGCTCCACTTAAAGCTGTAGAAGTTAGTGAAAATATATCTTGGCTTATAGATGAACTTCCAGCATTATCTATAGCAATGTCATGTGCTGATGGTGTTAGTGTAGTTAAAAATGCACATGAATTACGTGTAAAAGAGAGTGATAGAATTAGAACTGTTGTAGATAACTTAAAACTATGTAATATAGAAGTTGAAGAGTTTGATGATGGTTATAGTGTAAAAGGTGGCGAGCTTAAAAGTGCAAAAGTTAAAAGCTTTGGTGATCATAGAATTGCTATGAGTTTTATTATTGCTGGATTAAAATGTGATATTGAAGTTGAAGATATTGACTGTATAAATACATCTTTTCCAAACTTTTTTGAATTATTGGAGTCATTAAAATAATGAAAATAGAATTAGCTTCAAAATATGGTTTTTGTTTTGGTGTAAAAAGAGCTATTAAAATAGCTGAAGATAACACAAATTCAAGAACTTATGGACCACTTATACACAACTCAAAAGAGATAAATAGACTAAAAGAAAACTTTAATGTCGGTTTGAGCGAAAATTTGAGCGACTTCACTACAGGCGATAAAGTTGTAATTAGAACTCATGGTATACCAAAAAATGAGTTAAAAACTTTAAATGAAAAAAGTATTGATGTTATAGATGCAACTTGCCCTTATGTTACTAAACCTCAACTTATAGTTGAAGATATGAATAATCAAGGTTATGATGTTGTAATTTTTGGTGATGAATCTCATCCTGAGATAAAAGGTGTTAAGTCATATGCACAAAATAATGTATATGTAGTGAACTGTGTAGAAGATTTGGAACTTATACCATTAAGAGAAAAAATTGCTTTAGTAGCCCAAACTACAAGAAAGATTGAAGATTACCAAGCTATATCAAACTATCTGATCAGATCTCATAAAGAGGTTAGAGTTTTTAACACTATATGTAATGCAACTTTTGAGAACCAAGATGCGGTTAGAGATTTATCTCAAAAAGCTGATGTTATGATTATTATAGGTGGAAAAAACTCATCTAATACTAAGCAATTACACTCTATTGCTGTCTCAAAATGTGAAAATTCTTACCATATAGAGGGACCAGATGATTTAGAAAAAACTTGGTTTAAAGATAAAAAACATTGTGGGATTAGTGCTGGGGCTTCAACTCCAGATTGGATCATTCAACAAGTTATAAACTCTATTGAGAAGATTTAATAGATAAATCTTCTCAAAAACTTACACTAACTTCAACATTTAATTAATAAACATAAAATAATAATAGCAATATAAGCATTTTTTAGGTATAATCACGCAATTTTATTAGCAACAAGGGAAACGAATGGCTGTAGATAACGAAATCTTAGAAGAAGAAAACTTTGCACAAATGTTTGCAGATTCTGAAAAAAAACAAGAATCTTCATCACACAAAGTAGAAGGCGAGATTGTAGAGATACAAGAGGATAAAGCACTAGTAGGTGTTGGCGAGAAGTTAGAGGGTATGTTACCTCTTGAAGAGATTACTGACGAAAATGGTGAGTTGATTTTTAACAAGGGTGATAAAATCACTGTATTAGTAACTGGTTACTACAATGAGAGACCAAAAATCTCTTATAGAAAAGTAATAGAACAAGAGAAAACATTAGCGTTTATTGAAGCAAACAAAGATGATTTTGAAGAGTTAGTAATTGAAGGTAAAGTAACTAAGAAGAACAAAGGTGGATACGTAGTTGAAACTGATGGTGTTGCTTTCTTTATGCCTAAATCTTTAGCTGCATTTAAAGATACTGATCAAGTAGTTGGTAGAACTATAAAAGCGAAAGTTATTAAAATTGATGCTGAAGAAACATCTATCGTTGTTTCAAGAAGAAAACTATTTAACGAAGAGCGTAAAAAGAAAAAAGAGATTATTGATGCTTTAATCGAAGACAATAAAATTGTTGAAGGTACAATCAAAAAGATTACTTCTTACGGTATGTTCGTAGATGTTGGTGGTGTTGATGGTTTAGTTCACTACAATGAGATCTCTTATAAAGGTCCTGTTAATCCATCTAAACTTTATAAAGAGGGCGAAACAGTTACTGTTAAAGCTATATCTTATGATAAAGATAAAAGACATCTTTCATTATCAATCAAAGCTGTTCAATCTGATCCTTGGGAAGAGGTTGAGTCAGAACTAGATGAGGGTGATACTATCTCAGTTACTGTTAGCAATATTGAACCTTATGGTGCTTTTGTTGACTTAGGAAATGATATAGAAGGTTTCTTACATATTTCTGAAATAACATGGAATAAAAACATTAAAGATCCTAATGATTACTTAACTGTAGATGAAGAGATTGATGTTGAAGTTATTGAAATTAATTCTAATACTCATAAACTTAGAGTGTCACTTAAAAAACTTCTTCCAAAACCATTTGATGAGTTCAAAAAGACTTACAAAGAGGGCGACATTGTTAAAGGTAGTATCACTTCTCTAACTGACTTTGGTGCATTTGTAAGAATTGGTTCTGTTGAAGGTTTACTTCATAATCAAGATGTTGATTGGGACAAAAGTTCAAAATGTAAAGATATCTTCAAAAAAGGTGATGAAGTTGAAGTTAAAATCGCTAAAATCAACCTTGAAGAGGAAAAAATTTCTTTAAATAGAAAATTTTTATTAGAGTCTCCAACTGAAGCTTTTGCTGCAACTCATAATGTTAACGATGTTGTAAAAGGTAAAGTTAGAGATATCAAAGACTTTGGTGTTTTTGTAACTATTGACAACGGTGTTGATGCTCTAATTAGAGATGAAGATCTTTCACCTTTAAGTAAAGAAGAATTAAATAATGGCGACGAAATCGAAGCTGCTATTGCTAATATTGATGTAAGACGTGATCGTATTAGACTTTCTGTTAAAAAACTTGAAAGAATTAAAGATCAAGCTATATTAGCTGAGTTTAATGATACTGAATCACATTCACTTGGTGATCTTATCAAGGACCAAATTAAATAGTAATGATCAAGGCATTTAAATGGATTGCACCGATTGTTGCTATTGGTGTTTTCATTTTTATTGTTTTGCTATTGGTTAAGGCCAATAGCACCCCAAATCTTCAAAGTAGTGTTGTTTTTGAAAAATCACAAGAAAACTTGTCTCTTAATGAGAAAAAAAGTTGGATAAAACACTTTGCAACAAGACAAACTAAAGGGTTTTATTACCCAGTTAATGAGATTGTCATAAAAAGTGATTTAACACAAAAATCTTACACACAGATGATTTATAAACTTAATGCTGATGTATCAGACCCATATGAGGTTTTTTGTATAGAACAAGAGATTAAAAGCCTTGGACTAGAATACGCTTTTGCTAAAAACAAAAAAAGCATTGAACTTTTAATATTTTCAAAAAAATATACTAAGTTGAATACTTTAGTATCAAATTTAAAAAAATATAGTATAAACGCTCAAATTAATGAATATAAAGAGGATAAAGTATGGAAAAACATAAAGTAGTAGTTTGTGATCACATTCACGAAGCTGGATTAGAGATGCTTAAAAATGATGAGGCAATTGATTATGTATTTGCTGCAGATATAGATAAAACGGAATTATTAACTGTTATAGAAGATGCTGAAGTTGTTATAACTAGAAGTTCAACTGATGTAGATGAGAAATTTATTTCACATGCAAAAAACATGAAAGCTATAGTAAGAGCAGGTGTCGGTGTTGATAATGTAGATATTGATGGTTGTTCTAAAGAGGGAATAATTGTTATGAATGTTCCAACTGCTAATACTATAGCTGCAGTTGAGCTTACTATGACACATATGTTATCTTGTATGAGAATGTTTCCATACTCTCATGATCACCTTAAAAACCAAAGAATTTGGAAAAGAGAAAAATGGTATGGTCATGAACTTAAAGGTAAAAAACTTGGTATTATTGGTTTTGGAAATATAGGTTCTCGTGTTGGTATAAGATCTAAAGCGTTTGAGATGGATGTATTAGCTTATGATCCTTATATATCTGCAAGTAAAGCTACAGACCTTGGTATCGATTTTACTACTAATTTTGATGATATTTTGGCTTGTGATATTATTACTATTCATACACCTAAAAACTCTGAAACTATAGATATCATTAATAGCGAAGAGATAGCTAAAATGAAAGATGGTGTTGTTCTAGTTAATTGTGCAAGAGGTGGTCTTTACAATGAAGATGCACTTTATGATGGTTTAACATCTGGAAAAATAAGATTTGCGGGTATTGATGTTTTCATTAAAGAGCCTGCTACATCTCATAAGCTTCTTGATTTAGAAAATATTGTTGTTTCACCTCACCTTGGTGCAAATACTTTTGAATCTCAATATAACATAGGTACACAAGCAGCAGAACAAGCTATAAATGCTGCTAAGGGTATAGCTTTCCCTAATGCTTTCAATCTTCCTATTGATGAGAGTAAAATACCTGCATTTGTTAAACCATTTTTAGAGATGGGTCAAAGAGTTGGTTTTATTTCTGCTCAGATGAATAAATCTAGCATAAAATCTATAAAGGTTAGTGGTCGTGGTGATATAGCATCTTATGTAGATTCACTTGCAACTTTTGTTACTGTTGGTTCTTTAGTTGAAAGTAGTGGTGACGCTATTAATTACGTAAATGCTGATTTTGTTGCAAAAGAGAGAAACATTGAGATTAAGACTGAATCTTTAGCTGATTCTGCTGTTTATAAAAACCTTATTACTATTAAGCTTACAACTGAAAAAGGTGTAATCGAGATAAGTGCTACCATCTTTGATGATGATGTTCAAAGAATAGTTGATATCAATGGATTTGCTTTAGATGTAGCATTAAAAGGCAATATGATACTTTTCAAAAACACTGATGTACCAGGCGTTATAGGTCAAGTTGGTTCAACTCTAGCATCTCGTAATGTGAATATATCTGATTTTAGACTTGGAAGAAACTCAAAAGATGAGGCTCTTGCAGTTATTTTAGTAGATAGCGATGTTTGTGAAAAAACATTAAAAGAACTTGCTTCACTTGAAGCTTGTATAGAAGTTTACTACGCAAAAATTTAATTACATAGGGTTTTTACCCTTGTAATTTAATATTATCACTTTTTCATCAAATTCTGTTTTTTATTAACAATATAGTACCAAAGTACTATTGTTTTATTCCTCCTCTTTTAGATATCATATTGATATTAAAATTAGGAGTAAGTTATGGCAAATGAAAGAGTTGGAAAATTAAGTGATGTTGATGGTGACATTATAGTTAAAAGTGCTAATGGTGTAAAAAGCCAAGCTACTAATGATCAGATTTTATATCTTAATGATATAGTTATTTCAGGCGACAATGGAATAGCCAATATTATATTAAATAATGGAAGAGTAGTTCCTGTAACACCAAAATCTTATACTATTGTTGATTTAACTGCTCAAGAACTTACACAGTTAGCTGAAGTTGTTGTAAGTAAAGAGTCTGTTGATACAACTGATGACAATAGTGATGATAAAATTGATCTTGATAAATTAGATGATATTGATACTGCAGCTGGTGATGAAGTTGAAAGTGGTGGCTCTACATTTAATGCAGAAATAGTTGCTAGAGAAAACCCATCTTTTAATTTACATGCAAATACTTTAGACAATAACTCTTTAAATCAATCTCAAAACAATAGCCCTGATAACTTAAATGAAGATTCTCTTTTAAATAATACTAATCTTGGATATAACTCAAGTAGTACAAACTCATTTGGACAAACAGGTATTTCATCATTGTCTACTACAAACAATAATCCTACAAATACAAATTTTACACTTAATCTAAATAGTATAACTTCTGATAACATACTAAATGCACAAGAGACAAACTCTGATGTTGCAATTAGTGGAACAGTTAATTCAGATAATATTAATGATGGCTCTATCCTTCTAAGTATAAATGACAAACAATATACAGCTGATGTTAATAGTGATGGTACTTTTTCTGTTATGGTAGCTGGTAGTGATTTAGATGCAGATGTTAATCATAATGTTGATGTTGAAGTAAATATTACAACTAAAGATGGACTTTCAGGAAGATCAATCTCTACAGAATCTTACTTAGTAGATAATTCAGCTGATACAGAAAATACATTTAGCGTAGTTGTTGATAAATTTGATAAATTAGCTAATATGGAAGATATACAAGATGTTTCAGTTAGTTTAACTGGTATTGATTCAGATGCTAAGAATGTTGAAATTGTTGTTAATGATGAAAATGGTAATGAAGTTGTAGTTGAAGCTACTAAAGATGATAATGGAAACTGGGTTGTTCCTGATTTAGATTTATCTGGCCTAGATGATGGTAGCATAACTGTTAATGCAGTGTTGGAAGATGCAGCTGGAAATACTAAAGAGGTTAGTGACACATTAACTAAAGATACATATGCAGATGCTGGTGTTATAAGTATTGACCCTATTACAAATGATAATATTGTAAACGCTTCTGAGGCTAACGACAACATTACAGTTAGTGGTCATGCTAGTGGTGGAGATATAAAAGTTGGTGATCAAGTAGGTTTTATGGTTAATGATACTGCTTACTCAACTAAAGTTTTAGAAGATGGTTCATGGAATGTTGAAGTTTCAGGAGATGATTTAAGTAAAGACACTGATTTTACTGTATATGTTACAAGTGTTGATGATGTCTTAAACTCTGTTGTTACAACTGCATCTAGTGAACATGCTATAGATTTACAAGCTTCAAATATAGTGCTTGACCATATTGTAAAGGGTGATGACCATACTCCAACTATAAGTGGTAGTGTTGATTCTGATGCTGTAAGTGTAGAAGTTGAAATTTTTAATAATGATGGTGGTTTAATACAAGTTTTAGATGCGCCAATAGTTGATGGTAAATTTAGTGTAGATGCTGTTGAATTGCTTTCTGGTGATTATAGTGTAAAAGCTACAAGTTATGATGCTGCTAACAATACTCAAACAACTGATGTTGAAAACTTTAATATTAATACCGTTATATCATCAATCACAGATACAAATGATAATGCAAATCTAGTAAGTGAAAACGCAGTAGTTGGAACAGAAGTTGGAGTAACAGCATTAGCAACAGATTCAGATGGAGATTCAGTAACTTACTCAATAGATAATGATAACTTCTCTATAGATGCAAATGGAGTTATAACAACTGCAACAGAACTAGATTATGAAACTACACCAAGCTATGATGTAAAAGTAACTGCTACAAGTGCAGATGGTTCAACTTCAAATGAAACATTTACAATAGCAGTAGGTGATAATAACACAGGATCTGGTGGAACTGGAACAAGTGGAGATACAGATCATTCAGTATCATCAATCACAGATACAAATGATAATGCAAACCTAGTAAGTGAAAACGCAGTAGTTGGAACAGAAGTTGGAGTAACAGCATTAGCAACAGATTCAGATGGAGATGCAGTAACTTACTCAATAGATAATGATAACTTCTCTATAGATGCAAATGGAGTTATAACAACTGCAACAGAACTAGATTACGAAACTACACCAAGCTATGATGTAAAAGTAACTGCTACAAGTGCAGATGGTTCAACTTCAAATGAAACATTTACAATAGCAGTAGGTGATGTTGATGAGATAGCACCTAATGCACCAGTGATTAATTTAATTGACTCTAGTGACACAGGTGTAAGCAATAGTGATAACTTAACAAACGACAACACTCCAACTGTAAGTATATCAACTGAGCCAAATACTCATTTAGATATTACACTTACAGATGCAAATGGTATAGTTAGTACTTTTGATGGTATTAGTGATAATGATGGTGTTTACACTTGGAATTCTGACGACTCATTATCTGATGGTTCTTATACTATTAGTGCAGTTGCAGTTGATGCATCTGGTAATGAAAGTGATAGTTCAGATGGCTTTACTATGACTATAGATACAGTAGCACCAGAGGCTTCAATAGATGTTGATGTAGTAAGTGCTGATGGAATCATAAACAGTGTTGAGTCAAATTCTGATATTACTATAACTGGTAGAGTTTCTCAAGATGTTAAAGTTGGCGATACAGTAACATTAAAACTTGATGGCAACAACATATCTTCTAGTTCAGTTACTCAAGGTTCTAATGGTGCTTTAGTTTATAGTATAGTTGTAGCTGGTTCGGTTTTAGCTAGTGCTAATAGCAATGAACTTACAGTAGAAGTTTCAACATCTGATGACGCTGGAAATGAAACTATAGTAGCAAGTAGTGAAGTGTATGTTGTTGATACAACAAATAATGTTGACCTTAGTGTGACTGATGGAAATGAAAATGATAACGATAATATTATTAACTCTAGTGAAGATAATAGCATCAATATAAACGGTACTCTTGATCAAGATGCTACAATGACCTCTCTAAGTGTGAGTGATGGTGTAACAACTTTAGATTTAGATATTGATAATGATTTAGTTATAAATAATGATGGCTCTTACTCTATAGATGCAGATGTAAGTTCTTTAAATGATGGTGACTTAAGTGTTATTGCTACATCAAAAGATGATGCTGGTAATGTAACAAGCGAAACTAAAGAGATAAGTAAAGATACAACTTTTGGTGATGGAACTCAAGACACTGGAAACTTAAGTATTGAAAACTTAGTTGATACAAATGGAGATTACTCTGATATAGTTATTAGTGGTAATGGTGTTATAGCTGGAGATACTATTAAGCTTTATGATGAAGATAATAATGTAGTAGTTGATGCAAATGAAAACCCTATAGAGGTTACTGTTGAAGCTGATTTAACTTGGAGTGTAAATATAAGTGATCTTCCAAATACAAGAGTTAATGATAATGAATTTTTCCATATTGAAGAGTTTGATAGTGAAGGTAACTTTGTTTCAACTACTAATACTCACTATTGGCATGGAACATATAATCCTGCAACTATTGAAGCTACAGATGACTTTGTGTTTACTGGTTCTGGTGATGACACTATAAAAATTCAAGTTGATGATGTTAATGATAAAGTTATGGTTGATGGTGGAAATGGGGAAGATACAGCGTTATTTGATGGTAATGCTAGTGATTACACTATATTAACAGATGCTAATGGTTATACAATAGTTACTGAAAATAATGGAAGTAATGATGTTAATGAACTTAGAAATATAGAGGTAATCAAGTTTGCAGATCAAGAGTACTCTACTGTAACTCAAAATTTTACTCCAATTGCTGGTGATGATACTTATGATTCTAGTGCATCAAACTCGTGGTTATCACTTGACGAAGATAGCTCAAGTACAATTTTAGCTAGTAATCTTTTAGCTAATGACTCTGATTTTGATGGTAACTCTTTAAGCATAGTAAATGTTAATTCTTCTAGCGATACACATGGTAGTGTTGCTTTAGATAAAGATGGAAACATCATGTTTACTCCAGATGCTAACTACAGTGGAACAGCTAGTTTTACATATAGTGTTGTTGATCAAGATGGTGTAACTTCAAATGAGGCTACTGTTTCTATGTTTGTTAGAGCAGTTGAAGATAAACCAAGTTTAATTACTATCTTAAATGACAACGTTGATGATTCAAATGCAAATGAAACAAACAATGTAGTTGATACTGCTATTGAGATTGAAAGAGGTGCTTTTGGTTTAGTTGGTGATGCTGATAATGCAAATGTTAAAGATAGCTCTTTAGCAACTGCTAAATTTATTGGTCAAATTGTGGATGTTGAGGGTGATGGTAATGTTGCAAACTTTGAAGGTCACGATAAAGATTGGTTAAAAGTTGAGCTAAAAGAGGGTGAAACTTTAATCTTAGATGTTGATCATGGAAATGCAAGTCGCTCTGAGGGAACTATTTATAATGTTGAGGGTAGTGTTGACACTGTAGTAAGTGTTTATGAACTAAATTCTAATGGTGATGCTACTCTTTCAAGTATGCAAGATCATCTTTACAATAGAGATGGAAATACAACAGATGCTACAAATGATGATGATCATTTAGATGTAAATAATATGTTGCAAGGTGGGGATGGCTCAGAAGTTTACTACACTGATGCTCAAGATAACGGCAATGGAAGAACATTAGATGCTTATATGGAGTTTGAAGCTCCTAAAGATGGCACATATTTTGTAGAAGTTAGTGCTTTTAATAATCACCATGGTAATGCTGCTGATAGTGGTACTTATGATTTATATCTAAGTATTGATAACCCAGCAAGTGATATTGTAGATCAAATAAATGCAAATAATGAAACTTATACTTATGACTCTTTAACTATAGATGCTGGTAGTGGAGATGACATATTAGTGGTTAATGATACTATAGACTTTGCAAGTTTAGTTCAAAATGTTGATAATGTTGAAACTATATCTTTAAGTGATGGTGTTCATTTAGATGCTATAAATGCTTTAGATGTTTTAGATATTACAGATAGCAATAATACTTTAGAGATTGTAGGTAATGGTGATATAGATATGATAGATACAAACGAATGGATAGAAAATGCAGTTGAAAGTGATGCAAGTCATACACAGTATGAATCAATGGTAAATAATGAAACTATAACTCTTATAGTTGATAATCAAGTTTTACCGGATCATCACTAATGTTTAGATGCGATTTTTTATCGCATCTATAGTATCAACTCAAATACTCTCTTAATTTACCTCACAATAATTCTAAAATGATATAATGATTACTATGAAAACTAGATCATCTCTTGAAATATTTTACTCTGTTGTTCTAGCTCTTTTTTTAAGAGAGGTTCAAACACGCTTTGGTTCGCAAAAACTAGGTTACTTTTGGGCTATATTTGATGCTATGTTTATGGTTTTAGTTTTTGCTGGTTTAAAATCAGCGGTCTCATCTAACTCTATGCCTGGATTAGATTTTCCAGTTTTTTTAGCAACTGGTTTTTTAGCATTTTTTTTATGGAAAAATATAGTTTCAAAATCTATGAGTGCCTTTTCAGCAAATCAAGCTTTATTTTCATATAAGCAAGTAAAACCTTTTGATACTATTGTCACAAGAATTTTTTTAGAGATAATTGTAAGTATAATGGCAACTATAGTTTTTATTTTACTCGGTTTGTATTTAGATTTAGATATCGCAGTTAAAAATTTCAATATGGTAATACTTGCTGTTGTTTGGTTATGTGTATTTGGTTTTGCTATAGGTTTAATGAGCGCTGTCTTTTCATATTTTTATGAGTTTTATGGAAAAGTTATAAATATTATAATGACACCAATGCTTTTTATCTCAGCTTTAATGTACACAGTTGATTCCTTACCTCCAGCATTAAGAGAGATAATCCTTTATAATCCCATAGTCCATTTTATAGAGATGATACATGGATTTTATTTTACCACCTTAGATACTAAATATGTTGATTATGATTATATGCTTTATTGGACTATTATCCCTTTATGGATTGGTCTATTTTTTTACATGAGAAGTGAAAAAAGGATACTATCTTCATGATAGATCTTTATAATGTTACAAAGTATTTTAAAACTGCTGGTGAAAAAAAATATATATTAAATAATGTAACACAACACATACCATCAGGCGTAAATGTAGGGCTTTTAGGCCGTAATGGAGCTGGTAAGTCAACTCTACTTAGAATGCTTGGTGGTATAGATTTTCCAAGCTCAGGTATTATTAGCTCACCAAATACTTTCTCATGGCCTATGGGATTAGCAGGTGGTTTCCAAGGTTCTATGACAGGCAGACAAAATGTAAAATTTGTTTGTCGTATATATGGTAAAAGTGAGTATGAGATTGAAAACTCTATAGAATCTGTTAGAGAATTTGCCCAAATAGGTGATTATTTTGATATGCCTATAAAAACATACTCTAGTGGTATGAAATCACGTTTAAATTTTGGTCTTAGCTTAGTTTTTGATTTTGATTATTTGATCATAGATGAAACTCTCTCTGTTGGGGATAAAAATTTCCAAGAGAAGTCTAAAAAAGCCTTAAGAAAAAAAATAGAAACTTGTAATGTTCTTTTAGTTAGTCACTCAATGCCAGTTTTAAAAGAGATATGTGATGTTGGTATTGTTGTTCATGGTGGACAAATACATTATTGTGATAACATAGATGATGCAATTACAACTTATAATAAAATAAATAAATAAAGATAATAAAATATGATAAAAAAATTTATAAAACTTTTTTGGTTTGAAAAATATCATAAAGATGATGAAAAACCTAGAACTCTTAGAAAAAATTTAGCAAGATTAAAAAAACATGGTTTTGCTGGTATGATACAAAGATTAGATAAAGACTATGATCACATACAAAAAAACTTTGTTATAAAAAGTAGATTAGATGC
>WFNF01000067.1 GCA_015488775.1 Helicobacteraceae bacterium
AGAGATTTTTCTGTGTTATTTTCGACAAGATTATTGTCCTATTTTAGGAGTTTGATGCTTTTTAGCTTATTTTTATTGTTGAAATTATAGCTAACAATAGGCTTTAAAGTGCTTAAAACAGGGTGTTGTTTGGTTTTTCAGGACTGACTATTTATAGTTAAACGTGGATTTTGATAAAGTGTAAAGTTTAATTCTACTAAAAATCATGTAAACTATTTATTTAAAAAACTTCTCATACATCTATTGGCAATTTTCCATCTTCAACTAAAGTATAAGTAGTACGCCATTTATTAGTAGTTGAATCAAAAAACATAATTTCATTTCCAACTTTATAAGCAAACCCTGTCCAATCTTCCCAATAACCTTCCCACTCTACACTAAAAGTAGCATCACTATTTACTTTCCAACGCCCTTCATTATAAGAACCCACGTCATTTTGACCCTCAACAGTTCCATCAGAAAATATATTAGACATATATTTGTACCAAGTATTATTGTAAAAATATTTTCCTGTAATAGTTGTATCTATATGTAGTTTACTTAAATCTTCTACACTAAGCATTTGATAAGATTTATCTATCATATCTTGTTTTGTTAATACACTATCAAGTTGGTTTTCCATAATTTCTCCTTTTATTTATAATTGAGTGAATCTTCACTTTTATAATTTACTTTACAAAAATGTGGAAGTTTATACTCAGTTTTTTGTTCCTAATAATACTTACTTAGTTCTTTTAAGTCTAAATTTAAAGAGGCAAAGGCTTCAAAAATTTCTTTTCTGACACCATCAGTAAAACTAACTAGGCAAGAGTCTTCAGGTAGTTTAGCATAACGTTTTTTGTCATTACTTACCAATAATTTTAACTCATCATATCTTTTGTTATTCTCTCGTACAAAAGCGTTTGGTACCATATTTGAACTTATCCATATCCATTCAGGATTATCTTCATCACCTAATTTAGCGTTATAAATAGGATATCCGTGATCAAAAGAATCAGGTGAAAGAAAAGAAGATTTTAGTAATTTGGATAGCTGGTTTAGAATTGTTTCTATAGAGTCTACCCCTTCTATAACATACTCATCATCAACTTGCATTTTAAGCTTAGATAAATATTCAGAAAAAGACTTGGCCACAATTTCTTGATTATCACACTCTACATCGATAAATGTAACATAAGGCGAAAGAGGGTCTTCTCTATAATCTAAACACAAATACCAATGTCCATCTCCATCAAAAGGAATTAAGCCTTTTAACGAGTAACTTACATATTCTTGTATCTCTTCAAAGTCAAAATCTAAAATAGATGGAAAATTAGGTCCAATTCCAGATATAACGTTATGAGGAGATTCAGGAAATGACATATTAATGTAGCCACCATTTTGTTCTTTCAATAATGTAACAAGTTCAACAGGTAGTTTATATCCTAGTTGTTTTTCTGCTTGTTTAAGTATCTCATCTGTTAATTCAGGTTGAAGATAAGGAAGATAAATTGGGCTTGTCCATAAATCACTAAAATTATTAACCATTAATACTCCATATAATAAAATCATACATATTTTTAAGTTTATTTTAAAAGTCTAGCAGTAAAATCCATACAAATAAATTAATAAGTTGGAAAAATGCTAAAAATAATATTAATTCTAGTTTATATCTTGTCACTAAATGCTCAAGAAAAAGATTATGATTTTAGATGTAAACAAGATGGACAAGTAGCCCCTAAATGGACTTGTGTCCCAATGATAGAAGATATGTACGCTGATGTAGGTTTGGGAGAAGATGTTAATGAGGCTTATCTAAATGCAGTATGTAACTTAAAAAGACAACTTGATGCTATTGCTAAATCAAAAAATAGTACCTTTAAAAAATTTAAAAAAGTTAAAATGGATACTAAAATTTCACACCATTCTAATTCTTGTAATATAGTGGGTATTGATAGAGTAACTGCCAAGACTAAGTATTTATATGACAAAAAAGGGCTAATTGAAAAAAAATTGGACCTCCCAAAAAACTTTTATAAAATAGAAACATCATTTGCTATGAGTAGTGTGTATAAAATAGAGGTTTGGCAAGGCAAAAAAAATACTTTTGTATTAGTTGAATACCCAGAAAAAGAGTTTGATAAAAATCTACAAAAAAATCCTCTAGAAACTAAAAAAGACAAGGCTTCATGGCAGTAAATCCGATTAACCCATCAATAGACACACAGCAAACTGATAACTAAAGCATAATATTTACAAAAATATTAAAAATCTACATTTCTGGAATGATTATTGAACTATTTTAGGATAAGTACTGTGTAAAAGTAGCTCAATTTTCTACTGTTCAAGTAGATTAGAGACTAACTCATCATCATGCTTACAGCAGTGAGAGATATTTGCCATAGTAGTCTTTGTTCTAGGAGAGAGAATTTTTTCATCCTTATGTCTATTGATACATATCTTGTAAAGGTTAAGAGCAAAGCTTCTTAATATTGAGATACTAAAAGGGTTGATGTAGGTTATATGGTCATCCTCTTGCATAAAATCATCTAAATTGTAATTAAAAAACCAAAGGTTTAATAAAACATACAAACAGATAAGCAAGTACTTGACTTGATACTACCTTCCAAATAACAGAGGTTCAAAGACCTAATAACTAATTTGGATTGTAAGCAAGTAACAGACTCGTATTGAGGTTCTTATCTCTTTGAATGTATTTTACAGAAATTTTTGGTATAGGTTAAAGGATAAAGATATGCAGTATTATAGATTAGATCAAAATGTAGAAAACTATGTAAGCTTAATATGGGATGACTCTCAAACAAATGGCTCATATGAGGAGGACTTTATTATTCAATTAGGTTTACGAAAAGGTCAACCTTTAGAAAATAATTACATCACACAAAACTTTTTAATTCTAGGATGTGAAGATAAAAACGATGTAGATAATACAAAATTTAGTTTACCAATGCCTGACTTTTCTACTAGTACGGCACCTTTTTATCTCATAAGTATGAATGTATATACTCTATTATCAGATATATTTAGTATTTCCGGAGAGATTTTTCCTGTAAATATTAATGGAAAGAGTGATTTATATTATGGATTTTATCCTACTTTGATTCTTGATAATGTGGTAGATTTAGAAAAATCAGATATTAATGAGTGGGGATTTATTCAACGCAAACATGTATTGATCTCATCGCAAATTAAAGATTATCATATCTTTTGTGTCAAAGAGTCTTTTAAATTATATATATCACAATTTGTAAAAGAAAGTTTAATAGAAATGAAAGCTGAAGCAATAGTTTTTATTGATGTTGAGCTTGTTTAATATCTGTCCAGTTGTGTCCAACCGTCCCCGCGGACAATCCTTCTTAAAAAGTGAATATTTTTTCAAGTTTTCAAACTTTTAAGAGCATATCCAAGGTGTAGATAGACGAGTCATATATAAAGATGACGAAGACTATAAAGAGTTTTTAAATATACTCTGTAATGCATCATTGCTATATGAAAGTTACGGTTCATGCTTATGTGATGATGAGTAAGCATTATCATATACTTATAGAGACCAGCAAAGAAAACCTTTCAAACTATATGAAACATATTAACGCTTCCTATGCTATTTACTTCAATAAAAAGTATAAATAGGTCACCTCTGCAAGGACGATTTAAGTCATGGTTTGTAACACTAGAGAGCTATCTTTATGCACTTGCTTGTAGCTTTAGTAAAACAACGCCAAAAACTATAGATAGCGCACCAAGTATTTTATATAAATTCATATCTTCTTTAAAAATCAACCACCCAAGTAAAACAATTAAATCAGTACCAGTTCCTGCCCAAATCGCATATACAGTTCCGATCTCTATTGATTTAGCTGCATAATAAACAAAACTAAATGATACAATATATAAAATCGTTATAACTGCACTCCACATATAAGTATTGCCTTGTGTAGCTTGTTTTATACTAAGTGTAGCCATAACTTCAAATAAAATCGCACATATAAGATATATCCAATGCATTTAGTTCCTTAAAGCTAAAATGATTTGTGATAAATATTATATGTAATAATCTTAAAATGACTCAACTCATAACGCTTGAATAAACCATGTAAAAGTAGCTTGAGAAGTTAGAACACCATTTATATCTTTAATATCTACATCAATCTCTATACTCCCTCTACCTTTTTTCTCATATTGTGATTTAAACTTAAGTATAGAGTCATGGCTAACTGATGAAAAAGCCATAATCTTCTCTTGAGCAGGTTTTTTGTACTTAATCTGAGCATCTCTTAAAAGAGGTATAACTTTTCCTTCAAGCTCTTTAAATAGCCTTTGAAGATGAAGTCCACTTTGTGTTTCTGCCAATGTAAATTGAGCACTAGCATGAATTGTTTTGACATGGTTCAAAACATCACTCTTAAAATCTAATGATAATTCGCTATCCTCCTCTTTAATGCCTATATGTTTTACAAATGGTATCTCTTCTGCTTTCAAAATTATATTCCTTTTTTTTTGATATCTGAAAATATATCAAAATTAGAAAAACTTGTCATTCACCTATGGTAATTTTTTTAACCCAAATTATGCAGTAGGGAACAATAAGTAGCGTCTATGCTTGTGCATAAGGGATGTTTAGAAAATCTTTGCGCCTACCTTATTGGTAGGTCAATGATTTTATGAATGTGCCTTGTGTGCAATGATAGATGCTTTCTTTAGTTTTCTATTGCATAATTTGGGTTTAAGTCTACTATATGATTGTGGTGTAATTCCAAGATAAGATGCAATATGATACGATTTTACATTCTTAAAAACCGATGGGTTCTCTTTTAACAAACGTTCAAATCTTTGAGTAGCATTTTCACTCATTATTGAAAGTACTCTTTTATAGCTAATAGAATAAGCATTATAAGTTAACATTCGCGCTAAATATTGCCATTTTATATCACTTGCAAAAAGTACTTCTAAACTTTTCCAAGAGACACTGTAACAAGTAACATTTTCTAATGCTTCAAAAGCTAAAAAGCTACCCTCTTTTTCATAATAGCTAACACTATCATCCATAACAATATTTTTTCTTTCTTTATTACCTTTATTAAAATAAATCTGCCATATAAACTCTTTTCCATTAGCATCTATAAAGTACGATTTAACTACACCCTCTGTAATATAATAAACCTTATCCATTACATCACCTGCATAATGAATCATCTCATTTTCTAAATAAAGTTCTTTTTTAAAAATCTTTTTAACTTTATCCCACTCATCATCAAGGATTTTTATACCTAAATATTCAAGTTCTTTTTTTAGCTTTTTTATAGATTTTTCCTTTAACACGTTCCAGCTCATCAGAAAGTTTTTTCACACTCTAAAGAAAGATGTAATAAGAAAAATATAGTATGGTTTTTAGAGATATATTAAGCTAATCATCAGCTAAAATGCTATCAACAATACTTAAAACTTCATCCAAAACCTCTTTTTTAGCTTTTTCAATAAATTTTATTTTTCTTGAATTGTAGTCGATTGATTTTAATTGTTCAACCATAACAAAGCCAGATAAATTTTCACTATCAACTTCAATATGAAATGGAAAATCTCTTTTTGTATTTGTAATAGGACAGGCAAAGGCAAGACCTAAATGTTTGTTGAAAGTTTTATTGCTAACTATAAGAGCAGATCTTCTACCTTGCTGTTCATGACCACTTTGAGGATCAAAGCTTAAAGCCACAATATCACCAACATTTGGAATGTATCTTACCACTCCTCTGTACCTGTTTTATCTGAAAATGTTTCAAAAGCCTTATAGTCATTAGGAATTTTTTTAACTAATTCATTTATATCTATTTTCTTTCTTTTTATAGGTTTTATGATAACCATATCATCTTTAGCTTGCAGGTCTACCTTATCTCCAACTTTTAAATTTATAATCTCCATAATAGCTTTTGGAAATCTTAAACCTTGAGAATTACCCCATTTTGATATTATTGCAGTCATGGCATATCCTTTATGTATATCCAAAGTATATCATTGTTTTAGAATTTATGTCAAGTGAATTATATAACTTTTGGTTTACGCCTCTAAAAACCATAGTGCCCTTTAGTCATACAAATTTTGTCGATGTTTAAAATCAATTACAGCAATAATAAGTTTTTCATCTTCAATCAAATAAAATAGTCTATAATTACCAACTCTATACCTATAATAACCTTCGAATGTACCTTTTAGTTTCTTTATATTTGTTCCATAATATGGATTTTCTCTCAATTGTGGATAAACAAAATTTTCTATTTTTATATAAAGTTTTTTATCTATTGTAGGCTTCAATTTTAAAAATGTTTTTGTTTCTGCGATTTGATACTTAGACAATTATATAGTCACCATTTTTCAAATCATCCAAACCATTCATCAAATTTTGCATAAGTTCTTTATCCTCAATAATCTCTTGCATTTCATCATTGTCCACAAATTGTGATGATGTCAGGTACTGCATAGTTGCAAACTCTATAAAGTTAGAAAGATTTCTTTTTTGACCCTCAGCAGCAAGCTTCATCATATTGTAAATTGAATCGTCAACTCTCATTGTTACAGTTTTCATAGTGATCCTTTTGAATATTTATACTTACTATTGTATTCAATTTTATTCAAAATGTCAATATTTAGCTTTAGCTTGCAATGCTACTTAATCTAACTCATACTATCAACTAAAACAGCTGCACTTCCTGTTTTAGTGGTTTTTGGTTGAAAGTGAAAAGTATTTATATGGTTTGGTACTACTGTGTTTTCATCATAGTTTAAAGCTTCAAACTCATCTTTTGCAGATTGTTTTGCTTTGAAAAGTGCCATTTGTACACGGGAGTAGAAGTTTACTGCACCCTCACCTGATGTTTCTACACTTAAAAAGTTAGCTTGTGGAAACTTTGAAACTATTAGAGATTGGATACCATCTGATGTTGAGCTTGATGGCATACATCCAAAAGGCTTTACAGATATAACAAGGTGAGCTTGATTTTTCTCAACACTCTCTATAAGGTGCGCTACTTCAAGATGAGCTTCTCCACCATTTGAATCCATTGGAAAGTACTGCTGGGCAGTTTTTGCCATAGCTTCCATGTTTGGTATCTCATAATCTTTTAGACCCAAAGCAGCCATATAAGATCTTATATGTGATTTCATTGCCCATTTTGCAGATCTAATAGTTAGCTTTTTCTTTAAAAATGAGAAATCTAAACTTTTTTTACTACTGTCTTCAAGATTAACTCTTTTAGTTAGTTCATTTTCAGCTTCCCAAATACTCAACATAAGTCTTGAGATTAAAGGTTGAGGAATACACTCTGCACCCTCTTGCTCTAAAAATCTATGAAGATTGTAGTTTCCATCACCCTCTGTTATAGCAGCCCAAAACTCACCCATAACTATAACTTTTGGTTTAACTTTTAATCTATCTAACTTCACTTTTTCAAGAGCTTTTCTACATCTGTACATAGCTAAAACAAGATTTTTCTTGTTATCAAATGCATCTTTAAGTATCGCCTTACACTCAACTATAGCAATATCTGTAGAGCCTTTTTCTACCTCATAAGGTCTTATTTTATAAGCTTGAATATTTAAGATATCTGCTAAAACAAAAGCTTTTACTAATGTTATGTAAAACTTAGGTGTAAAATCAAATCCATCATCACCATTTGCAGCACCTTGATATATACCACTACTTTGATCAACATTTTTAATTCTAAAGTTTGGAAAACCTGCATCATTTAAAGCTTTTCTATACTCAGTTATATACATACCAAATCTACAAGGACCACAACCACCAGCGGTTACAAAAAGATTGTTTTTTATAATCTCATCTGTTGGTATTCCATCTTCATCTCTTAACTTTGTTAGGTACTTAACTAGGTTTCCAACATTGAAGTATGTTGGGTTACATTGACCTCTATTTCCATACTCTTTACCCATTTGAAAAGACTCAAAATCTGGGTTTGGTAAGGCTTTAAATTTTATGCCCAAAGAGTTAACAGCAGCGTCAACTAGTTCATCAGCAAGCAAAGATGCACCACCAAAAAGTATGGTTGTTGTATCTCTATCTTTTTTAGAAAAGCCTAAGTTAGCGTTGTCTCTCCAATGGATTATTTTTTCATTTGAAACTTTATTGTCATTAATCATCATGTTCATTATACTAACTCCTCTTCTTTGTTAACTACGTTTTGATTAGGTATGTATTTGTTTATATCTACAAAACCCATTTTGTATTGCTCTAATGTGTAAGCAAATGTTTTTACTCTAATTTTTATTGAACCACTTGGTTTATTTGCATCTATATCGTGTAAAGTTAAGTGTGGAGTTCTTGAACTACTTAAAATTCTGTCTATGATTGCGTATGTTGGTGCATCATGACCACACTTAAAGCTAGAAAGATCTAAAACAGCAACGTTTTTGTGTCTAGCTGCAAACTTTGCAGCCCATACTTTTTGAGCTGAGTTTGTTGAAAAGTTTTCAGGCCAAACATCGTTTATATCTAACTCATCCATAATATGCCCACCAGCTATATCATCTCTAAAAAACTCCTCTAAAAACTCTTTATCTTTAGGTATGCTTGCCATAGAGATAGACTTAAAACCTAATGCTTGAAATTCATTTAAAACTTCATGATTTATACCAGGATCTGAATGGTAAGGACGACCAAGTAAAAGTAGTACAACCTCATCATTTTCTTTAGCATCTAAAAGAATTTTACGACCTTTTTCTATTAGAACTTCTTCGTTTTGTTTTAATGCTTCCCAAGCTTGTTCAACTGCCCATTCATTTTCATCTTCACTTATGTTTAAAACATCTTTCCATGTTTTAAATAACTGATCAACTAAAACTGATTTATCTGAAAAGTTTAAACCATCAGGTATATAATTAACACCAGCTCTTTCGAACAAAGAGTTCTCTTTAGTAAATGCAGCTTCTACAACTTTTGGAGTTCCTGAAACTATCGGGCATGATGTTTGTGCCATAGTAGAGCTAACATAACCAGGTAACTCAGATATACTAGGAAACCAGATGTGATCAATATTATGTTTTTCATACTTTTCGCTAAACATAAAAGAGTGAACATGAGCTTGGGCTACTTTTGCAGGGTAACATGGGTCAATTGAACCATACTTAGCACCCTCTAAAAACATATCTTCATTTGTATGTTCAGAAAATCTTATATTTCTAGGATGTATGTCTAAAGACTCTAGGTAAGCTCTTAAAAATGGTGCAACAGTATAGATATTTAAAACTCTAGGTATAGCTATAGTTGTGTTTGCTCTTTTTTTAATATTTTCTTCACTACTTCTTATAAACTTTCTAGTGATATTTTTTCTTATAGTTGGTCCCCAACCACCAAGTGTAACTCTAACATCTTGTTTTTCTATAGTGTCGTTTGGTGTTGGTGGAGCTATATCTTCATAACGAGATTTAAAAAGTGCATTTGATTCAAATGCAACAAGATTTGGTATATGTTTATCTAAAGATCTTGCATTTTTATTTAACTCATTTAACTGCTCTTGAGACTCAACCGTTCCCTTGTCACAAGAAAAGCCAGCTATATAACGAGATACTTTGGTTGAAGCAGGTGTTTTAGTATCTATAAAAGTTCTTGAACATAACATATCACAAAATCTACATCTTGTGTCTTCATCTGTTTTAGTTGTAAAAGTCATCTTTAAAGTGTTATCTAAACCAACATATTTTGGATTGCCATTTCTTAGTACAACATCTTTAGCTTCAAGCGCCGCACCAATAGCTCCAGCTTCACCTGTATGTGGATGAACATCAACTATAGCATTTGGAACTTTTTCTTCTATATAGTCAACTTGTGCTTTTAGTGCTGCAAGGTTGTATTGTGTACCACCTTGAAGTACAAAATGATTTCCAAATTGTGCTAGGTTTGGTGCTTGAACAACATATTGCCAAACATTTTTAGGTAAAACTTGAGATATACCAGCAAAAAGTTCATCTCTAGTGTAGCCCTCTTTTTGAAAGTTTACTCTATCAGTATCAAGAAAAA
Source organism: Helicobacteraceae bacterium (assembly GCA_015488775.1). GTDB lineage: Bacteria > Campylobacterota > Campylobacteria > Campylobacterales > Sulfurimonadaceae > WFNF01. The sequence continues at coordinate 10,022 of WFNF01000067.1, forward strand.
CAGCACAACCATAATTAAACTTAGGAGCTAACTCTGCACTAAAAGCATGATCAGCAAACTCCTCTATCTTAACACCAAACTGCATCGCCATAGTTTGAAGTAACATACCATTACCAGCACTACATTGGTTAGATAGTTTAAAGTTTTTCATCTTACCATGTTCTAAAAACATAACTTTTATATCTTGACCACCAATATCACAAATAACATCAACACCATCACCACAAAACTTTTGAGCACTTTTCATATGTGCAATAGTTTCAACAATGTTTGCATCAGCATCTAATGCACCCTCTAAAACATCTGCAGCGTAACCAGTAACACCAAGTCCTATAACATCATAATAACCTCTAGGATCTGCATCTTTTATCTTTTGTACAAGCTCTATAGTGTCAACTATAGGGTTTCCTTTTGAGAGTTGATAAACTTTTAAAAGTAAGTTACCTTTTTCATCAACTAAGGCAGCTTTAGAACTAGTAGAACCACCATCAATACCTAGAAAACATTTTGTTTTATGGCTTAATACTGGTGGTATAAACTTTTTGATTGTGTATTTTTCTTTAAAAGCATCAAGTTTTTCTTTATCTTCACATAAGGCTTTTTCAACTCTTCCACCCTTGTGTGAAGCATCCGAATTACAAAGTGTTTCTAAACCTAAAAGGCCTGTAAAATCAAAATCATCAGCTCTTTCCCCTTCTCCAAAAACTATAGCACCAAAAGCAGCGTAATATTGAGCATTAGATGGAACTACTATAAGCTCATTTAGTTTATCTTTATCGTAAGGAACTTCACGCTCATCCCACAGTTCAGATATACGCATCCTCCAAGCCTCTTGTAAAAATGGAAGATAAGTGTTTGGTCCTCCAAGTAAAAGAACATTTGGCATCAAAGTGTTACCACGAGTAAGAACTGTAAGATTTTGCATAACTATAGCATCTGCTAAAGAGTTCATAATCTCATCACTAGGTATAGATGTTTTGATCAGATTTACTATATCTGTTTCTGCAAAAACTCCACATTTAGCTGCAACATGGTGAAGCTTTTCAGTTTTAAACTTTAACTTAGATACATCTTCACGAGACATATTTACTTTTATAACACATTTGTCTATGGTTGCACCAGTTCCAGAAGCACATTTGTCATTCATAGAAGTTTGTACAGTTTTTTTACCATCACCTTGATCTTTAAAGTGAATAATCTTTGCATCTTGTCCACCAAGCTCAACAACTGAGTTAACATCAGGGTGAAAATGCTCAACTGCTAAAACGACAGCATTTACCTCTTGTACAAATCTTGCATTAATTGTTGGTGCAATTAGTGATGCGCCAGAACCTGTAACATATGATCTTTTAATCTTTGAAAACAGTTCTGGGCTTTTTGCCTCTAAATCTGATAATAATCTATATAAAGTATGGGCTTGTTTTGTTTCATGAGCAACATACTCACTTTCTAAAATTTCTAAACTTTTGGAATCACATAGAACATACTTAACAGTAGTTGAACCTATATCTATTCCTAACACTAATTCTTGCATAAAACAACCTCATTTGAAAATAGTTACCATTATAGTTTAAATTCAATATAAGATAATTTAATATAACTACATTAGATGAAAGAATATAATAAAGAAGTAAGAAAGTAACATAAATATTATAAAAAGCATACAAAATCTATCTAAAAACTCTAAACTTAAAAAATATCCTAATTTAATTATCCAATCCACTTTTAGATTAAGTGTAGTATAATTCGCACAATATTACCTTTTCAAGGAAGATAAATGATTAAAGTTGGTGTATTTGGCGCAAATGGTAGAGTTGGCAAGCTAATTGTTGAAGATTTAAAAACTACTAAAGATATATCTTTAGCTAGTGTTTATGTTAGAAATACCTTAGATTTTTCTATAGATCCATCTGTTTTAGTTTCTAATGATTTAGATACTTTTTTAAATGCTTGTGACATTGTTATAGACTTCTCTTTACCAGAAGCTACTACAACTCTACTTGAGAGATGTTTAGAACATCCAAAACCCATAGTTTCTGGAACAACTGGACTTGATTCTCACCAACTTAATCTTTTAAAAGAAGCAAGTGAAAAGATGCCTATACTTTATGCTACAAATATGTCTTTAGGTGTTGCACTTCTTAACAAACTTGTTTATGATGCTTCATCAAGACTTGAAGATTTTGACATTGAGATAGTAGAGATGCACCATAAGCATAAAAAAGATGCTCCAAGTGGAACAGCTCTTACTTTAGGTCATTCAGCAGCTGCTGGACGTGGACTTGATTTAGATAAGGTTAGAGTAAGTGGAAGAGATGGAAACATAGGTGAAAGATCTAAAGATGAGATTTCAGTTATGGCTCTTAGAGGTGGAGATATAGTTGGACGTCACACTGTTGGCTTTTACAATGATGGTGAGTTTATAGAACTAAATCATACCGCTACAAGCAGAAACACATTTAGCAAGGGTGCTATAAAAGCAGCATCATGGCTTGCAGATAAAGAAGCAGGACTATACTCAATAGCTGACTGCTTAGACTTAAATTAGGACTTAATGAATGTTAGAAAATGTAAATGAAAAGTGTGCAGTTGTTGGAATTTTTAATCATAAGGATGCATCAAAACTAGCTTATTTCGGGCTTCATGCTCTTCAACATAGAGGTCAAGAAGCAGCAGGTATAAGTAGTGGAGATGGTAAAAAACTACACACTATAAAAGATAGAGGGCTTGTTTCACAAGTTTTCAACAATGATATACTAGAAAATACACTTGTAGGTGATATGGCAATAGGTCACACCCGTTACTCAACTGCTGGTGACGATTCTATCTTAGATGCTCAACCTGTTCATGCAAACTATGATTTGGGTCAACTATCTATTGTTCATAATGGTAATTTAATCAACGCCAATGAGGTTAGAAATGAGCTAATACAAAAAGGTGCTATATTTCAAAGTTCCATGGACACTGAAAATCTAATCCACCTTATAGCAAAATCTAATCAAAGAAAATTAAAAGATCGTATTATAGACGCGGTTCATAAAATAAAAGGTGCTTACTCTTTAGTTTTTCTTTCAAGAAGTAAGATGTTTGCTATGCGTGATCCTAATGGTTTTAGACCTCTTTCACTTGGACGTGTTGGCGAAGGTTATGTTGTAGCATCTGAGACTTGTGCTTTTGACCTTATAGGTGCAGAGTATATGAGAGAAGTTGAACCAGGGGAGATGCTGATTTTTGAAAAAGATAAAGCACCTCAAAGTATTAAAGTTTTTGAAGCAGAACCTAAACATTGTATTTTTGAGTATGTTTACTTTGCTAGACCAGACTCTAATGTTTTTGGACAAAATGTTTATAAAAACCGTAAACAGATGGGTATAGAACTTGCAAAAGAGCATCCAGTAGAAGCAGATATGATTGTTCCCGTTCCTGATGGAGGAATACCATCTGCTATAGGTTACTCTCAAGAGAGTGGCATCCCTTTTGAAATGGGTATTATGAGAAACCATTATATAGGTCGTACTTTCATAGAACCAACTCAAGAGATGCGTGATCTTAAAGTTAAAATGAAGCTCTCCCCTATTACCTCTTTGATCAAGGGTAAAAAAATCATAGTTATAGATGATTCCATAGTTCGTGGTACAACAAGTAGAAGAATTATAAGAATGTTAAAAGAGGCAGGAGCAGAAGAGGTTCACATGAGAATCTCAAGTCCTCCAACTACTGATCCATGTTTTTATGGTGTAGATACTCCAGATAAAGATAAACTTATAGCTGCAAATATGTCCAACCAAGAGATTTGTGAATATATTGAAGCAGACTCTTTAGCATACTTAAGTACTGATGCGTTGATGAGAAGTGTTGATGGTGAAGCTAGTTCTTACTGTACTGCATGTTTTACTGGAGATTACATACTTTAATGAAACGAAAACAAGTTTACACCTTTGGTGAGTACCTCAAAAATAAGTTTGATTGTAAGGTACATAAAGTTTCTATATCTATCTCAGGTTTTACTTGTCCAAACATAGACGGAACAGTTGCTAGGGGTGGTTGTACCTTTTGTGAAAATGACTCTTTTTCACCAAGCTTAGATAAGGTTCAACCACTTAAAGGTTTTCACCTTAATCTTGATTCTAAAGAGAATCCCTACTTAGATAAACAACTTTTACAGCTTGAAACTCAATTTAACACACTTAGTAAACGTGTTAAAAATGAATACAAAGCAAAAAAATATCTTGTTTATTTCCAATCATTTACAAACACTTATGCCCCTTTTGACACACTAAAGGCACTTTATGATAAAGCCTTAAGTTTTGATGATGTTGTAGGTTTAAGCATAGGGACAAGAAGCGATTCTATTACAGATGAAACCTTAGAGTATTTAGCTACATTAGCAAAAACTAAAGAGATATGGATAGAGTTTGGAATCCAATCTATCTATGATGAAACCCTAGAAAAGATAAACAGAGGTCACGATAGTGCTAATGTAAAAGAGTGGATACTAAAAGCTAAAAAAGCTGGTATAAAAGTTTGTGGACATCTTATATTTGGACTTCCTGGTGAAGATAAAAAGATGATGTTAGAAACAGCTAAAGAGGCTTATGCTTGGGGTATAGACTCTGTTAAGTACCATCCACTTTATGTTGTTAAAAAAACTGCCTTAGAAAACCAATTTAACAGAGGTGAATTTACCCCTATAGATGAGCAAACATATCTTGATGTTTTAGTTGAAGCTATACAGATGAAACCAGACGATGTAAATGTTCAAAGAGTTACAGCAGGTATAGATAATGACACTTTATTGGCCCCAATGTGGTGTAAAGATAGAAATATGCAGATTAGAAATATAAATAAAGCCTTAGAAAAAGTCGCTTTAAAATATTAATCACGAAAATGTGTGACATTGGTTTGTTTTTATACACTAAGTATAAAAAACAAATCATATCTTAAGCATTTAATCATATATAAAAATCAAAATAGATATACTCCAAGATATACTTTTAAATAGGCAAATCATGATTTTAGTTTCAATACCACAAAAAGATGTTGTTTTATCCTTTTTTCAAGATGATATCAAGCTTGTAAAAAAACATTTTATGGCTATTGATTTTGATTTTGATGACAGCTTTAAGTACGATACTTTTAAAGAGTTTTTATACTCTGCTGCTGGTATGTTTAAAGAGCTAGATATGCAGATTTACAACAAAGAGCTTGTAGTAAAATTTCAACTTATAAGAGAATTTGACAAAAACTATACTGAATTTTTGAAAAAAAGTACCCACTCCCTAGATATATACCAAAAAAACTTTCTAAATGCACAAGAATCTTATAAAGAGAAAAAAGACCTTTTTGAGATACTAAAGGCTGAACTTCAACTACTTATAATTAAAGAGCTTGAATTATATAAACAAAAGGGAATTTACGAAGAGCAACTTGAGAAAAAAACATTTGCAAATGAAGATAGTAAAAAAGAGTTTATTAAAAAGCTAAAAGGTGTTAGAAAATCTCATGTTGATGTTGTTCATATACTTGGTTCACAAAGAAATAGACTTAGTGAATTATCTGAAGTACTTACAGATTTTGAAAAAAGTCAAAAAAAAGAGTTTTTAGATTACTTTAAAAGTGTAAAAGATAAATTGGATTTTCAATACATACAAACTTTAAACTTTTATGCCTTTGAGTTTAATAAATCTTTATTTAAAAATTCAAAGCGTTCATCTGAGATAAATAAATTTAAACAAGAGTGTAATATAGTCGGAGATTTTGACTTATGCAAATATGTTGAGTACTACTTAAAAAATGTTAATCCAGACATTATGTCAGATGAAGCACATAAAAAAAGACTTCAAGATGCAAGAAGTTATTGTAAAAATCTAAGAGAAAGAGCAAATCTTTTTTAAAATACACTACCATTTGTTACTAATCATTAAATATCTTCTGCTAGCAAAGTCAATTAATCTAACCTTTTTCATTATTTTGTTATAATATTTTTTTATATTACAAGGATTTTATTTGAAATATTTACTTTTATTATTTACCCTATTTTACACATTATATGCTTTTGATACAAGAACACATGTTTTTATTTCACAAGAGATTATAAACGATTTAAGCGATTCTAAACTAACTATAAAACCATATGGAGAGTTTAAAGTTGATCAAAATATAGTTGATGCGATTTTAAACAACCAAAGTACATATAGAATGGGAAATATTGGTCCTGATGGATTTCCAGATGTTATTGGTGGTCAAGTTACAACTCACCCTGGTTTAGAAGATGGCTATATTGATGATGAAAGCTCTTTAACTCATGGTTGGAAAAGTGACGAGTGGTTTAAGTTTGTACTACAAAAGGCCAAAACACCACAAGAGATCGCTTTTGCTTATGGTTACATAGCTCATGGAGCAAGTGACACCTTTGCACACACCTATGTAAATATGTACAGTGGTGATATATTTGATATGAATGATGGTGAAACTGATGTTGAAAAGCGTCATATCTTTTTAGAAAAATACATAAGTGATAGACTTCCAAGTATTAAAAACTCTCAAGGAGATGAGATTGGAAAAGCTTATGAGTTAGTTGCTACCAATGATCAACTCCCAATTGAATTTATTAAAAATACTTTAATTATGAATCAAGATGTAAGTAAACAATATAAACTAAGTTCTACTGCATCTTACTTAGCTAAGATGTATGAGTTTAGACAAAAAGTTGAAGCTCTTGGTATCAAGTATGCACCTGCAACTATTAACCCTTTTGCTACTTATGATGAGAACTCTTACACTTTTACTCAAGCATGGCTAAAAAAGATTGATCAAGCAATAAATGAATATATAAAAACAAGTTCACTAATGAGTAGAGAGTTTTTAAAGGTGACAGACTCTAGCTCATACTCTAAACTCCAAGATTGGTTTGCATGTTATGCTGATGCCTTTAGTGACCCCTCAACCATAGTCTCAAACATAAGTTCAACTACTTGTAAATCTACTAATGTTGTTAAATTAGATTCTAATACATATAAACTATCTCTAGGTAACTTTCCACTTTTAAACAAGCTATCTACTCTACCTATATTTGAACAATTTGACTCTTTAAAAAATTCACTTGGATATGAGATAGTTGATTTATTAAATGTTGCTGCCTTAGAGATTATAACTGTAAAAGAAAAAAAAGTAAGTGAAGACTCACTTAATAAACAATTTTCTATGGATGAGAGTGATAAAAATCTACTTATGATAAACGATATAAGTAAAAGAGTAAATGCAGAGATGAATCTTAAAGATGGCATTTTAGATGTAAACTCATATAATGTTTTATATGATGCTATAGTTTTAACTAAATTATCTCTTTTGGGCAAAGATGCTTTAAATACGCTTTTAGAGCGTGCTAAAGTTTCTCAATATAAAACTTTCTCTAAAAGCGATGAAATTTTTAATATAACTTTTAATGCTATAAAAACCATAGATGGAAACCATCAATGGCTAGAGACAGCACCACCATACCCAAGAACTACTGGTAGTATAGATGTTCTATGGCCAAATAAAAGAGAGTATGGCTATGCACATACTAAAACAACTGGATTTGCACTTTACAATAATCCCTATATAAGAGATAAAGTTTTTAATAAAATATTTAAAGGTCCTTTAGCTCAAGGTTTGGAAACTCCAAGTGTTTTAAATTTAGATGACATATTAGAAAAAAAATACCCTTATGTTACATGTAAAAGTAATCCATTCCCAAATGGTATTGATGATAAAAAATGTTTAGATGATAATAGAAGTGACTCAAATATAAGTGGCACACAAGATGATAACAATTCAGACTATACTACATGGTTTGATCAACTTTTAGATGATGTTAGTACATACTTTGATCAACCTTTTAACGAATGGTTAAATTTACTTATGAAACAACTTTATTCTTATGGAGAGGAACTAGTTTTATCTGTAACAAGCACAACAGAAGATGATGGCTCAACCACTGTTGAAGTGGTTACAAAAATCAATGATAAAGGGATTACATTTTGAAAATAGCACTAAGTATAGCTTTAATCATAGCTTTTGGACTTATAGGTTGTCAAGACTCTAAT
>WFNF01000068.1 GCA_015488775.1 Helicobacteraceae bacterium
AGAGATTTTTCTGTGTTATTTTCGACAAGATTATTGTCCTATTTTAGGAGTTTGATGCTTTTTAGCTTATTTTTATTGTTGAAATTATAGCTAACAATAGGCTTTAAAGTGCTTAAAACAGGGTGTTGTTTGGTTTTTCAGGACTGACTATCTATACCCATAACTTCAATATGGCGACTAAAACCTACTTCTAGCAAAGCTATAACTAAACTATAAGGTTCTTCACCAGTTGAACTTGGAGCACAAAGTATCTTTATTGAATTTTTATTATCTTTTAAAACAGTTGATACAAAAGAACTTATTTGAGTAAACTCTCTATTGAAGTATGTTACATTAGTTGTTAAAACATTTATAAGTTCTTGTTCTAAGAACTTATCACTTTTAATCTTTTTTAAAAGTATTGAAAAATTAGATATTTTATTTTTTTTACAAAACAGACTTAACTTACTTTTTAGTATGCTTGATTTAGAATCAAATGTTATACCTGTTTCACTCTCAAAGTACTTAGCTACATCTTGACAATTTCCAAAGTTATATACTATCTCATCTTTTTTTTCTTTCTCTAATGGTAAACTCTTTTTTTTAAAAAAACTAAACATTACTAAAACTATTTAGTTTTAAAATTTTCTAATTGAGAGTGTAAAGAGTCTGTTAAAGTATTTAGATGCTCAGTAGCTGCGGCTATCTCCTCAACATTTCTTGCATTTTTAGAAGATATAACATTTATCTCATTTACTTGAGATACTATAGAGTCAACATCCTTACCTGTTTTAACAAAATCATTTACAGTTTTATCTGTAACCTCAACTGCAATGTTTACTATATCTACAGTTTCATCTATCTTAATCTCAACCTCTTTAGATATAACACTTAACTTCTGGATAGACTCAGCATTTTCATTCATAGAGGTTGAAGCATCTGTTACAGATTGAACTATAACATTTATAGTTGCATTTATCTCAGATAAAGATTTTTGAGTTCTCTCAGCCAACTTTCTTACCTCATCCGCAACAACTGCAAAACCACGACCATGTTCACCTGCACGAGCAGCTTCTATAGCTGCATTTAAAGCTAAAAGATTAGTTTGATCAGCTATATCAGATATAACATTTAAAACCTCTTTTACTTGAGATGCATCGTTTGAAAGTGTCTCCATTCTACTTGCTAACTCCATCTCTTGCTCTGAGCTTTTTTCAACCTCATTACTTAGTCTAATCACCTCATCTCTAGCTTCAGCAAGGTTGTCGTTTGCTTTTAGTACATCATCTTTTGAACCCCTTGCACCCTCTATAGATGTTAGTATCTCATCTTGTATCTCTTTAGCTTTTTGTGTTGCACTGTTTACTATCTCAACAGACTCTTGAACATTTACACCAACACCCATTGCAGTTGAAGATAGTTCATTAGAGATAGAAGCATTTTCACTAGATGAGGATTTAGCTTCACTAACCAACATATGTAAAGAGTCTATAAGATCATTAAACTCAGAAGTGATTTCACCTATCTCATCAGAGGATTTAACCTCACAATGAAGAGTTAAATCGTTATTATTAAACACATCTTTCATATAATTTTCTAAAGTTTTAATACTGCTTAGAATCTCTTTATTTGTTAAAAGTCCTAAAAGAAGAACTATAAAAAATAAAACTATATTTATACTAATAAGTTTAATTAATTGTGATGATGTTTCACTAACAGTTTGATCTATATTATCAATCAATATAGATGATATATCATCCTCAACACTTTTAAACAGATCTATCTTTTTTGTTATAGTTGAGAAAAAATCTTTTGAGTCTATAGTAAAATCTTCCACCTTCCAAGCAGATAAAAGAGTGCCCATCATCTTATCCACCTTAGAAAATATAGTTTTTCCCTCAACATCCTTATATACACTCAAAATCTTTTTAGAAGCTGTGTGCTTATATGTTTGTAAAAAAGCTGTTTGCTGTGCTACTAAAGAGGTAAGTTTTTGTTTTACACTTGGAGGAGCATCTTTTATGGCAAAAGCGTTTGTAGCTATAGCTCTTTGTATCCCCATCTTCTCTTTTGCATTTAAAAAACTAACATAAGAGACTATATCTCTAGCAACACTTGCATCATCTGTCTCTTTTGTTATAGAGGAGATGGTTTTTAAAAAGGCGTTATTCATATTTGTGTAGTAGGATATGGCTGCTTTTTTATTTATATCTAAAGCTGTTATTTTTGAACGTATATCAGATAGCTTAGTGCTCATATCCATAGCTATGTTAAGATTATTAGAAAAGACAGATGGTTTATCTTTAGATATATGTTTATTTAACTCTAAAACTACACTTTTTAGTTTTTCTAACTTTTTATCATTTTCTACTCTTTGTGATGGTAGTTCAGATGCAAACGACTTACCTTTAGTTCCTATATAAGAAGCGCTCATACCTCTCTCTTTTTGAGACTCATGAACAAAAGATGAGATTGCTATAGATAGCTCTACATATTTTTTTGTTTTTTTACTATCAACTAAAACCATATATTTGTCGTAAGACTGTATTGTTACTTGGTACAGCAAAGCTAAGGTTGGAATTAGAAAAAGTATTAGTAGTTTTACTTTTATTTTTAAGTTGGAGAGTAGATTCATCTTAGAGCCTTTAAAATAAGTATAATAAGTATAGTAAGCACCAAGTAAACACCATCTTGAAAAGTAAATAAAATTAAAAATCTACACTATTTTAAAAGTCCTAATTGAGGGCTATTTAGCTAAAATATTTGTATGAAAGAGACAGCAGTCACAACAGAATC
>WFNF01000069.1 GCA_015488775.1 Helicobacteraceae bacterium
AATTTAATCACATAAAATATACTAGTCTATATAAGCTTCGCTTTTTATCACCCTAGAATCATCAAATACTTTTAATTTTATAAACTGTTTTGCATCACCATCTTCAATATCTAAAATTGCTATTTGTAAGATTTTTTTACATTTTTTTGGAACATCAAAATGACCAGAAAGCCCAGTTAACATTCTTTGTATTGGTTCTCTTTTATCCATACCAATAACATTATCTCTACAACCAGTTAAACCAATGTCACTAAGATAAGCACAAGAATCTACAATCTGTAAATCATCACAACCAACATGAGTATGTGTACCAATAATTGCACTTACTTTATCTTTAAGCATCATAAACAAAGCTCTCTTTTCAGCAGTTGCTTCTGCATGAAAATCTATAAAAATATTTTTAATACCCTCTTCTAGTAATTCATCAACTTTTTTATTTATCTTTAAAAAAGCATTTTCAATAAAAGGCATACCAAAATGACCCATCAAGTTTATAACAGCAAGTTTTTCATTTTTAACTTCAACTATCTTATAACCCTCACCAGCAACCTCATCACTATAGTTTAAAGGTCTGATCAAAGGGTGAGACTCAAAAATATCTTTAATCTCTTTTTTATCAAACGAGTGATTACCACCAGTCATAAGATCAACCCCAGAGTTTATCAATTCATTACAGTTTTTAGGGGTCAAACCATACCCATGAGAAGCATTTTCATAGTTTGCTATAACAAAATCTATCTCATAAGTTTCTCTTAACTTTTTAAGATGTATCTTTATCATCTCACGCCCAGGACGACCTACAATATCTCCAATAAAAGCTATTTTCATACACTCAACCCTTGTAAAACAGCAGACACTAAACCAATAAGTCCACCAAAAACTCCACCCCAGATTACAAGCCAGCCAAGATGCTCTTTTATTAGATTTTCTATAATCTCTTTGACCATTAGTGGAGTTAGCTCTTGAAGTCTTTGATCAATTAAATTTTCAACTTTTTTAAGCATATCATCACTTAGAGATGAAGATTTTATAGAGTTTTGTAAAGTTTCATTAAAACTATCACTTTTAACTATTGTTATAACTGCACTTTTTAATTTAGCTGTGAAAGGTTCTTCTAGTGATTCTAAAGCTTTTTCACCACCAAACATACCAAGCATGCCACCAAAAGATGATTCCATAACTGCACCAGTTAAAGCACTGTAGGCTATAGAAAAGTCTGTAGTTTCTATGATTGGTTCTAAGTCTATCTTTACCTCTTCAGTGGCAAAAAAACTGTCTAGTTGTTCTTTAGTAAAAAACTCAGACATCATTAGGTTTTTTATAGACTCTCTAAACTTATCAAATTTCATCTCAATAACACCAGAACCATAAAGTAATGGCACTTTATTGAAAAGCATATATATAGCTATGGAGTTTGTAAGCGAACCAGAAAGAGCAAAAGCACCTGTAAGTAAAATGTAATCTTTATACTCTAATGGTAAAGCCAAAGAGAGTAAAACTAAAGAGAATGCTAAAATATTTGTAATATAAGTTTTATTTAACACGAATAAAATCCTTTAAATGTATAATATGGGCATATCTAAAAACCCTAGTACCCCTCAGAGGGAAGAAAAAGATGATATATGGTAAAATCTTTTACGAGTTATAGCCATAGCTATAGTAATTAAAAGTTTTATAAAATATCACTTTTTTCATCCCTCCCTTTGGGCATTACATAGGAGTTCACACTCGGCGTTAATCTTTTTTGACTTAGCATTGGCTAGGTCTTCAAAAGATTGCCTTGATTGTAAACTCCTATGTAATGCTGAGTGGCACTAGAGTTTTCAGAGTTGCCCATACGCGAATTATATACAAAAGAGTTAAAATGATACAAACTATTTCACAAATTTTAGAAACATCTACTCAAGATAAAATCCTTGAACTTTCCATGTTGAGACTTAATGATTTAAATGAATCAAAGATGTGGAAAGATAAAACACCACATTTAGTGGAAGCTATACTAAGCGTACTTGTTCCACTAAGAGACCAGAAACTTCTTTTTAGTGCAGATGGAAAAGTTTTAGATAGATTAACACCCGAACTTATTTTAGATTATTGTGATTTAATGAGCTTAAAAACATTAGCTTTCACACTAGAGATATCAAATAAAGAAAAAAGTTTAAAACGTACAAAACACACAAAAGATGAAGCTGATAAATACAAAACTATTGATTTAAGCCAACTTGGTAAATATCTCTCATCATATAGTGTAAACCTAGAAGATGAATGGTTAGATTTTCCAATATTTAACTACAATTTACACATAGGTATTAGAGATATTGTAAAACAAATTTTTAAGGCTTAAGGGCACCTTGATTGAAAAGACGACTAAGCTTTCATAATCTCTTCAATATCTTTAACATCTTTAACAATCGACAAACTAAGGTTTTCATAAGCATCCTTAGTTACTAATATATCATCTTCTATTCTTATACCAATACCTCTATATTGTTTTGGTATATTTTTATCACTTTTTTTCAGATATAAACCTGGTTCAATCGTTAAAACCATCCCCTCTTTTAAAATGATATCGCTAAAATCATCTTCAAAATATGGTGCTTGATCATGAACATCTAAACCCATCCAATGACCGATACCATGTGGATAATATTTTTTAAAAGTTTTTTCTTTAAGATTATATTCTAAAGAACCATTTAAAACACCAAGCTCAATCAAAGCTGTACAAAGTAACTTTTCAGACAGCTTTTGCAACTCTAACCTTTTTATCCCTGGTTTAATCATAGCTATTATCTTTTTTTGAGCATCTAAAATTTTATTGTAAACATCTTTTTGAGCTTCACTAAACTTTCCATTTACGGGAAATGTTCTAGTAATATCACTAGCATACATTTTGTATTCACAGCCAGCATCTATTAAAACTAAGTCATTTTTATCTAATTTTTTATTATTATTAATATAGTGCAATACATTTGCTCTATCACCACCAGCGACTATAGTAGAGTAAGCATCACTAAATGCCTTATTTTTAATAAAAGTATTATTGTAAATGGCTTGAACTTGGTATTCATAAGAGCATTTAGATATATTTTTCATAGCTTTATGGTGAGCTTTTTTTGTAATATCTATAGCTTTTTTTATAACTTTTATCTCATCTTTATCTTTTATTAACCTAAGAGTTTCTATATGAGTTGCTATATCTAAAAAATTTCTAGGACTTTGCTTTATAGCTCTGTTGTTACTAAGAGATAAGGCTATGTTTTTTGCATCCTCATAATATGTACTATTTGTAAACTGTTCTATATATAAATTATTATGATCAACTAAAAGTTTTTCTAAACGTTTTTTATATTTTTTAATATCATAAACTTTATCAACATCTATAGTTTTTTTAGCTTTTTTTACACCTAAACTTTTACCTAACCAAAGTGTTGTGAGCTTATCATTATCTTTTAAAAATAGATAACTTTTAGATATGCCATTTTGTTTACTTAAAACCAAAACAGAGCAATCCTCTTCAAGTCCAGTAAGATAATAAAAGTTACTACTTTGTCTAAATATATACTCTGTATCATTAGATCTTATCTTTTGATCAGATGCACTTATAATGGCAATAGAGTTATTTTCAAGTTTTTTAAGTAAGTTAGTTCTTATTTTTTTATAGTTCATATAGTTATACCTGCTTTTTTTAGTATTGCATTATATTGATCAGGATTTAATTGACTAGATACTAGTTCAACTAAATCTTTAAAATCTTCACTAATCTCGTACTTTTGACTTTGAAGTTCATCCAAAGCGATTTTAGAGTTTTCATCACCTTTTAGCATCAAAGCTTTTAAGTTAGATTCATCTTTATATATTTTATTTAAGATTCTACTTCGTGATTCGTAAGTGAATTTTAATAAATCCCTTAAATCTTTCATTTTAGAATCAAAACTACAATCTAGATTTTCATATATAAATATCTCTAAAACATTAGAGATGTTAAAAGGAAATTCTAATCCACCACTTATACGACTACTAGCAGTCATATTTATAGAGTTAGATGAAAAACCAGATATCATAAAATTTACTTACAACTAGTTTCTAACCATGCTACAAGTTCTAAAATAACTTTATGATTTGCTTTATTTAATGCTATAAAACCATCTAAAGCATCGTTTTTTTCAAACTTAACAGTTATAGTTTTTTTAATAGTATTTTTTACAGCTTTAGTTTTAGAGTCCAAAACAACAAAGTTCATAGAAACTTTTGAGTATGAACTATTATTTTCATTATAGTACTGCATAAAATCTATAATAGTTGTATATAAAATCAAATCTGATCTAGCCTTAGTGTTATAAGAAACAATACCCTTAAACATATCTATATCTGAAAGTGTTTCATTTAATATAGAAAATACAGATTCTGCTGGTGGGACTGAATATCTAGACCTAGTAAAAGAACCCTCTTTTATATTATCTTCAATATAATGCATATCAAAAGAGTAAAATAAGTTATTTGCTTGTGGAGCAGATATCTCTAAAGTAAGATTTTTACATACATCTGAGGTAACCTCACTCACCTTAGGTGCACTCAATCTATAACTTTGAACAGATGGTACTTTAGTTGTTATGGAACACCCATAAAACATCAGTGATAATAATATACTTGTAATTAATTTCATTCGCCAGGTCCTAATTTTTTCTTCTCTTCAATAAACAATAAGTCAGATGGTGATCTAGACAACTTATCCATTACTAAATTCATCTTCATCATACTAACTTCCATAGCCTGCATAGCTCTATCGAAGTTTTGCATAGGCGCTTTCATATAAGTTCCAATACTATAATCACCTCGCTCATTAGACTCTCTTAAAGACTTTGATAAAACAGCAACAGACTCAGAGGCTTCAGTTAAATCATTAAACGATTTATTAAAATTATCTTCAAATTTAATTGTATTATCAATTAAATTAGCAACCTTAGGTGTTAAGCCATTCAAATCTTTAGTAAATTTTTTAGCATTAGAGAGACTTTCATGCAAATCATCAATAGTTTTTTGATTAAAAGTATTGTTAAGATTTGCTAGCAGAAAGTTAATATTTGATAAAACTTTTTCAAATTCAACTTGATTTTTTTCCCCTAGCAATCTCTGTGTTCCATCTAATGTTTTAGAGATTCTTGAAGATATAGTATTTAAAGACTTATCTATACGCTCAAAAAATGATGGAATAGATAAAATCGTAGGTATCTCTTTGCCATTAGGCTTTAAAATCTTCGCACTTTTAGAACCCCTAGAGAGATTAATATATGATAGCCCTGTGATACCTTGGGACATTAGTTTAGCAACTGTATCAATTTTAATAGGTGTGTTAGAAACTATACTAACCTTAACCTCTATCTCTTCCGAGTTTTTTGGATTAATTTGCATTTTTGAAACACGTCCAACAACTATACCACGAAATTTTACAGGAGAGTCAACATTAAGACCTGAGACCGATTCGGTAAAGTATATATTATACTCTTGTACATTTTGATCTTTGTTAGGTTGCATCAACCACAAAACAAAGCCAAATATTGTTACAAAAAACACTATAACTAAGATTCCAACTATAGTGTAATTAGTTTTGTTATTCATTTTAAAGCCTTAAAAAAAGTATCTATAAATGGACTTGATGTGTTTAAAACACTATTCAAATCACCTTGAACTGCAATTTTTTTATTATCTATGATTGCCATTTTATCTAAAGTATTATTTATTGAAGTTAGATCATGAGTAACCATTACTATAGTTAGATTAAACATATCTTTTAATTTTAGAATTAAATCATCAAATTCTCTTGCTGAGATAGGATCAAGTCCAGAAGTTGGTTCATCTAAAAACAGTAGTTTAGGGTCAAGGGCCAAGGCTCTTGCAAGAGCAGCTTTTTTATTCATACCACCACTTATTTGAGATGGGTATAGATGAGCATCACTCTGTTTTAATCCAACTAAACTAAGTTTAAAAGATACAATCTCATCTATAATTTTAGATGATAAGTCTGTGTACTCTTTCAATGGTAAAGCTATGTTTTCACTTACACTTAAAGATGTAAATAAAGCACCAAATTGAAACAAAACACCCCATTTTTTTCTAAGTTTTTGAGCCTCTTTAGACCTAATAGCATTAATTTCATACCCTAGAACTTTAATACTACCACTTGTATATTCTTCAAGCATTACCATTTCGCGCATTAAAGTACTTTTTCCACAACCACTTGGACCAAGTAAGCCATAAATCTCACCCTCATTAATCTCAAGGTTTAAGCCATTATGTACAACTTTAGAATCAAACGATGTTATTAAGTCTTTTACTTCAATTAAAGCCATTATATACCTAAACTTGTAAATAATATAGAAAACAGTGCATCAATAATGATTACAATAAAAATAGATTGAACAACACTTCTAGTGGTATTTATACCAATACTTTGTGTATCATTTTTTACCTGCAAGCCTTGATATAGACTTATAGATGCTATAGCAAAACCAAAAAATGGAGCTTTTAACATCCCTACAAAAAAGTGTCTAACATCAATAGCTTCTCTAAATCTATCAATAAAAAGTGAGTACTCAATACCTAACTCAATTTTTGCAATAAGCATACCACCAAGTAAAGACATAATATCAGATACAAATATAAGTACAGTCATCATAATCATCAAAGTAATAATTCTAGGTAAAACCAAAAAAGCATAAGGATCAAAACCCATTGTTCTCATAGCATCTAACTCTTGAGTTATTTTCATAACACCAATTTGGGCAGCGTATGCACTTCCACTACGCCCAGCAACAATAATTGCAGTAATCATAGGTGAAAGTTCTCTAAGTAAAGATAAACCTAACATATCTACAATAAATATATTTGCTCCATATTGTTTTAGCTGAACAGCACTTTGGTAAGCAACAACAACACCAATTAAAAAGCTTGTTAAGGCAATAATACCAATAGCTTTAAATATTGATTCATTAATTTCAAAAAATATCTCTTTAATTCTTAAATTTTTGTAAGAATTTAAATAGTAAAACATATGTACAAAAATTGTACCTATAAATAAAGATATTTCACGCAAAAAAGAGATATTTTTTATTGTTTGTCTACCTAAATTTTCAAAAAATGGTATTTTTTCAATCTCAAAAGAACTTTTTATATGGGAGTTTCTGTATGTAAGTTCAACCACATCTTTAAATGTTTCATCATTAGATAGAATCTCGAATTTTAAAGATGAAGATATAGCTCTTTTTTTACAATCAGATAAAAGTAAAGCAAAAGATGTATCTATGCTTTCAACAGATCTTAAATCTACAATTATATTGTTGCACTCATTAGTTAATCTTAAACTAGATAACTGCTTTTCAATGGTACTGATGTTAAAGACATCAAAAGAACCTTTAAATATAAGTTCAATCGCATCTTTAGTTTTAAGTATTTCTAGGTTAGAAGTCACGTTCAAGAAGTTTATATACCTTTAAAATAGTTAGAATTTTATCTTTTTGTTTACCAACACCCTCAATTAAAGAGTTTTCTTGCATTGCAGTATCTGGTGCGGGGTCAATATCTTTTTTTGGAAGTCTTATAGCCTCTGTTAATCTATCTATAACAAAACCTGCAACTTCATCTTCATGTTTCATAACAATAAAACGAGTTTCCTCTTCAAATTTTGTTTGCCCTAATCCAAATTTAATTCTCAAGTCTATCAGTGGAATAACTGCACCGCGAAGATTAAAAACACCTAAAACATAATCAGGAGTTTGAGGAACTCTAGTTGATTCAATTGGTTTTATAATCTCTTGTATGTTTAAAAT
Source organism: Helicobacteraceae bacterium (assembly GCA_015488775.1). GTDB lineage: Bacteria > Campylobacterota > Campylobacteria > Campylobacterales > Sulfurimonadaceae > WFNF01. Next base: position 7,824 of record WFNF01000069.1, read on the forward strand.
TGGAATACAGTATTCTTCATCCCCTACAACAAAACCAACTAGTTGAGTTACTTCATCTATATCAATAGAATCAGGATCATCTTGATTTTGCTGTTTGTTGATTATCTGTTGTAATTTTTCACTCATGCCGACATCTCCAAATTAAATTTAATATTACGTTTAACAACATTTAGCAAGTAGTCAGGAGAATATGGTTTTGTAATGTATTCAACCATCCCAGCTTCAACACCCCTCATTCTATCTGATTTACCTGTTCTTGATGTTACTGCAATTAATGGCATATTTTTATACTTATTATATTTAGATATTTCACTAGCTAAAGTATAACCATCCATTCTTGGCATCTCAATATCAATCAACATTGCATCAAATACATGATCACCAGATTTTAATATATTTAGTGCTTCAAGGCCATCTACAGCTTCAACTAGAGTGATGCCTAATGGTTCTAATGATTTTCTCATTATAGTTCTATCTGTTTTTGAATCATCAACAACCATAACTTTATAATCACTAGGCTTAGTTTTTTCAACTGCACCCTTTGTAGTATTTGATGAATCAGTGTTTATAGTACTTTTAACATCTCTAGCCATCTCCATAATCGCAGCAACATCAACAATTAAGGTAACTCCACCATCACCTCTAATAGTAGCACCAGCGATGCCATTAATACCTTTTAAATATTCTCCTAAAGATTTAATAACTATCTCTTCTTGACCGACTAGAGAATCTACAATAAGTCCTAATTTGCTTTCAGCTAATCCAAGCAGAACAACATAAGCATGTTCAGAGTTTTCAAAAATTCTTTCAACTTCAAATATATCTCCGATATGAACAAGAGCTAGAACTTCTTCTCTTAACCTCATAACACTACGTCCCTCTACTGTGTATATCTCATCTTTAGATATTCTAACAGTTTCTAAAACTGAAGCAAGTGGTATAGCGTAGTACTCTTCTTGAACACCTACTAGTAAAGCTTGGATAATTGCTAAAGTTAAAGGTATCTTCAATTTCATTGATGTACCAGCATTTATTTCACTATCTATATCAATTAAACCATTTAGTTTCTCTATATTTGTTTTTACAACATCCATACCAACACCACGTCCAGATACATTTGTTACTTGTGCAGCAGTTGAAAAACCAGGTCTAAAGATTAAAGAAAAAGCTTCTTTATCCGACATTGCATCAGCTTCTTTTTCAGTAATAATACCCTTTTCAATAGACTTTGATCTTAACATATCTGAATCTAAACCTTTACCATCATCTGTAATTTGAATGACAATATGGTTACCCTCATTATAAGCTTTAAGTTTAATAGTACCTGTTTCACTTTTACCAAGAGCAAGCCTAGTTTCAGCATCTTCTATACCATGATCACAAGAGTTTCTAATAATATGAACTAAAGGATCTCCTATCTCTTCAACAATAGATTTATCAAGTTCAGTGTCTTCACCTGATATTTCAAGCTCAATTTTTTTATTTAGTTCTCTAGATAAATCTCTAATCATCCTTGGAAATTTGTTGAAAACTTTACCAATTGGTAACATTCTAGTTTTCATTACAGCAATTTGAAGATCTGTAGTAACTAAAGATACAATAGATACAACTTGATTAAGTTCTTCAAGAAACTCTTCACCTTCATATCTTTCTTCAACATCATCATTTATTTTTATAAGTCTATTTTTACCAAGAACAAGTTCGCCAATTAGATTCATTAAATGATCTAATCTCTTAACATCAACTCTAATAGTTTGTTCAACCGTAGCAGCTTGTTTTTTTGCTGCTGGAGCTGTTTTAGGAGCTGGTTTTGCTTTTGGTGCAACAGGGGTAGGTTCTGGATCTTTTTGTACTGGAGCAACTTCCACTGGCTTAGAAGGGGTACTGCTAGTTGAAGGAGTATCTGGTGTAGCACTAGATTCATTTGTAACACTTGGTAAAGCTGGTACAGACTCACCTGCATCAAGTTTAGCTTTTCTTTTTGCTTTATCTTCATCTTGTTTTTGATTTAAAAGTTTTTCAATTTCAGCTTCAATCTCATCTTCACTCATAGATGAATAATCTAACTCTTCTTCCTCTTCAACACTAGGAGCCTCTTGAACCTCTTCAATAACTTGAGGTGCAACTACATTAGGTTCAATTACAGAAACAACTTCACCATTAGCAGCAGCATCAAGTTTTTTTACAATATCAACTGCATCAAAACCTACATCAGAACCTTGATCTCTAATTTGATTCAATATTTTAGTCATCAAGTCAGTAGACTCTAATATAACATCCATAATTTCAGATGTAATTAAAAGATCACCATGTCTAGCTTTATTTAATACCTCTTCCATATGATGGGTTAAGTGTGTAAGTACATCAAAATTTAGAAATGAGCTAGCACCTTTAACTGTATGAGCCACTCTAAAAATACGATTTAATAACTCTAAATCCTCAGGAGTATTTTCTAACTCAAGTAAATCACTACCCAATTGTTCTAAAAGCTCAAACGATTCAACTAAAAAATCTTGTAATATTTCTTGAAATTCATCCATTTTTATACCTTATTTAACATGTGCACGTACAACACGTGCTACTTCATCAAAAAATGAGTTTGCATCAAACTTAACTAAATAAGCTTCACCACCAGCTTCTTTTCCTCTTAACTCACTAAAGTGATCACTTATAGAAGAGTTAAAAACAATAGGTAATTTTTTAAATCTATCATCTTGTTTTACACGGTTTGCGAAGTGAAATCCATCCATTAAAGGCATTTCAACATCTGAGATAATCAATCTAACTTCATCTGCTATATTATCATTATATTTTAAATATAGATCCTCAAGACGCTCTAATCCTTCAGAGCCATCACTAGCTTCTATAACACTGAAACCCATCTTTTGAAGTGCGTCTTTTACTATAGACCTAGCAGTACTAGAATCATCTAATAAAAGTACTGTACCATCAAATATTTCATCACCCTCGCCATAAGACTCATCTGTAGCAGGCTGATATAAACCTAACTCTTGAACCACAGTTTCCAAATCTAATATTAATAATACAGCATCATCTTCAATTCTTGTAACACCAGTAATTTTAGATTTATCTAGTTCACTATGACCTGAGCTAAAAGATGCTGGCTCAATATCAGACCAAGAGATTCTTCTTATACGTTTAGCTTCGTGAACAACAAAACCAATTAGTATATTGTTAAATTCAGCTATAATCACCCTAGCATTTTCTTGCGCATCTTTTGGTGAATTTATACCCATCCATTTAGCTAAATTAACTACAGGAATAACTACACCCCTTAAATCAAATATACCTTCAATATATTCAGGCACACCTGGTAATTCTGTAAGTTTTGGTAGTTTTATAATTTCACGTACTTTAGCAACATTAACACCATAGATACCCTCATAAACTTCCCCATCTTCATTTTTGAAAATACGAAAATCTACAAGTTCCATCTCATTAGTACCGACTCTAAGTCTATCATCTTGAACTGCGGCCATATATTTAACCTCTATAAATTACTTCTTGTAATGATTGTACAATAAAATATCTTTTATTACAAGCAAAAGAGCTTACATTAATATACACACTATTTGTTTTTTTAAATGACACACCTTGATGGTAATGACCTTCTATGAAGATATCAAACGCTTTTATATCACATTTTTTAAATTTTTTATTTATCATAGCTTCAAAAAAATTTATTTTATAGCAGTTTTCTTTTTTAGCATCTCTATCATCTAAAATAGAAATTATTTTATTTGTAAAAAAATAATTTAAAAATTTTATTATGTATCTATTTCTAATTATATATGTATAAATTTTATATAAAATATTTCCGCACCAATCTCCGTGTGCAAGGTAGATAACAGTGTCTTTAAGTATGAATTTTGTTGGTTGTAAAGATAGAGGTATAACAAATACATTTGGAAAAATATTTGTTAATTGATAGTCATGATTTCCCTCTAAATATACAATATCAATACTCTTTGATATATAGTTAATTTTATCAACTATAGATTTATTTCTACTAATAGATATATCAAAACCACCAATTAATACTTCAAAAACATCACCTAGTAAAATTAACTGTGAAGTAATGATTTTAGTATCAATAATATCATCTAAAAAATTTGAAAAACTTATATCTTTGTCACTATAATGCACATCTGAAACTATAATGGCATCTGATTTTATAATAAAACTATGGGACATATGAAATAATTGGTATTCCTACTTTTTCATCTAAACCATACATCAAGTTAGCATTAACTACAGCTTGTGATGAAGCACCACGAAGTAAATTATCTATAGCAGAACTTATAAAAAGTGTATTACCTGCACGTTTTACATATATATCACAAAAATTTGTTCCTGCAACATTTTTCATACAAACAGGTTCATCTCTAACTCTTACAAAATAGTTATTTTTATAAAATTCTTTTAAAACTTCTTTTTCATCAAAATTTTCATCTACTTCTATATATATTGAACTTAACATACCTCTAGTAGCAGGTACAAGATGTGGTACAAAGATAACTTTATCATCATCAACTTCAATATACTTAGCGATCTCAGGGGAGTGTCTATGTTCTAATGGATTATAAGCATGCATATTATCATTAATAGATACAAAATGTGTTGCTTCACTTAACTTTTTACCTGCACCACTCACTCCACTTTTAGCATCTATAATAATCTTTGTATCTTTTTTAATGTACTTTCTAAATGCTAGTAGACCCAAGATTGATGCAGTTGGATAACAACCAGGATTAGCAACTAAAGAGGTACTTTTAATATCATCTGAAAAAAGTTCAGGTAAACCATAAACACTGTTTTCAATATTTTTAACATCAATATGCTTAGTATAGTAAATTTCATACCTTTTTTGATCAAGCCTATAATCAGCAGACAAATCTACAACTTTAACATTGAGATTAATTAACTCTTTTACAAAAACCATAGCTGTTTTATGAGGAAGAGCTAAAAAAACTAAATCACATTTTTTTGCAACATCTAAAGAGTCAGCTTTTACAACTTCACATTCAAAAACCGCGTCAAGAGATGGATGAAGCTTTGTAATAAAAGTTTCACCACTACTTGTAGCAACATAGTTAATATTGAAATTTGGATGTGTAAGTAGTATCTTTACTAATTCTAAACCAGTATACCCACTCGCTCCAATAATACCTACATTAATTTGTTTCAAAGACTATCTCTTGATACTTAACTTCAAGAACCTCATACTCTATTTCACCCTTAGGTAATTTTGCTTTAAACTCATCACCCTCTTCTTTACCAAGAAGTTGTCTTGCTAAAGGTGAGTTAAATGAAATAAGTCCTGTTGATGGATTAGACTCACAACCACCAACAATAGTATAGGTTAGCTCTTTATCAGAATCAATATCACACAATACTACAGTTGAACCAAAGCTAACACGCGCATGTTTTAAAGATGCTGGGTCAACAATTTGAGCTCTCCCCAACATATCTTGAAGTTCAGAAATACGATCATCAATCTGAGATTGTCTCTCTTTAGCAGCATGATATTCAGCATTTTCTTTTAAATCACCTAAGTCAGCAGCTTCTTCGATAGCTTTAACAACTTGAGGACGTTCAACAAGCTTAATCTCATGCATTTCAGCAGATAATTTTTCATACCCAAATAGTGTCATTGGTTCTTTTTGTTCCATTACATAATCCTACATATTTTTAATTTTTTATTATATCTAATTTTTCTAGTTTCATCTTTGATAAATTGTATTTAAAGACCTCATTTGAGTTAATAATATATAAATTGCACCCCATTTTATCTATAGATAAGGGTTCAAAAATTTCATCAATCAATGTTAAAATAGTTTTGGATTCAATATCATAAACCTTGATCTTATGATTATATGTGTCACATATAAAAATTCTACCTGCACCACACCCATCGCCAACTTTACCAATACAAATGTCACTTGGATGCTGTAAAAGTAACTCATCTATATTTGAGTCACCAAAGGTAAACAAACATTTACCTATTAATGTTTTTACATCATCTCCACTTATAGATCTAAGAGATGAACTTTCGCTATCAATAACAAATATCTCCTGATCAAAGATAGATAAAGCAGATGGCTGTGCAAACTGAGCATTTTCAAGTTTTCCATCTCTTAAGGCTTCAAATTTATTTCCATATCTATTAATTACACATTTATTTATCGGATTTATAACTATAATCTCATGTGAACCTTCTAAACTTATATATAACAGTTTATTAAAACATACAATATCACTAGCATTTCTAATAGAATCAATTAAACAATAAGATACATTATCTTTAATATATATAACACTATCTTTTAGTGCAATATACAATATATCATCAAGCAAACATACTGATTTTGGGTTATTTAGACTATATATAGTGTCAATAAGATTAAATTCTAAATCATATATATCTATTTTATTACTATAAGAAAGATATATATTTTCAGAATATATGTTAATTTTATTTAGATATAGATGAGTTTGATTAATACTTTTATTAATATTAAAATTTGTATATTTTGAGAATATAGTTATAAATTTAGTGTAATCAAATTCACCAACAAAATCTTCTTTTATGTAGCCATTAGAGTCAACTAAAACAAGATATGGCCAAGCTTTTTGAACATAGGCATCAGATAATTTATGATCAAAATCATTATAAAGAGGGTAAGTGATGTTATATCTATTTTTATAAGATTTTAAAGCCTTCTCTGACTTTTCATAATCAAATTTACCAACACTTACACCAATGACTTCTATATTATTTATTTGATCAGATATATGATGTAAAATATCAATATTATTTTGACAATTTATACACCCAATAGCAAAAAAATCTAAAAGATAATATTCAGATTCTTTAGGTTTAATAAAATCAATAAATCTAGTATAGTCTAATCTTGGTGCTCTCATAAAGAGGTTAATTTTTTTATAGCCACAGAGCACATGGTTAGACCAAAAGAAGCAGTAACACCCATAAAAGAGCCCTTTTCTTTAATTAAGGCAGGCTCAGAGCTAAAAATTACAGGATACTTTTTATTAAATCTACGCTTTTTTAATTCATAACGAAGCTTTGCACCAAATCTGTCACCATGAGTTTTCCATATAGTTGCAACTTCTATTTTTGTTGGATCTAATCTTTTAGCACTACCAACAGCAGAAATAAGTTTTTTATGACATTTTATAGCAAGTGCAATTTTTGCTCTGCTATCATCAATAGCATCTAAAATTAAATCATATTCATCAAAATTAAAAGTTTCAATCCAATCTTCATCAATTCTTTGATTTATAGTTTTAACATTTGAGTAATGCGAAGAGATAGCATCAACTTTAACTTCATCCAAATGCAATTCACTCCACAGTTGTCTATTTTGATTGCTTTCATCATAAACATCAAAATCAACTATCGTAACTTTTCCAACTCCACTTCTTATCAAACAATCTAAACAATAACTACCTACTCCACCAACACCAAGTAATAAAATATTTGCATATTGCAATTTTTCAAATTTTTCACCAAAAAGTAATTTTGATCTAGCAAATTTCATATCAAAATCTCCAAATTTTTTCTTGCATTATATGATGTCATATCAAGTTTCACTGGTGTTAAAGATATATATCCATCTTCAGTAACATTATAATCACATAATCCATCAACATCTCGTTTTTTAAAGTCCAATGGATGTAAACCTAACCAATAATACTCTTCTGCACGCGGATTTCTATGTAAATGTGCATCATTAGCATAGTATCTGTAGCCTGCATATGTTATTTTTGGATTAAAATTCTTTAATTTTTTAGGTATATTTACATTGATAAATTCACGATTACTTAAAGGATAACCCTTTTCAAATATTTTTAAGACCAATAATCTAATATATTTAGCAGCATTAGAATAATCAGTATCATTACTAGTAAAATCTACAACTTGTGATATAGCAATTGAATCAATATTATGTAAGGTACCTTCCATTGCACCAGCACAAGTACCAGAGTATGTTATATCTTCACCCATATTTGATCCGTAATTAATCCCACTAATAAGTAAATCTGGCTTAACTTCATCAAATATTGAGTGTAAAGCCAAATAAACACAATCACTTGGTGTACCATCATCAAGCTTATAAAAATCATCATCTATACTAATAAATCGTAAGGGTCTAGTAAGAGTAAGGGAATGTCCACAGGCTGATTTTTGAGTAGAGGGTGCTACAACAGTTACATCAGCTATATCTTTAATAGCATCAACTAACGCTAACAACCCAGGTGCATCAAAACCATCATCATTTGTGATTAAAATTTTCTTTTTCATTTTATATTATAACATATCAAAAGCAAAGAACATAAGTCAATAGTAAAAAATAAGGTAGGTTATATTATAAAATAAATTAGTAATCAACAATAACAAAAGTAAAAAGGTAATTAAGTAAATAAGTAAGTAAAAAGAAGAAATCCGAACTAGGCAGCGACCTACTTTCACACACCTGCAAGGTGCAATATCATCAGCGATGAGAGGCTTAGCTTCTGGGTTCGAAATGGGACCAGGCGTTTCCCTCTCT
>WFNF01000070.1 GCA_015488775.1 Helicobacteraceae bacterium
ATTTGGATGCCCATGCTTATCTAAAACATATACTTACTCAGCTTCCTATTTATGAAGCTGAGGGAAAAAATATTGAGGAATTGCTACCTTGGAATGTGGAACTGAGTTAAAACTGTTCACTTTGCTAGATGGGGTTTACTTGGTGCTTACGTTTATCAAATTGTATGGTTCACGGAAAATAATATTTGATTTTATGGGAATGGTGTACTTTTTGTTTGTACTTTGGATAGTTTAACTTTTGGTTATGAAAAAAAATTTGCTTTATCTAATATATATATGTCCTTTCAGTAGATAAACTATAGTGCTTAAAACGTATAACATCTCAAACAGTATCAAGTAGTTTTTTCTTCACTTCCGTAATAATTCCTTTATAAAAAGGCTTTACACTTTAAGCTAACATATGCTCTTTTAATGGAATATAGATAATTAACACCCATTTATGCTCCAATAACGGTAATAAAAGTATTAATAGCACACCTTTTCTTTAAAGATAATAATCTAAAAATAGCTAATATAGTATAAATATGATATTGTCATTTAATTTGATTATTTGATGTATATTTCTTTTTTATAGAGTACTTTTTTTTGTCTATTAATACTTAGATTTAAGTGTAAGTTCACTAAAATGGGAATGAATAAAGAGTTATCACTTAAAATAAATATTACTTCAAAGGTTCTAAAAAATGGAATTACAAAATTTTTGGCAAGATAGTCAGTACTCTAAAGAGGAATATGAAGAGCCTTTTTTAGACGATAATATTAAAAAGGTAGAAACTCAACTAGGTCATAGTTTACCTGCATCGTATCTCAGTTTTATGAAGCAACACAATGGAGGTATTCTAAAAAAAAGACATTTTATAATAAATGAATCCACCTCAATTGAACTAGAAGGATTTTTTAGTTTAGGGAAAACTGCAACCCATTCAATCTTAGGGAGTTTTGGAAGTTTGTTTTGGATAAATGATTGGGAATATCCAAGTCTAGGAATCTACATTTGCGATACATCATCAGGTGGTCATGATATGATTTGTTTAGATTATTCAAAACAAAATAAAGAACCAGAAGTTGTACACATAGATCAAAGTGAAAATTATAAAATAACTATTCTTGCTAAAAATTTTGAAGAGTTTATTTTAAATTTAAAAAATGAAGAAGACAATGCAACACCAGAAGGATTTATTTGGCACTATATGAATGATTATGATGCTGAAACAAATAGTCGTTCACTGCAATTAGTTCAGAAAGAAGCACACATGAGGGCTTTTCATATTGACTATGAAAAATAACTTCATACAATTACATACAATGATAACAAGAACGAAGAGCGAATAATTTCCCCAAGGGCGGGGAAATTATATCGCTCACGATGAACGTTATACTCACAACTCAAATATTGACAATGTAAATACAAATTCGCTATAATTAAAATATATTTACAAAAAGGCTTACTCTGAAATTTGAATGGAATGATGAAAAAAGTAAATTAAATGCACAAAATCATCAAGTATCTTTTGAAGAAGCAAAAGAAGTTTTCTTAGACCCTATGCATATTTCAAAACTTGATCATCGTTTCGATTATTTTGAAGAGAGATGGATAACATTAGGTACAACAACAAAAGATAAAATATTAGTTGTTGCAAATATGTTTTTTGATGAAAATGGAGAAGAGATTATCCGTATTATTAGTGCAAGAAAAGCAAATCAAAAAGAAAGGATATTTTATGAGCAACATTAAAGAAAGAGAAAAGTTTGATGACTATGAAATGCTAGAAGAGTATGACTTCAGTGATGGAGTTCGTGGTAGATTTTATGAACCAAAAAAGATACCTGTTTCGTTAAGACTAGATAATGACATAGTACTGTTTTTCAAAAAACTTGCAAGTGAGCAAAAAGTACCATATCAGACACTTATAAATGCACTTCTAAGAAAAAAGTTACAAGAAGTATAACATGTACGAGTATAATGTCTCTAAAAAAACAAACCACTTAAGTTAGCATGATGAGTGAAATAAGAATGTTGGTTTAAGTGGTCTTGACATATGTGGACGTTATACTTTATATCGTTATTTTATTAACTCAGGATTTTTTTTAAACAATAATTTTTGTGTATCAATATTGAATGTAAAGTACCTAGATATAAATGAATCTTGCCTTATTAAAGAAAATTGTGTTCCTGCACTGTTGTGATTTTTTACCTCGAGTTGTAAAAGCCCAAGTGCGTATCTACTTTCATAGTTCTTTTTATCTTTTAACTTAGCTAGTTCAAGTAGGGCTATTGCATTTGCATGATGATCAGCACCTATAGAAGCTATAGCAGCTAAAAATAAGGTTCTTGAGTCTCTAATCTTGTATTGATCAATTAAAGTGTTATAGTAGTTGTATGCCTCTTCAAATTGTTTATCAAATATGCTTGCTAATGCTAATGATTGAAGAATATCTGCTGGACTTTTGTTTGTATTTGCTAGTATGTTTTTTAAAGACTCTCTTATAAAATATAGCTGTCCTGTTTGTAGGGCGGTGTGAAGATATAGATAACGTGTTAAAAAAGTTCCATAATATAAATCTTGGTAATGAAAGTTTTCATTTTTAAGATACTCTATAGTCGCTCTAGCATACGCTTTTACTCCTAAATCATGAAATTGTGTATTTATGTCTATTAATGAAGCTATTATCTCATTTGGATTTAAAGCTTTTAATTTTTTAGAGTATTTTTGGGCAAGTTCATATCTTTTGTATTTCATAGAGATTATTGTATTTATAACTAAATATATAGATTTTGTGTCTAAGTTTTTATCTAAAAAATGGATTGATGCAACATAGTTTTTTTCACTTAAATCTAGTAAAACTCTTATTAGTTCAAATTTTTCACTTTCATCCTCTGATGCTAGATTTTCTCTAAATATCTCTGACATTTTTTTGTGTTTAATCCCAAGTAGATTTGCGCTCATTAAGGCAAAAACACCAGATAAATAGTTGTTTGTGTTTAAGTTATAAGATTTTAAAAAGTATTTATGTGCATTTACTATGTCACCTAAGTGCATGTAAGTAAGAGCTAAGTTGTATAATAAAATTGAGTGTTTAGGATGTTCCTTTACTAATTCTATAAATGTTTTATTTGCTCTTCTGAGATTAAAAGTAAGTGCGTCTTTTATGGCTTGAGCCATTTTTAGATTTGTTTTGGAGGTTGTAGCACTTCTTTTAAGATAATTTTTTGCACTTTGTACATCATCAATATATATATTTGCATTACCTTTTCTAATATATGAAATTGTTGTATTTGCATTAAATACTTTATATGGAGCGTAATATAATATGAGTTGGATGTTTATTTCATGGGAATTTATTATGTTTTCTCTATACATTTTTTGTGCAGTATCAGGATCTAAGATAGATTTTTTTAGTCCAACTTTTATTGGTAAAATATTATAAATATCATCAGGATACATAGAAGTTATAGTTTTAAGTAATTCTCCTGCTTTTTGTGTTTGACCCATTTTTAGTAAAACTAGAACTAAAGATAATTGTTCTTTAATTGGTTTTGGATTTATTTTTATAGCCTCTTCAAGATACGTTTTAGCAATAGCTAAATCTCCAACATTACAATATAAAGAAGCTAATGTAAATGCATCTCTTGCCTCATCTCTACTTGAAAGCTGTGTAATAGCACTAAAATAGTCTTGATTTAAGGTAGAAATCTTTGCATTGATGAGTTCTGAATCTTTTTTGTATGTATCGCTTGTAGGATGCTTTAAGGCGCTTAGCGCTTCATAATAGTTTCCTATATAGTAGTTTATTAAACTGTAATATGTACTGTATAGCTTTTTATTACCTTGTAATGGTAAAAAAGAGTTAGCTAGTTTTATATAATAATCAAAAGATTTTTTATCCTTTAAATACAATGAACAAACTGCTGCATTTATAGCACTTGGACAAGAGTTGTTCTGATTTTTTAGAGCTTTTATAAAGCTTGATCTTGCCAATTTATATTGTTTATCTTTTAGTTGTGCCACTCCAAGATTGTAAAGTGAGATACCCTCTGAATAATCTGCGATTTGTTCATAAAGTTTTAATGCATGCTCTTTTTGATTGTTTGCATATAGATAATTTGCTTTTGAGATAAGTTTTTCTAGTGAGGAAACTTTGATTGGCTCTTTTTTTGGTTTTAACTTTTCATTTAAATTTGAAAAATCATTAAATTTATCATCTTTCTTTAAGACCTTAAAAAGTATAACAATGATTATAGTAGTTACTAAAAGTAAAATACCTATTATAATAAAAAGCTTTTTATTTGATTTTATTGTTTGTTTACTTGTGCTTTCATTTTGAGAATTTTGATCAATTGTAGTGTCTGAGGTGTCATTCTCATCAATTATAATAATATCTTCGTTGTTAGCCATTTATAGTCCTAAAACATGTTGGTTTATAGTATAATATATTACCTAAAAATACTTGTAGTTTATATAATTTAAATATTGTGAGTAAGAGATATAATTTAAATGTCTCATATCACTTAAAATTCTTTTTATTTTTCGTTTTTGTGTATTTGTAATATTATGGTTTTGAATCATAGAATAATAATATCTTCTTGGGCTTGGTAGTAGCACAGAGATTAAAGCACCCTCTGCAGCATTTATATTTTTAGGGCTTTTTTTAAAAATTCTAAAAGATGCAGCTCTTATCCCTATAACATCTCCACCAAACTCTGCTATATTTAAGTATAGTTCTAAAATTTGATTTTTTGTAAATTTTTTTTCTAACTCTTTAGTTAAAAAGTACTCTTGTGCTTTTCTAAAGAGGGATTTTGATGAGTTAAGATATAGGTTTTTTACTACTTGTTGAGATATAGTACTTGCACCAAAATTATAAGAACTAGTTTTATAGTTTTTAGCCATAGCGTCTGCTATAGCATCATAATTAATACCATGATGTTCAAAAAACCTACTATCTTCTGCTAAAACTATAGCATACAAATAATCTCTGTTTACTTTAGATATTGGTGTCCATCTAAAGTAGTTAGTTTTTTCTACTAGTCTTGATTTTATAAGATTTTCAGATTTTTTCTTTATCTGATCAAAGTTGACATGTTCTAAGTTTGGTAAAGTATATATAAATATAATATATATAAAAAAAAGTGCAGTAAGTAAAAACATAATTAATGTGCCTAAAGCACATCTAAACTCTTTAAACCACTCAAATGGCTTTTGGTATGTTTTTTTAAGTAAATTTATTTTTGTTTCTTGTTTTGCCATATTTACTTACAGTATTTAACTACTTTTGCTTCAAATGAAACTTTTACATCACTCCAAGTTTTACCCTTATGCAATTTAAAACATGCTTTGTTAATTGAGGCTATGGCGTTTAGAGCATCAAAATCTTTCATATCTACAACAGCATTAGCAATTAAGTAGTTATCTTTATGTGTATATTTAAATGGTATATCTTTTGTAATGTTATTTAGTTTTAATCTTACAAGTATTGTACTGTTATAAACATTTACAACTTTTACCTCTATTGTATCACTTGCTAGTGTCTTAAAGAAAAACTTGATAAGTTTTGCATCACGAGTTTCATTTTTTGAATATACTGAATCAGTATTAATCAATATCTTTGTACCTAAAATCGTGTTGTCTATCTCAGTAGATGCTTTTGTATCCATAGAAATAGATTTAAAATTACCAGTAACACCTACTTTTGCTGGTGTTTTATATGCTGTCCAAATTACATCTGGATTCTCTAAAGCAAGTTTACAATCTGCGAAGATTGAACTTGTAACCATAATCAATACAAAAAGTGTTTTAAACATTCTTTTTACTTCCTAGTTAATAATTTAACTCAATTATATGATAAAAAACTGAAAGTGCACTAATATTATAAATTATATCTTTTAAATTTAATTTTAAAACAAAAAATATTATATATATGTTTCTTTTTTATAAATTATTAGAATAATGAAATACTAAATACCATTTTTTACTAATAATATGTATAATGACAAAAATATTATTATTGTGAGTATATAAAATGAAAAATTCTATTATTGAGAGAATCAAGTCTCTCCCCCCTTTACCGAAAACTATAATTGAGATGCAAGCAGTTTGTGCAAACCCAGAAGCTAGTATTGGCGATCTTTCAAAAACTATTGAAAATGATCCTATGATTGTTGCTAACCTTTTAAAAGCTGCAAACTCTCCTTTGTATAGTTTTGGAAGAGATATTAAAAATGCTTCTCAAGCAGTTTCTCTTTTTGGTATGAGTATGACAAGATCTATAGCACTTGGAAATTCTGTAAGAAAACTACTAAATGTTGATATGGAACCTTATGGGATTACATCAGAAAAGTTTGCTGACGTTTCCTCTATGCAAGCAGCGCTTATGTTTAAATGGTACTCTCGTATAGATAAAGAGAAAGCAGATAAACTTTTTTTAGCTTCTTTTTTACAAGAAACTGGAAAAATTTTAATAGCTAGTGATATTATTCAAGAAGATGTAACTATTAATTTCAAGTCTGAAATTGCAACATCTAATGCTATTGCAAATGTTGAGTTTTCTTATGTTGAAGATACAACTGCTACTGTTACTGCTGCTATTTTTGATCATTGGAAGTTTGATGATGAATTTGTGGATATGATAAAATTTTCAGATTTCCCTAAAAATGCACCTGATCATATAAAAGAGTTTTCTAATGCACTTAACATTATAAAAACTGCAATTCCAGTTAATGCACCTTTAGCTGATCATTCAATTAACTTTGCACTTAAAAAAGCAAGTGCTTTAGGTTATGATCATGAGCTTTTAGAAGATGAAATTGACAATATGTTAGATACTCTTTAATGTCTAAAACGATCACAATTATAGATACATTTGGCTTCTTTTTTAGAAGTTATTATGCTTTACCTCCACTTTCAAATAAAGATGGCTTCCCTACAGGACTTTTAACTGGTTTTACAAACTTTATAGCTACTCTTCATAAAGAGCATAATAGTGACTATATAGTTTTTGCATTAGACTCTAAGGGTCCAACTTTTAGAAATGAGATAGACCCTAACTACAAGGCAAATCGTGATGCACCTCCTGAAGAATTAATTCAGCAACTACCCATTGCTATTGAGTGGATAGAAAAAATGGGATTTAAAACTTTAGCTCAGGTTGGTTTTGAAGCTGATGACATGATAGCTTCAATGACTAAAGTAGCAAAAGAAGCTGGAATGAGTGTTAGAGTTGTTTCTCACGATAAAGACCTTTACCAACTAATAGATGATGGAAAAGTTATTATAGTTGATGCTATAAAAAGAAAAACTATAGATGAAAATGCCTGTATGGACAAGTTTGGTGTTAAGCCATCTCAGTTTATTGATTTTCAATCTTTACTTGGTGATAGTGCAGATAATGTTCCAGGGGTGAAGGGTGTTGGGAAAGTAACAGCTCAAAAATTGATTTCAAATTATGGTTCATTAGATGAGATATATAAAAACTTAGAACTTATTACTCCAAAGGGTGTAAAAGCAAAACTAGGAAATGATAAAGATAACGCTTATATGTCAAAAAAACTTGTAACTTTGAAAAATGATCTTTTTGATAGTGTAGATTTTGAACAATACAAGATGAGCGGTGAAAACCCATTTGTAAAAATTTATGATGAATTGCTTTATTATGAGATGAATGGTGTTGTTAGACAACTTGAAGCAAGTGGTCAAGTTCAAAAGAAACAAGCCCAAAGTAGAATATCTAGTGATGATGTTATAGTTGAAACATTAGAGGAAAAAACTTCATCAATAGAGTTTAAAAAAGAGCTTTTAGTCTCTAAAAATTCTATATTAAATGTTTTAAACAAACATTCAAAAGATGAAATAATTGCTTTTGATACTGAAACTACAGGCTTAGACTTTAAAAAAGACAAACTTGTTGGATTCTCTTTTGCATTCAATGAAGATGAAGCTTTTTATATACCAATTACACATATGTATTTAGGTGTTGCTGATCAATTAGATATAAATGATGCAAAAGAAGTAATTAAAGAGATCTTTAAATTTAAAGTTGTTGGTCATAATATAAAGTTTGATATACACTTTGTTAATGCTTTTTTGAAAGATATAAAAGTAAAAGCTTATGCTGATTCTATGATACTTTCTTGGTTACTTAACCCACAAGGTCAGTTTGCTTTAGATAAACTTGCCTTGAGACTACTTGATCATGAGATGATATCTTTTAAAAATACAGTTAAAAAAGGGGAAACATTTGCAAATGTACATCTTGATGATGCATTAAACTATGCAAGTGAAGATGCTTTGATAACTTTAAAACTATATAATCTTTTTATGGGTAAAATGAAGCTTTTAGATTCTGATGCTCTTTTACAAGAAGCAAATAACATAGAGTATGAGTTTATAGATACCCTAGTGGTTATGGAAGAAAATGGTATTACACTAGATACTAAGGCTTTAGGCGACTTTGGAGTTATAGCAAAAACTAAACTTAACGAATTAACAAGTAAAATTCATACTTTAGCTGGTAGTGAGTTTAATGTAAATTCAACTAAGCAACTTGGTGTGATACTTTTTGAAACATTAGGTCTTGAAGCAAAGAAAAAAACTAAAACTGGCTATTCAACAGATGAAAAAGTTTTAAATTCGCTTTATGACGAGCACGAGATTATCCCTTTACTTTTAGAGTATAGAGAGATGCAAAAGTTAAACTCTACATATATTGAGCCACTTTTAGACTTAGCATCCAAAGATGAAAATTCTAAAATATATACATCTTTTATACAAACAGGAACTGCTACAGGTCGCTTAAGTTCAAAAAACCCAAATCTACAAAACATACCTGTAAAAAGTGAACTTGGTAATAAAATTAGAGAGGCTTTTGTAGCTAGAGATGGTTATAAACTTCTAGGTATAGATTATTCACAAATTGAGCTTAGACTTCTAGCTCATTTTAGTGAAGATAAAGTTTTAGTGGATGCTTTTAATAATGGTGCAGATATTCATTACCAAACAGCTCTTTCACTTTTTGGTGAAGAGGAAGCGAAGAGTAAAAGAAATATTGCTAAAACTGTTAATTTTGGTCTTTTATATGGAATGGGTCAGAAAAAATTAGCTGAAACTTTAAAGATTACTACAAAAGAATCAAAAGAGATAATCACTAAGTATTTTGAGTCTTTCCCTAGTGTTAAATCTTACTTTAGAGGCATAGTAGATAAATCTCATGAAGATGGTTATGTTGAAACACTTTTTAAACGTCGTCGTATCTTTGATTATTCAAATGCTACTCCAATGTTTAAGGCATCTTATGAAAGAGAAGCAGTTAACACTGTTTTTCAAGGTAGTGCGGCAGATTTAATTAAAGCTAGCATGAATGAGATAAAAAAGTTGATTATTGATGAAAAATTAGATGCGACAATGTTACTTCAGATTCATGATGAATTGATCTTTGAGGTAAAAGAGGATGTAGTTGATGATATTAGTGAAAAATTTGCTAGTGTTATGAAAAATATATCAAATTTAAATATACCACTAGAAGTTAGTGTAAATGTAAGCAGTTCTTGGGCTGGATTAAAATAGGAAAATAGGAAAAATATGAAAAAACTTATAAAAATACTTGGTTCTATGAAAACTATGGCAACGCTTATGTTAATTTTTGCGATTAGCATAGGATATGCAACTTTCATAGAAAACGATTATGGGACAATGACTGCAAAAGCAGAAGTTTATAATGCTAGATGGTTTGAGATTTTATTACTTCTTTTAAGTACAAATCTACTCATCAATATATTGAATTTCAAAATGTATAGAAAAGAGAAAGCTCTTGTTTTAACTTTTCATATATCATTTTTTGTGATATTGATAGGTGCTGCTATTACTAGGTATGGTGGTTATGAGGGCAGTATGCATATACGTCAAGGTGAAACATCTAATTATATTATTAGTGACAGATCTTATATAAAAGCTCAAATTGATGATAAAAGTTATGAAAAAGCTATTTTATTGTCTAAATTAAGTAAAAATAATTACTCTTTTTCAAGCTCAAATGTTGATGTTGAACTTAAAAAATATATTCCTAATGCTACTTATAAGTATGTTGAAGATGAAAAGGGTGAACCTGTACTTAACTTTATGGTAACTACTAGTGATGGAGCTAAAAAGATTTATTTGAGTGAGGGTGAATCTTTTGAGGCTGATAGCTTGGTATTGAACTTTAATTCTAAAAAAAGTTTTACAAAACCAGTTATAGATATTTTTCTCAAAAATGATGAACTTTTTATGAAAAATCCAATGAAGTTTAACACTTTAAATATGGATAGCAAAATGCAAGGTATTGTAAATGAATCCAACAACTCTAAACTAAACAGAAGAACTCTTTACCAAGAGGGCAAGACTAACTTTGTTTTAAAAGATTTTATTTCACACGCTAAAAAAGTTCTTTATAGCGTTGAAAATAAAGAGATGGCTAAACGTTATGATGATGCACTTATTTTTGAAGTAAGCAAAAACCAAGAAAGTAAAGAGATTACTGTTTTTGGTAGAAAAGGTGTGAATGGAGAGATTTTTCATGCTAGTATTGATGGAAGTAATGTAGATATATCTTATGGCTCTAAAAAAATTATTATCCCGTTTAGTATTAAACTTGTAAAATTTGATATGAGTAGATATCCTGGTTCTAACTCACCATCATCTTATGCTAGTGATGTAGTTTTAATAGATAATGAAAAAGGTATTAATGTACCTTTTAGAATATATATGAATCATGTTCTTGATCATAGAAACTATAGATTTTTCCAAAGCTCTTATGATCAAGATGAAAAAGGAACAGTATTGTCAGTTAACCACGATCCAGGTACTTTGCCAACTTATATTGGCTACATATTATTGGGAATAGGGCTTTTTGGGTCATTATTTATGAAAAATGGCAGATTTTCTAAACTTTCACAAATTGCAAAAAAAGCTAGTAAAGAGAAAGCATCACTTGCATTAATTGCATTGTTTTTAGCATTGTTTACTACTACACCTTTAAAAGCTGAAAACCAGGTAATCAAAGATGTAAAAGCTTTTAATAAAGAGCATGCAAATAAATTTGGAAAACTTTTAGTTCAAGATAACTCTGGTAGGATGAAACCATTGGATACTTTGGCTATTGAAGTTGTAAATAAACTTCATAGATCTGATTCATTTTTGGGACTTAATGCAAATCAAATCATGTTAGGTATGATGTTAAAACCTGAATCTTGGAGAGAGATAAATTTTATATATTCAAGAAATAAAAATGTAAATAAACTGCTTGGTGTAAAAGAGGGTTCAAAATATGTTGCTTTTTCTAAATTTTTTAAATACCCATCTCAAATGACTGGCTATATGATAGGTGAAGCAGTTGAAGAAGCTATAAGAAAAGCACCTAAAGATAGAAATAAATTTGATAAAGCAATTTTGAAAGTTGACGAAAGAGTAAATATAGCCTACCTAGTTTATACAGGTTCACTACTAAAAATATGGCCAAATAAAGAAGATAAAGCTAATGCTTGGTATGATACAGTTAAAGCCTTAGAAACTTTACCTAAAAATGTATCAAACGAGATAAGACAAATTGCTATATCTTACTTCGGAAGCGTTGATGAAGCTTTAAAAACTAATGATTGGAGTAAGGCTAATGCCCAATTAGATGTTTTAGATAAATATCAAAGAGAAAATGGCGCTAAAGTTTATCTTGATCAGAACCGTATAGATTTGGAGATATTTTATAACCACGCGCATATCTTTGAAATACTTTGGCCTCTTTATTTTTTAGTTGGTTTTTTACTATTGTTTTTATCATTTTTTAAGATACTAAATCCATCTTTTAATCTTGATATATTTACAAAAGGTACATTCGCAGTATTAGTGCTATTTTTTATGGCACATACTCTTGGTTTGGGTATTAGATGGTATATATCAGGTCATGCACCTTGGTCAAATGGCTATGAGTCTATGATATATATAGCTTGGGCAAGTGTTTTAGCTGGTTTTATATTTTCTAAAAATTCTCATATAACTATGGCAGCAACTGGAATTTTAACAGGTTTAATACTTTTTGTGGCACATCTAAATTGGATGGATCCTCAAGTTACTAACCTTGTTCCAGTTTTACAGTCTTATTGGTTAAGTATTCATGTTTCTATGATTACTGCATCTTATGGGTTTTTAGCTCTTGGTGCTTTACTTGGATTTTTAACTTTGATGCTTTTTATCTTTCAAACTAAGAAAAATACAAAATCAATCAACTTAAGTATAAAAGAGTTAAGCGCAATTAACGAGATGACTTTAATTATTGGTCTTTCAATGCTTACTCTTGGAAACTTTTTAGGTGGAGTTTGGGCAAATGAGTCTTGGGGTAGATATTGGGGTTGGGACCCTAAAGAGACATGGGCATTAGTTTCTATATTGGTATATGCAGTTGTAATACATTTGAGATTTATTAAGTCTATATATTCTAACTTCTCTTTTGCAGTAATTTCGCTTATGAGTTTTTCAGTAATTTTAATGACTTACTTTGGTGTTAATTATTATCTTGCTGGTATGCACTCTTATGCTAAGGGTGATACTATACCAATACCAGGTTTTGTTCCTTTAACATATACTATAGTCTTTGCTGTAATTGCTTTTGCTTACTATAGAAAAGAGCAATACAAAGTTTGAAAACTTTAATTTTAGGAATTTTATTTGTTATGAGTTTAAATGCTAGTATTTATGATATTAATCTTACAGATATAGACGGAGATGAGTTTACTTTTTCTAAGTATAAGGGTAAAGTCATTTTAGTTGTAAATGTTGCAAGTAAATGTGCCTTTACTCCTCAATACGAGGAGTTGGAAAATTTATATAAAAAGTATAAAGATCAAGGTTTAGTTATTTTGGGTTTTCCATCAAATGAGTTTGCTGATCAAGAACCTGCAAGAAATGGTGAGATAAAAGATTTTTGTCTTTTAAACTACGGTGTTAGTTTCCCTATGTTTGCAAAGATAAAAGTAAATGGAGATGATGCCCATCCCTTATACAAGTTTTTAAAAAAAGAGCAGGGTGGTTTTATGTGGATAGATGCTATAAAATGGAACTTTACTAAATTTTTAATCAATAGAGATGGTGAAGTTATAGATAGATATGCTCCTCAAACATCACCATTGTCTATTGAATCAGATATTAAGGATATCTTATGATAAAAAAAGTTATCGAATTTGCTTTAGATAAACCTCTATTAAATCATATGTTTTTATTTTTGATAGTTGTTATGTCGATTTTTGCGTATACTAACATACCTAAAGAGATTTTTCCACCTATACAAATGGACAAAATTTCTATTAATGGTGCTTACGCTGGTACTAGTGCAGATATCTTAGATAAAATGGCAGTTCAAAGCATAGAGGATGATTTAAAAAATATCAACGAACTTGATACAATAAAAACTACTATAAGAAATGGAAATTTTAGTATTTTTGCTGATATAAAAAGTGGTAGTGATAACTTAGCAGTTTTAAGTGATGTAAAAGATGTTATTGCATCTGTGAAAAAAGACTTACCAGCAGATATGGTAGAGCCAACTGCAAAGATACATGTTGAAAATATACCCCTTGTTTTAATTGCAATAGC
This sequence comes from Helicobacteraceae bacterium, assembly GCA_015488775.1. Lineage (GTDB taxonomy): Bacteria > Campylobacterota > Campylobacteria > Campylobacterales > Sulfurimonadaceae > WFNF01. The sequence goes on from WFNF01000070.1 coordinate 13,614, forward strand.
AGGTGAACACTCAACAAAAGAGTTACTAGAAAAAGCTGAAGAGCTTAAATCTTCACTCTCAGAGTTTAAAGATCTTTCAGATATATCTATAAGAGGTGACGCAGATGATGAACTTGTTATAAGGTTAAATGAAGAGAAAATTAAAGCTTACGGCTTAGATTATATGAAAGTTGTATCTGCTGTTGGTTCTATTAGCTCTATCTTTCCCATAGGAACTATTAAAGAAAACTCTTCACACCTTTATATCTCAACTTATAATGGTGAAAAAGATATAAATAAGATCAAAGACACAGTAGTTCAAGTTGGAGTTTCAAGAGTAAGTTTAGGAAGTATTGCAGATATATCTTATGAACTTAGTGATGAAAATGAGATATCTCATTATCAAGGTTTAAAAAACATTTCCATAAATGTTACAAAGGCTAAAAGTGGAAATGCTATAGCTTTAGCCAAAGATATAAAAGAGATGTTACATGTATATGAAAAAAAATACCCATCATATAAGTTTGCTGTTTATACTGATACATCTATTTGGATAAAATCTAGATTAAATACCGTTTTTGCAAATATTATGTTTGGATTAATACTTGTATTTTTAGCTATGCTTATTTTTGTAAATCGTGGGATTGCTATAGTGGTTGCTATGGGTATTCCTCTTAGTTTTATGATAGGTTTAATAGTTACAAATAATATAGGTTACTCTTTAAATATGTTATCTTTACTTGGTGCTTTAATAGCCTTAGGTATGCTAGTGGATGAAGCTATAGTTGTGGCTGAAAATATCTATAGACATCTAGAAGAGGGTAAAGATAGAAGAGAAGCTACTATACTTGGTGCAACTGAGATGTTTCCTGCTGTTTTAACTGCTACTGCTACAACTATATTTGCTTTTTTACCTATGTTGATGTTAAGTGGTGAGATGGGAACTTTTATAAGAATACTTCCTATTATGATTAGTGTACTTTTACTTTCATCTTTATTTGAAGCCTTTTACTTTTTACCACTTCATGCTTATGACTTTTTAAAAGTTAGAAAGAGTGATCACAAAAGTAGTGTTATTTGGGATTTTTTATATAAATGGTATGATAAAATTTTACATACACTATTTCATTTTCCTAGACGTGCAATTGCAGTTATGATTGTTTCAATACTATGTCTTACTTATTTAAGTGCTAGTGTAACTAAGTTTCAACTTTTTCCAGAATTTGATGTTACACAAGTTTTTATAACTGGTAAGGTAAATATAAATAATGATTTAAAAAATACTGAAAAGTATGTAAGTAAAATAGAAAAAGTTCTGCTTGAAAAACTTTCTCATGAAGAGTATACCTCTGTAACTTCCGTTGTAGGTATGAGACTTGATTCAAAAAATAAAGCTGAACTTGGAGATAACCTTTTTCATATATTTATAGACTTACACGAGAGAGCACCATCTAATTTTTATAATAAATATATAAATCCACTTTTTGCCCTTGATTATAATAAAAGCTTGAAAATTAGAGAAAAATCTGCAAAAGATATAAGTAAAGAGATAGAGTCTTGGTTAAAAGATATACAAGCAAACAATGATTTTGAAGATTTTGAGATTACAGTTCCTGGAACTGGCGTTGTTGCCCATGATATCGAGCTTAGTGTGAGTGGTAAAGATGACAAACAAACAGAAAAGGCAATTAATAAAATTCAAGATGCACTTAGTAAGATAAATGGTGTACATTCTATCACTAATGATATGCAAGAGGGCGAGTCAGAATTAAAACTTAGGGTAAACACTTATGGTCAAGAGTTAGGTTTAAATGAACAATTAATCTCTAAAGAGTTAAGCTCTTACTACTTAAAGGGTGAATACTCAAAGATGTTTAATGATGATGGTTTAATCCGTATAAAGGTTGAGGGTAGATTAAAAGATCAATTAAGTTCAATAGATGACTTTGAAGTTCAAGTACCAAATTCATCAAACTTTGTAAAGCTGAAAGATGTATGTGATTTTATGTATAAAAAAGCTTATGTTTCTATAGTTAAAGAGGACTCTGTTAGACTAAGAAGTGTTTACGCATCTCAACATAAAGATGTAGTTACTGCTGCTGAAGTTACCGCTTCACTTAAACCAACTATTAAAGAGTTAGAAGATGAAGGATTTAAGGTTGAGGTTAAAGGTGAACAAGCTGAAAATGATAAAAATAAAAAAGAGATGGGTGAAGCTGGAATTTTAGCTATTATCTTAATTTTTATAACTCTTGTTTGGCTTTTTGATAGTTTTAAACAATCTTTTATAGTCCTCTCAAACATTCCACTTATGCTTTTAGGTGTGTATCTTGGGCATTTTATAATGGGATTAAACTTTACAATGCCAGCACTTATAGGAATAGTTGGACTAGCTGGAGTTGTTGTAAATGATGGGCTTATTATGGTTGATTTTATTAAAAAAGCTTCTAATGTTGAGGACTTGATACAAAGAGCAAAAACAAGACTTAGACCTATACTTTTGACATCTATAACAACAGTTTTAGGCCTTTCAACACTTATCTTTTTTGCTGAGGGTCAAGCTATGATACTTCAGCCAATGGCAGTTGCTCTTGGTTTTGGTTTAGCTTGGGCAACAGTGCTTAATCTTATATATATACCGCTTCTTTACGCAGTATCTTATAAGATTAGAGTTGTAAAAGAGCCAAAAGAATAATTTTGTGAAAAAGTCATTAGAAAAAGCTTTTTTAACTATAATAGTTATAGCTTTATCTCTTATGGCATTTAACTTTTATAACTCTTACACTTTTAAACATAACCCTGTAGATAAAAAAACATTACAAGAGATTAATGATAAAGTCAATTTTATAGAACAAAAGATAAAAGTTTTATATGGTGTAGATATATATGTTGACTTAGAGGTTAGTGACAAATTACCTGCAAGAATTTATGGTGTTACTTTTGAAAAAAATAAAAAGCTACATATCTTACTAAATAAGTCAGTTATAAAAGAGTCATTAGATCTGATCTTAGATGATGTTATAGCACATGAGTATGCACATGCTTATCTGTTATATAAAGGGTATGATCAAGAAAAAAAAGATGGACACTCTAAGAGATGGCAAAAAGTGTGTAAAAAGCTTGGTGGAACAACTTGTGTTAGGTATGTTGATAGAGAAGATGTAGTAAAACGAAAGTTAAAACATCTTTACTTTTAATATAGATTTTGCCACCTCAAAACTTGCAGGTAAAACTCCTCTTACCTCTCCATCAACTTGAATTTTTATTTTTTCATCTGAATTTATAGAAATTTTTTCTGTTTTAATCTCTTCAACCTCTTTTAAACATAGATGTTTACCCTTATAAAGTTTAGAGTTGTGGATAATAAAATCAAATGTAGATAGGTCTTTTAATAAAATCACATCTAAAAGTCCATCATTTATAGAAGCATTAGGTGCTATAAACATTGAACCACCATAATACTTTCCATTTGCTATAACTAACTCTTTGATTTTTACTTTATGAGTTACACCATCAATTTTGTACTCTACTATTTTGTTTCTAAACATAATCAAAGCTATAAAGGAAGCTATAAAAAATGCAATTTTTCCATTTAGTTTTTTAAGTGCGTTTATAATTTTTGAATGGTTTACCATATAAGCTACATCTGCTCCTAATCCTATGCTTGATACATTGTTAGAATAAAACACTTGTTTTTGTGTAGTTACTTTTATTAGGTCTATAGATGATGTCTTAGCATCTTTAAGATGTTTTATCTTCTGATCAAGATGAGAGGGTAGAATGAAACTTTTTACAAAGTCTGAACCTGTTCCAAGCATTATAAATGAAAAAACTGCATCTTCGCTTATAAGTGAACCATTTTCAAAAAAACCATTAATAGATTCATTTATAGTTCCATCACCGCCTATTGCTATTATCCACTTGTAACCATCTTTTAGTGCTTTAGATGTTATAAATGTAGCATCATCTCTTTTTTTTGTAAATTCAAAATCAAATTCACCAATAGTTTTTTTGAGTAGTTCCTCTTTTTGTAACCAAAGCTCAAGAGTACCTTTGTTTGATGAGTGTGGGTTTACAATGATTTTTATCATATTAGTTTTTTACTTTTTAAATAATAATGAAGAATGATAACACTTCCAACTCCAGTTAACATACCAGCTATGGTATCGCTAAGGTAGTGAGCACTTACACCTATGCGAGATATGGCCATTAAGACACCAAAACCTATCCATAAGTATGTTTGTTTAGGAAATAGATAAACCAATGCCATAGCTATAGCAAAAGCTGTTGTAGTATGTCCTGATGGAAAAGATGTAAGTGGAGTCCCAACTTGAAAAAACAAAAAACCAAACTGATCAGATGACTCTAAACTCCATGGTCTCATTCTACCAAAAAGAAATTTTAATATATTTACTATGATACCTGAAAATATAATACTTAAAAATACAAATCTAAACTTTATACTTGAGAGTGGATTTTTTTTTCTTAAAAGTATCCATCCAAATAAAGATAGAATTATATATGTGCTACTCTCCCCAAAATAAGAGATATCATAAAAGAGATTGTGTGTAAACTCACTAAATGTAAAAGTCCATTTTGCTAGAGGTATATCTATAAAGTTATACGAGATAATTATAAAAAATAGACTTATAATAAATAGATATTTGTACTTTTTAAAACTCATTTTATCCCTTGAAAATCTCTACACCAAGTCATAGAGATAGTGTTGATTTTTTTATTGTTTAGTAGTATATCAAAACTAGGTAAGTCTTGTGTACTTGTACATTTATAAGAATTAATATTAACAGTAAAAAGTTTTGTACCTATAAAAAGTATATCTTTACCTATTTTGCTGTTTTTTTCCCATATATCGAACTGATCATACCTTTTATCTATTAAAAATATATCAGATTTGTACTTTTGATTGTAATAGATAGCTCTTGATGCTAGCGTCCAATTGCTTACAGCTAAGACCTCTTGTTTATTATCTTTAATCTCTTTATTTGCTTTTTCTAAGATAATATCAAAGCCGTATATATCTCTATGTGGCGAGTTATAGTCTGGAAATGGGATGATTTTAAAAACTAATTCTATGTAAACTATAGAAGATAAAATTATTCCAAAAGCTATAGAGAAGTTTATAAATTTATTTAATTTCTGATTGTGATTTAAAAGGGCAAAATATATACCTATAGGTATAAAAATCATATAAAAAAGAGCTGACCAGTGAGGTAGGGCTGGTTTATATAATGAAGCGTATGTAAAAAAACTTATAAGTACTAAGCCAAAAAGTGCAGATAAAAAGAGATAATCATTTTTAGATTTAAAAGATTTATATAAACCATAAAAAGAGAAAAAAACTAAAAATGGATTATAAGCTATAAATTGTGCAGCTAAACTTTGAGATAAGTAAAAAAAGTTTATCTTAGATGAGCCAATTACATGATCAGATTGGTAGGTAAAAGATATAAAGTCATGCTCAATATTCCAAATTATAACAGGTAAAATAGTTATTAAAGCTATGATTATAGATAAATAGAAATTTTTATCTTTAAAAAAACTAAATTGTTTTTTTATTATAAAAAATAAAACAATTGGTATTATAAAAAGTACAGCAGTATATTTTGCTAAACCAGCTAATCCTAAAAGAAAACCAAATATAGCCCAAGATTTAAAGTTTGGCTCTTTATATATTTTTATAGTGTATATAATGATTGGAATTATAAGTGCAAATAGTATAGTGTCAGGCATACTCATAAGAAAAAGTGCATTGAACATTAAAGATCCACTTAAAGACAGAGTTGCAATAAATGAGATATTTTTATCTTTAGATATATTAAAAATAAGTAGATATAAAAAGTATGTTGCTACACTTCCCAATATAATGGCACTAAGCCTAATTGCAAAGTTATTTTCACCAAATATTGATATAAAAAGCCATTGCATCCAACCTATAAGTGGAGGATGATCAAAGTAGCTAATATCAAGATGTGAAGCATATAGTGCGTAATGGGCTTCATCAACACCCAAATCAAAAAATGGGGAAACTGCCAATCTTATAATTGCAAGAGAAGCAATAAGATAATATAATTTTTTGTGTTTACTTAGACTTAATATCATCTAACATTGGCTTCATAGTGTTAAAAACCCACTGTGGTGTTATAACTTGTATACATACATTATCACTACAAGGTGTTTTTCTGTGGTTACTTGCACTTACACATGGCGAACAAGCCAAGGCTGCAAATATAGGAGTACTTGAGCCAAGAGAACCATAAAGGGCTGGTGTTTCTGGCCCAAATATAACAAATGTATGCATAGATGTTATAGAAGCAAAGTGAGCAGGTCCAGAGTCGTTAGTTAACATACATTTTGAACACTCATAAAGGTGAGGAAGTTGTAAAAATTTAACTCCACCTGCAAAGTTTATACATCTTTGATCATTAAGCATATCTGTTAGTTGTTGCGCTCCATCTTTCTCACTTGGTGCACCTGTTAAAAGAACTAAAGCATTTTCATCATTTTCTAAAATCATTTTAATAACTTGAGCATAGTTATTTTTATCCCATCTTCTTTGAGGAAGTAAATCTGAAGCATTAGAGTTTACTAAGATGATGTTATGTTTATCTTTATCAAAATCTTTGTAGTATGATTTTACTACCTCGTAAATTTCTCTTTTTTGATTATCTTTTACATCAACTTTTGCTATTTGTATCTCACTATCATCTATAATTCTTTTTGTAAATGGTACTTCCTCTTTATTTGACAATAAAGCATCAACCAAAGAGATAAAGTTTTTAGCTATATGTATATGTGGATTATAAGCAACTTTATGTGTTAAAAAATCACCTCTATAAAGTCCCTCATTATGAAAAGCATGAAATCCAACTATATTTTTTGCTCCACTTAAACTTGAGAGTAGGGCTGTAAATCTTGAAAAAAGTTCTAAATCTATAACTGAATCTATTTTATTTTTTCTACACCAAAAAAGAAATTTTACAGTTGATATAGCAAGATTTAAAAGTCCATCTTCATTTATAGAAAAAATGTTTTCTTCTTTAATTGTGCCTAAAAGTTGTAAAGAGACTTTGTTTTTAGAAAATATAACAAAAAATAGCTCACCCTCAATGTTTTCTTTTAGTTTTCGCATAGCGGGGTCAACTATAATAGCACTTCCCATCTCCGATAGTTCTATTAAAAGTGTATTTTTAGCTTTTACTTTTTTGTTTGGTATAAATATATTTATAGTTTTTTTAAGCAAAGTAAGCAAAAATGCGATTGGAACTCCCGCATAATAATCAATATTTCTCATTGTATCAACTCTCATTTATAAAGCCTTTTTTGTATTATTCCAGAAGTATGCCCCTGGTAGCGAAGATAAAATTAAAATAATTCCATATATAATAGATATGGCAAGTATCTTTTCGTTTTGTGCGCCAACCAACATAAGTACACCAACCATAGCACCCTCTCTAACTCCCCAACCAGCAAGAGAGATAGGTATAATAGTTAATAGAAATATAGGTGGTATAGCAACTAAATATATGTAAAATGGAAGATTTACATCTACACTTAAAGCTATCATATAAATTGTTAAAACAGAAAATATATGCACAATAATAGATATAAATATATGGGTGTAAAGCATAGACTTTTTTTGATATAAATCATTAAGTCTAAGTCCCAATCTATAAAATAGATTTATAAATTTTAAATCTTTTATAAAAGTAAATTTATCTAAGTTCATCATAACTATAAATCCTATGATTCCTATTATACTTATAATATTTATAAGTTGAAAAAACCAAATAGGGAAAATACCATAAAAGGCAAAGTTGGCAATTATGTTTAATACAAGTAGTCCAACTAGTCCAATAACTCTATCAACAAAGATGCCATAAAAAGCATCTTTTTTATCGTAACCCTTTGCACTTAATTCTATAATTCTTACCGCATCTCCACCAATAGAACTTGGTAAAACTTGATTAAAAAACATACCTTTAAAATAACTTTTTATATAAAAACTATTTTTTTCATTAAAAACTAAATTTTTCATTATCAAATACCATCTATATGCAGCTGTATATGTAGATAAAAGTTGAAAAAGTATAGCATAAATAAGAAATTGCATATGTGCAGTTTTAAGTGTTGAAAAAAAAGTATCAAAATCTATATAATAAAATATAACAGAAAAAATAATAGCTGTGATTACTATTTTAACTAGATTTTTGATCAAAGTACACCTTTTAAATTATTAGTTTTGTCATTTTACAAAAAAAAGATTAATCTTAGGTGTTTTGTCTATAATTTTACTTATGAAAATATTTAACATACACATTTCAATATATATAAGTTTTTTAATTCTAAGTGTTTTTTTTGTTGTGTACCCACAAATTGATCTTACTTTACACTCATATCTTTATGATGATGGCTTTTTTTTAAGTGAAAATATATTTATTAAATTTTTATACCATAGTGTAAAATGGGTTATTATTTTACCTTTACTCACTGTTTTAGCCTTAGCCACATACAATAAAGTTAAATCTAAAAATATCTTAGATATTAATTTTAAAAAGTTTTTATTTTTAATAATAGTTCTTAGTGTTGGACCTGGCTTAATAGTAAATGCAATTTTTAAAGAAAATTTTGGAAGAGCTAGACCTGCACATATTGTGCAATTTGGTGGGGATAAAGAGTTTACACCCGCTTTTATTATAAGTGATCAATGCTCACATAATTGTTCATTTGCTAGTGGTCATGCAAGTGGTGCATTTTTTGCTATGGCTTTTGCATTTTTATTTATAAAGCGTAGAAAATTATATTTAAACTTAGCTATAGCTTATGGTTTTTTAGTAGGCTTTGCAAGGATGGCACAAGGTGGTCATTTCTTTAGTGATGTTATGGTATCCTTTTTTGTAGTTTATTTAGTTACATATATCACATATGATTTAATGTTTATAAATAATAAACGATAGTATTAGAAATATAATTAGGATTTTTTAATGGATTTAGGAACGGTAATTGGTCTTGTACTGATTTTAGCACTACTTTTTGGTGCTATGGCTATGGGTGTTGGTATTGGTGCATATATAGATATACCTTCTGTTTTGATTGTTATAGGTGGTTCTATTGGGGCTTTGCTTATATCTTTTAAGATGGAGCAGATGAAAAATTTTACTAAAATTTTTATGATTGCAATTAAGCCACCACAGGAAGATACACCTGAACTTATAAAGAAGTTAGTGGATTATGCGACTACTGCTAGACGTGATGGCATTTTATCCTTAGAAGCTGCTGCTGCTTCAGAGGAAAATACTTTTTTACAAAAAGGTTTATCTATGGCAGTTGATGGGAACGAACCAGATACTATTAGAGAGCTTTTAGAGATAGATATGGAGCAAACTTCAAGTCGCCATAAAGGAAATGCACAAATTTTTTCTCAATGGGCTGGTCTTGCTGGGGCGATGGGGATGATTGGTACACTTATTGGTCTTGTTGCTATGCTTCTAAATATGGCAGACCCTTCTGCTATTGGTCCATCTATGGCTGTTGCACTACTGACAACTATGTATGGTGCAATGATTGGTAATATTTTTGGTGCACCTATAGCCAATATTTTAGGTATTAGAAATGATGAAGAAAACCTTGTAAAAGAACTTATTTTAGAGGGTATTATGTCTATACAAGCAGGTGATAATCCTAGAACATTAGAGGGAAAACTACTTAGTTTCTTGCAACCAAGTGAACGTGTGAGTCAATTCGATGGGTAAACAAAAATGTCCTGAATGTGAAGAGTGTTTACCAGCGTGGCTAGCTGCCTTTGGTGATCTTATGTCCCTTCTGCTTTGCTTTTTTGTTCTTCTTCTTTCTATGTCAAGCATGGATGCTAAAAAGATTTCTGAGGCCATAGGCTCATTAGCTGGTGCTATGTCAGTCTTAGAAGGTGGTACAAAAACAGAAATCTCTAAACAACGTATTCAAGAATCAACTCCAATAGAGTCACAAAGTGAAACTTCTGAGATGGTTAACCGTATTGCTCAAGCTATAGTTGATGCAAATGAGATGGTTGAGCGTGGTCATGGTCCTGCTGTGTCACTAGAAGAAGCTGAAAATGGGTTTGTAATAAAACTTCCAGCTTCACTACTTTTTAAAAGTGGAACTGCAAAAGTATATAATGATGATGCCTTACTTTTTTTAAAGCGTATAGCTTTAATTATAGATAATCTTCCACAAAATGTAGAGGTTGAAGTTGGTGGACATAGTGATAATTTACAACCAAGTAAATCTAGTTTATATAAAGATAATTGGGGACTTTCTGGTGCACGTGCAATATCTGTTTTAAAAGAGTTAATTTTAGATGGTGTTGATGCTAAAAGGATTCATGCAAGTGCTTATGCTGAGTTTAAGCCTATCTCTACTAATGCTACAAAAGAGGGTCGTGAAAAAAACAGAAGAGTTGAATTGAGATTTTTTGGTACAGAAGATAAAGATCAAGGTGCAATTAAAAAGAGTATATTGGATAACGTTAAGTAGATGAAGATACTTTTTTTATTACTTTTTTCATTAGTTTTGGGTGCAGAAGAATCCGTAGTAATTCCAACTATTGATTTGTCATTATCTGCACCAGACACACCTCAACAGTTAGTTAGTTCTTTAAATGTTTTAGTTGTTCTAACATTTTTATTTTTAGCTCCATCTATGGTTATGGTTATGACAACTTTTACAAGGTTTGTTATAGTTTTTGGTTTTTTAAGGCAGGCTCTAGGTACTCAACAAGTACCACCAACTCAGGTTCTTGTAATGCTGGCAATGATACTTACGTTTTTTGTTATGGAACCTGTAGCTACTAAAGCGTATGAAGAGGGTATAAAACCTTATAGTGAAGAAAAGATATCTTATGATGAAGCTTTTACTAAAACAACTGAACCATTTAAAAACTTTATGATCAGAAACACAAGAGAGAAAGATTTGGCTCTGTTTTTACGTATTAGAAAGATGCCAAATCCTCAAAGTATAAAAGATGTACCATTAAGCATCGTTGTACCATCATTTATAATAAGTGAGCTAAAAACAGCTTTTGAAATAGGTTTTTTACTCTTTTTACCATTTTTGGTTATAGATATGGTTGTTGCTTCCATTCTTATGTCAATGGGTATGATGATGCTTCCACCAGTTATGATATCTCTACCATTTAAGATACTTGTTTTTGTACTAATAGATGGTTGGAATCTACTCATAGGTAACTTAATAGCTAGTGTTAAATAAATTACTTTTTAGCTAAGTCATCTGCTTTTAAAAATATAGCTAAGTCATCTTTCATCTCTTGACTTAGTGAATCCCAAACTTTTTGTAAACGTTTATGTTTAGCCATTTGCCCTTTTTGTTTTGCCTTGTGTATCCCTCTAATTAGGTAGTGATGTCTAACTAAAAGTTTTGTATATTCACTTATAAAACTCCAGTTTTTAATGATTTGGTAAGATATCTCTTCATGATTTGTAAATGACAACTCTCCTCTACCTCTAGCTATATCTTTTGCATCAGCGTGGGCAGTATAAGGTTTTCCAAAGTCATGTAAAACTCCAGCCATAAGCATCTTATGTTGTGAGTCTTTATATAGGTGGTAAACTACCATCATTGTGTGTCTAAACACCCCATATCTATGATAGTCATTTTGTCTGTAAAGTAGTGATTTCCAAAAGTTTTTGCTATATATTGTATTCATTTTAAAATTATATCTTATTTATGTTATTCTTTCGCACTTATGAGAGGGATTTAAATGCAAGTTATAGATAAAAAATTTTTAAAACTAGGTCAAGATAAAAAAGGTGATATAAATGAGTCTCAACTAATCTTACTTGGTTTAGAGTCTATGGATAACTATGAAGAGGTATCTAATGGTAAAAATATTTCTGATGCAAGAGCAGAGTTATTTGTTCTTTTAAAAGGTATAAAAGCTAAAAGTAATCAAGATAAAATTATAGCAAACTATAAGGCACTTCAAGAGTTTAGAAAAACTCCTCAGGATACTAAAGAAGATGCTATTGTAAATAAAAATGATGAAACTTTTAGTGGTAGCGATATAGCGATATATTGTGATGGTGGATGTTCACCCAACCCTGGTGAATCAGGCTCAGGAATAGCTGTTTATGTTGGAGGAAGTGTTAAAGAATTGTGGTATGGTCTATATGAAAAGATGGGAACAAATAACACTGCTGAGTTAAATGCCTTGTATGAGTCTTTACTTATGGCTCAAAAAAATCTAGAAAATACTAATAAAGTTGAGATTAAATGTGACTCAATGTACTCCATCAATTGTATAAAAACTTGGGCTATATCTTGGGAAAGAAATGGCTGGAAGAAAAAAGGTGGAGAGATTAAAAATTTAGAGATTATTAAAAAAGCATATAAACTCTATAACACCATAAAAAAAGATATAGTATTATCTCATATTAAAGCTCACGCTGGTCTTGAGGGTAATGAGTTAGCAGACAGAATGACAGTTTATGCTAGAGATACTAAAGAGGCATGTTTAAAAAAGTACAATAAAGCTATCGACATTAGTTCTATACTTAAAATGAGAGCAGGTTAATATAATCTAAAATATATTAACTAGATTAAGTAAGTAAAAAGATTTTTATGATTATAATTCATTAAAATTTAACAAAAGGTTACAAATGGAGTTTTTTTTAGATGCATATAGAAAATATGCAGATTTTAGTGGTAGAGCTAATAGACAAAAGTATTGGATGTTTTATCTATTTTATATAATTGCTTATATACTTTTAGCAGTGATTGATATGGCTTTGGGTACAGATGGTATATTGGCTGGTTTATTTGCACTTGGTTCTTTTGTTCCATCTATTGCTATTACTGCAAGAAGATTGCATGACGTAGAAAAAAGTGGTTGGTGGCAACTTATTATATTAGTACCATTAATTGGCGCTCTTGTTATGATATATTTTACTGTAAAAGATGGAACTTTAGGTTCAAATAGTTTTGGAGAAGATCCACTAACTAGAGCTAAAGTTACAATTTAATTTTATACTGTTAGCAAGTCTTTGTTATATTTTAAGACTTGTTTTTAACAGTATGATTAAAACTTTTTGATATAGACCTCTTTCTTGGTAATACAACGTATTTATATGATATATTTAATGGTGGTTCTGAAACGTCTGAGTTAAAATCAACAGGAATTACATCATCTTATAACACAGAACTTAATGTTCATCAAATAGTTTTTGAAAATCTTTCAAGCTTTGTAAAATATATACGCGCTGAAGTAGATGGTGTTTCAACACAACTATTTCCAATCAACGTTCAAAATAAAATATCTTTCTAGTTTACTTGGCATTTTAGCCAAGTAAAAATAATTTTTTATCTCTTTGTCTTAACTATAAATACTCTTTATGAAATCTTTTGTCTAAACTAAATCTTGGAACTGCATTGCAATGCTCAGGTGCAACTTAAAAGCTATAATGGAGTCTAACTATGCCTTTGAAGTTACTAACCTCAATAGATGCTTCTACTAATCGTTAGCTTTAGAGGTGCCCTTTATATTATATCAATTGATATAACAACCTTTCTTGACTCTTTTTTATCCTCAATATTGTGTCTTACAACTCTGTTTTTATATGATTGTGCATCTGCTTCAAGTAGCTTAGTTATAAGATTTAGTTCATACTTATTTTTGCTAGAGTTTATTAGCTCTTTTGAAACACTTATAGCTCTTTTTGATGATAAGTCTAAGTTGTTTACATACCTTGTCTTTTCATCATTAGTTTTCCATGTTGAAGATGTTTGACCTTTTATATTTAAAGATATTATTTTATTTTTATTGTGTATTAGAAATTTTCTAAATTTTTTGAAAAATATATTAATTTTTTGTTTGTTTCTATTTGATAATTTATATTCTCCAGATTTAAAATATAGAGCATTGAGTTGTATATCTAGATTTTTATATATTTTAATCTCGTTATTAGTTATCTCATTAGAGTAAAGTTTAAAAAGTTGTTTATGTAAATCATCACCATTTCTACTAGAAGCGACAGAACCATCTTGTTCAAGTTTAATTACCCAAATATTTTTATGTTGGTATGAGTTATGTGTAGCATACCCAGCAACTGCAATTTGAGAGTTGTCCATTATTTTTAGTGAGTTGAAAGAACTGATATCATACATATTGTAGTAATTTTTCCAAATAGGCTTTAGGTATTTATCTATTTTTATTGCAAAAGCACTTTTTTGATATGTATCGTTATATATTTCACCAACTGCGATAAAAGAGCCATCTACATTTTGAGATATGTCGTTTAAAGTGAAGTTTTTATTAAGTTCAATACTTGTTTCATTTATAATGTTTTTTTGTATATCAAACTCTACTAGTTGGTTTTTTTTGAGATTATTTTGATTTTGGAGTAAAACTAAAAAGTTACCATTTAAAAGTGAAATGATTTTTTTTGCTTGAAAAACTTGATTACTTTTATACTCTTTTAACCAAAACTTTTCACCCTCTTCACTAAGTCTTAGAACTGTTATATGTTTAAACTTATCTCTAGTAGTTGTTGCTAAAACAAATAAACTTCCATCATTTGCTTCTGCAATATCAACACCCGAATCATCATGAACAGAGCCATACTTTTTACTCCAAAGCATTTTACCATCTTTGGAAAACCTTGTTATAAATATATCATTTAAGCCTAAGCCTTGATTATATAAATCATCATTAAAATTTCTTGTACTCATAGATGAGCCTATAGCTATAACAC
>WFNF01000071.1 GCA_015488775.1 Helicobacteraceae bacterium
CCTTACAAAGATGGAACTTAATTTAGAGGATATATAAAATTAACTAAAAAGTAAAAGTACAACTTCTACTTTGTAACAATACTTTTCTATATACTAATTTCCAATATAAGTACCATTTGGAGTTATAGTTGCACTATCGCCACCAACATAACCACCATTTGGAGTTTGAGCATAGCTATCCCAACCACTTTAGCGGTCATTTTGATGGAACAAGCATTAAAGTAAGTTTGTAAAATAAGAAACTCTAGGTCATGCATTTGTCTAACATCTAATATATGCCATTAATATTTTTATAATTTATTTATATCTCCATACTAAACAAAATATAAAAAATTCTAAATCTAAAGCACCTTAGGTTTAGAGTTTCTAAGATAATCAAGAACAGCTTTTATGATGTCGTCATCGTCTTTTGATGCTGATTTAAAACTCTCTTTTGAGCCGTTTATATACTCTACACTTATGTTCATACCATAGTTTGAGATAGTTTTTATATTTTTTTCAAGTCCAAGAAGTTTTATTACTATGAGTTCAAAAAACTGTTTTGTGTAGATATCTAAACTACCAAAACGCTCTATACACTCCTCCTCTATATCGTAAACTTCTACTGCACTTTCACAATGGCTTAATCGTCTGTAAAGCTCTAATCTAAGTCTATCTTCACTTACAACCTCATCACTTATGTAAGCACTGATCATAAGTTTTATGTCAACTTTTGCTTTTTGAGACTCTTTTGTGTTACTTAACTCTTTTATAGAATCCTCTAACATCCTAAGATAAAGGGAGTAGCCTATGTTTTTTATATGTCCACTTTGTGAATCTCCTAGTAAGTTTCCACCACCTCTTATCTCTAAGTCATGATGAGCTAAAACAGAACCAGAACCTAGAAATGAGTTGGATTCTAGTGCAACTAAACGTTTTTTAGCCTCATCTGTGATGTTCTCTTTATTTGTAACTAAGAAGTAGGCAAAACCCTCTGTATGACCACGACCAACACGACCACGAAGTTGATGAAGATCTGCTATACCAAACCTATCTGCACCATCAACTATCATAGTATTTACATTTGGCATATGTATGCCAGACTCTATAATAGATGTTGCAAGTAAAACATCATACTCTTTGTTATCAAACCTCATCAACTCTTTTTCTGCTTGTGCAGCTGTAACCTTAGAGTGAAGTTTTAGTATCCTTAAGTTTGGCAATATATCTAAAAGTTGAGACTCTTTTATATCCATAGCTTTTATAGAGTTAAACACATAAAACACCTGACCACCGCGTCTAAGTTCCCTTAAAATCACCTCTTTTAAAAGTGAGTCATTATAATCTTTTACAAGTGTTCTAACACCTAAACGCTCACTTGGAGGTGTCATTAAAACAGACATCGTTTTTATAGAGCTTAAAGCTTGATTTAGTGAGCGTGGGATTGGTGTTGCACTCATAGAAAGAAGATGTGTCGTTTCATAAACCTCTTTTAATTTTTCTTTTTGTTTTACACCAAATTTATGTTCTTCATCTATGATTACAAGACCTATGTTTTTATACTCTGCACCAAAAAGAGAATGAGTTCCAATAACTATATCTATACTTCCATCTTTTAAACCAGATAAAATACTTTTTTTCTCTTTTGGAGTTATAAACCTATCTAGTTTAGCTATTTTTAAATCTTCAAAACCATCTCTCTCTTTTAAAGATTTAAAATGTTGAGATGACAAAAGTGTTGTAGGAACAATTAAAGCACCTTGAAAACCACTTTTAACTGTTGAGTAAAGAGCACTCATCGCAACTTCTGTCTTACCAAAACCGACATCACCACTTAAAAGTCTATCCATAATAAGCCCAGATGAAAGATTTTTTAATATATCATCAATAGATGTAGCTTGATCATCAGTATAAGTAAATCCAGCTTTTTCTTGAAACTCTTTCATAAGTTTTTTGTCGTACTTGATTATAGGTGCTTTTATAAGTGCACGGGATGCCGCAGTGTTAACTATGACTGATGCTATCTCTAGTAAGCGTTTTTTAACCTTCTCTTTTAGTTTAGTAAAGCTACCCTTACCTAGTCTATCTAAAACAGGTAAAGAGCCACTAGATGCTATATATCTATCTATATAATCAAGATTTTCAACTGGTAATAAAATTTTATCATCACCAACATACTCAATAACTATAAAATCTTTTACACCACCAAGAATTTTAGCTTGATCAATCTTTTTAAAAATACCTAAACCATAATCTTCATGAACAACATAATCTCCAGGTTTTAAATCATCTAAAAGTATCTTACTTCTTCTTTTTTTACGTTTTTTCACACTTTTATTTAGTGAGATAAGCATATGTTTATCTGATATAACATTTACAATCTCACCTGAGTAGATGATTTTGTAAGCTGTAGTATCATAAATGCCAACAGCTTTTATTGAAGCATCATTTATAGCAATAATCTCAATATCTTTATTTTTATGTACATCCAAAAGAGTTGTAACACTTGTTGTACTTAAATCTTTATAATCATTATTTTCATCAATAATATCTAAAGAGGTGATATTTTCTAGTGCTAGTGCAAATGATGAAAGCTCATACTCATCCTCTATCTGATCAATAAAGTTTCTACTCAAAAGTGCTGTCTTAGCATCTAAAAAATTGTAAGAATTATCACCTAAGTACCAAAAGCCCAAAGAGTTTACATCTTTTACAAAAGCATCAAAATCTGAGTTTTCAACATCTTTTACTATTTGATCAAACTCATCATCTTTAAATGAGAAAAAAGCAGGTTTAACATCAAAACTATCAAACTCTAAATCTTTAGTTCTTTGAGTTTCAACATCAAAAGCTTTTATCTGTTCTATCTCCTCATCAAACAAAGAGATTCTTATAGCATCACTTGCACCATTAACAAATATATCTATAATATCTCCCCTAAAAGAGACCTCTCCTTCAACCTCAACTATATCAACAAAAGAGTAACCCCAAGCTATAAGTTTCTCTTTAAACTCCTGTAGCTTTATAGTTCCAGCAAACTCTAAGTTTACAATCTCGAGTAAAGACTCTTTTGGAAGTTTATGATACATAGTTTTATATGGGGTGATAACAAGAGGTTTAGTCTTTGCATTATAGTAAGTATATAAAGCATTTTGAAGAAGTTTAAGCTCATCACCATATGCTCTTAAATCATCCCCTACACTTGCTCTAAAGTCAGGGAAAACTATGTGTTCTATCTTAAAGTACTTTAAAAGGTCACTAACCTCACTACACTCAACATCATCTTGAAGAACAAGAACTTCAGGCAGTTTTTTATTTAGTTTTATATATTCAAATATTCTAGCTTGATTCATAATGCCATTGTAGCAAAAAATTATATATATCTATAAAATTATTTACTACTTTGTAAGATATTTAAAATATTGCTAAAATCTCTTAACATACTATCCATCTTTGCTATGTCAAATATCTCTATAGCTTCACCTAAATCTAAACAATACTCTTTTAAAATATCTATTTCATACTCATCTGCTATGTTTTTTAAAGCATCATTCATCACTTTAATATCATTAATATTTTTACTCTTTTGTGCCTTAATCAGTAAAGGCATAATGTTTTCTTCTATTTGAATTAAAATAACTCCTAAATTGAGTTTTGTTTTTTCATTTAAAGTAAACACATTTTCTTTTTTTACACTTTGTTCTATAACTTTGTACTCTAAAAATTGTTTAAATACTTTTATTAAATCAAATCTAGAAACTGGTTTTCTAAGATAAGCATCAAAGTTTTCACTTTTCACTTTTTCATATTCATCTTGCATAACTGAGGCTGTTAACGCAATAATTGGAACTTTACTAAAAGCTTTAATCCTTTTAGAAGCTTCATACCCATCCATGTTGGGCATACGAATATCCATTAAGATAAGACTAGGATTTTCTTTTTTATATCTATCTATAGCTTCAAAGCCATCACTTGCACTTAAAACTTCTATATTAGTATCTTTAAAACTCTCAATAATTAAATCACAATTATCTTCAATATCATCAACTACTAAAATTTTTGTTTTTAGGAATTCGATATTTTCAACTAAGTCATCAGTATTTACTTGGTTTTCATCTTTAATATTTGCAATATCAACATTATAAAGATGTACTATAAACTTAGCTCCATTGTTTGATTCAACACTTATATCCCCACCCATCATTGAGCATAAACGTTTTGAAATAGCTAAACCTAACCCTGTTCCACCAAACTTACGATTATCTTGACCATCTTGCTGTTCAAACTCCAAAAATATCTTTTTTAATTGATCCTCTTTTATACCTATACCACTATCTTCAACACTTATCTCTAAATCAACTTTAGATAGATGCTCTTTTACCTCTAAAGCTTTAATCTCTAGTTTAATATAACCATTTTGTGTAAATTTTACAGCATTTCCTATTAAGTTAAAAAGGATTTGTCTTAATCTAGTCTCATCTAGTAAAAGTGTACTTGGAAGATTTTTATCTACATTTACATAAAAATCTAAATCTTTATTTTTTACACTTATCATAAAGATAGAGCTTATCTCATTACTTAAATTAACTATATCAGTAGGTTTATTTTCTATTTTTAATTTTCCAGCTTCAATTTTTGATAAATCCAAAATATCGTTGATAAGTGTAAGTAGTGTATTGCTAGCGTTTTGTATAGTCTTTATATATGCTTTTAAACTTGGCTTTGTAACTTGTTCATTTAAAAGCTCAGTAAAACCCATAATAGCGTTCATAGGTGTTCTAATCTCATGTGACATATTTGCTAAAAATTCAGATTTTGATCTATTTGCATTATCTGCAATCTGTTTTGCTTCAAATAAGTTTTTCTCTAAAAGCTTTTGCTCACTTATATCTCTCCATACAACATATATAGCTTCGCCACCTTGATAATTAATTGTTGTTAAACCAACATCTACCCAAAAATCTTTTCCAAATACATCAGTATGTACCCACTCAAACCTATCACTATCATTTTTTAAACATAAATCTGTATGTAATTTAGCTTTTGTAACAGACAGTTCACCATCTGGTTGATACTCGGCAGACCAAACATCAGGAGTTGTACCATATAGTTTTTGTGAATTTTCAAGACCTAACATATCTAAGGCTGCCTTATTTGCCATAATAAACTTACCATCTTGTATAATCAAATTTCCATCAGATACTTTTTCAAATAAAACTTTAAAATTTTCTTTCTCAATATACAAAGATTCTTCTGCAATCTTTTTCTCTTTTATCTCATATGCAAGTTTTCTATTCCAATAAAGAGTGGCAATTATTAATGAAAGTAATACAAATGCGATCTCAAATATAAGTGTGTAATCTTGAGAATGTTTTACTTCAACTCTAACCCATCTATTTGTTATATCCACCTTTTCCTCATCACTAAGAGAGTCAAAAACTTTATTAACTATATGAAGAAGAGTAGCTTGTGACTTTTGAAATAACATCTTATGATCAAAATCGTACTCAATACTACCAGCAATATATAAACTATGGGAGTAATACAAACCAACATAATACATAGCGACAGCCATATGACCTAAAAATGCGTCAGCAGTACCATTTTTAACCATATCTAAAGCTTCAAATATATCTTTTGTTGGGATAACTTTTATATTATATTTTTGAGATATCAAATAATTATAGCTTGTCCAGTATTTTGGAACAGCTATTTTTTTACCCTCCATCTCTTGTATTTTACTTATGAAAGAGTGAGAATCTTTAGTAACTAAAACAAAAGGAAAATCAGCATAACTCTTTGATGCTAAACCTAAAGATATCTCCTTATCACTACTACCAATACCAGGTATCATATCTATTTGTTTATTTTTAAACTTATCTAAAACATCTGACCAAGATGATGCTTGTACAAATTTAAATTTTATGCCTGTTTTTTTTGTAATTAAGTTTAAATACTCGCTAATAAGTCCTGTCATTTTGTTATTTTCAATAATAGCTAAAGGCTTCCAATTAACCTCACTATATGTCACAATAGGATGTTTTTTAATCCAAAGTTTTTCTTCCCAATTTAAAAGCTTAGACTTTATATCTAAGTTTGAGCTATCTACATAAACCCATTTATCATATATTTTTCTTTTTGTTTTTTTATCTATTTTATCAAGAGCCTTATTTACAATAGAGAGCAATATATCATTACCAAGATAAGTTGCCATATGTAACTTGACAAGTCCATTTTTTCTATACGATTTAAAAGGTATTATACTTTTAATCCCATTTTCCTCAAGCTTATATGACAATGCTATTTGTGTATCAAACAATATATCTGCTCTATTTTCTAAAACAGCATCAATAGAATCTGAAAAAGTATCTACTAAAATTATTTTTATATTTGGAAACTCATCTTTGATGGTTTTAATATGTGAATAGCCTTTAGGAATAGCCAACCTTTTATTATCAAGATCTTTTACTGTAGTCACATTTAAATCATCTCTAATATAAAAATAATCCAATAATTGCAAATAATCTTTAGTAAAAGATAAATATTTAGATCTATCTTTTGTGTAATAAATGGCATCAATAAGATCAATATCTTTTGCTTTTAACTTTTCTAAATTATCATTCCAAGTACCAACTATTTTATCAAATTTCAAACCCGTAAGCTTTGTTATCTCATCTAAATAATCATTGGCTATGCCTGTATATTTTCCATTACTATCAACAAAATCATAAGGTGCCCAATCTTTTTCAACAGCTACCTTTACAATATGTTTTTTTATCCAATCTTTCTCTTTTGTAGTTAAAAAAACCTTATTATCTGTATGCTTTTTTGTGTACCATTTAGAAAGTATTGTCATTCTCTCTTCATTAGTAATCATACTTAAACTTTTTTCTATAATGCTGTGTAATATTTTATTTTTTTTAGTAGTTGCTATAGAAACTTTTGTATCCAAACCATCTATTATATGAACAATTTTTAAATTTAATAAAAGTTGATTTTTCATGATGTAAGATGCAACAGCAATATTTCCAATATAGGCATCTACATTATGTGATTCTAATGCTTCCAAGGCTTTTACATTTGATGAAGTGTAATAGATATTTATCTCTGGATGATTTTTTTTAATCCATTCATCAAGGTATGAACCTTTATTAAGAGCTATAGTCTTGCCACTTAAATCTAGTAAATCTTTTATATCATTATTACTACTTTGAACTACTATAGCAAGTGGTAAACTTAGGTATGTTTGTGTAAAATCAAGATACTTTTCTCTTTGTTTTGTTTTTACAACACAACTTAAACCATCAAGTTCATTAGCTTTTACTTTATTTAAAACATCAACCCATACACCTGATACAACATCAAACTGTAATCCACTTTTTTGTGAAATAAGTTTTAAATAATCTGCTGCAATACCAACATGTTTTAAGTTTTTATCTTGATACTCATAAGGTGGCCAGTTATAATCTGCACCAAATTTAACTACTTTATGATTTTTAATCCAAGTTTTTTCTTTATCAGTAAACGATATAGAATCTTGTGAATATAATGGTAAAATAAATATTAAAGATATTAAAAATTTAATGATTATAGATTTTAAGAAATTCATCAAGGTTTTGTTCAAATAATTCAACTAAATATGGATCAAATTGAATCCCTTTATGATCAATTATATATTTAACCGCATCATCAATACTCCACGCATCTTTATATATTCTTTTATGTGTTAAGGCATCAAAAACATCAGCTAAAGCTACTATACGAGCAAAAATATGTATATTTTCACCTTTAATACCTCTTGGATAACCCTTACCATTCCACTTTTCATGATGCTCATATGCTATAACATCAGCAGCTTTCATAATCTTTCTTTTTGCAAAACCCAAATATTCATGTGCTTTAGATGTGTGTGTTTTCATGATTTTGAACTCATCTTCACTTAATGGTCCATTTTTATTTAAAATATTTTCAGGTATTGCTATCTTACCTATATCATGCATTGGCGCAGCATAGTAAATAACCTCAGCATCTGCATCATTTATGGCATTATGTAATGTAGCTAAAAGATATGAAAAATCTGAAACTCTTTTTATATGCTTACCTGTTTCATCAGATATAGACTCAACAAGTTCACTTAAGATAAAAATCATCTCTTTTTGACTCTCTTCAAGCTCATTAGTTATACGTTTATGTTCATAATGAATTTTTGTCTCAAGTGTAAGGTTATGTTCTTTAAGAAGTTTTTGAGATTTATATAGTTTGATATGTGTTTTAACTCTAACAAGAAGTTCATCAGAATTAAATGGTTTAGTAATATAATCTACCCCACCAATAGAAAAAGCTTCAGATATGGAGTCTATATCTACTTTTGCAGTTAAAAAAACTACAGGAATATCCATAAGTAAAGGGTCTTGTTTAACTCTTTTACAAACTTCAAAACCATCAATACCAGGCATCATTATATCTAGCAAGATAAGATCAAAAGAGTTATTACCAAGTAATGTTAAAGCTTCTTCACCACTTTGAGCATAAGAAAATTCATAATTATCCTCTTTTAGTATACTCATTGCAACTTGAATGTTATCTACAACATCATCTACTATTAATATTTTACTACTCATGCTTATCCAAAAAAATTATATTTAATAAATAATATCACACTCTTTCTTAAAAGAAGTATATTTTAATTTACTATATTTTTAATTGTTTTTTTTTAAAATCATCAAAAAACTGTTTATGAGTATGAGATTTGTTTTATAAAATCAGATACCTCTAAATGATTACCTTTAAAAATAATATCCATCTTAGTTTTTTCAATCTGATAATCATACATTGGATCATAATACTCAATCAACAATCTTTTTATTAAGATTTTATACCCTTGAGTGTTTGAGTTATCTTGATGCTCTTTAAGTGCATCTGCTAAAATTATCTTTAGTTCTTGGTAAAGTTTTCCACCTAATCTTTTTTGAATTTTATCAAGGCTATTTTCAATAAGTTGTGACCAGACACTAATACCTTCATCCTCATACTTTACATTAAAACTATCAAGAGATTGCTCTATATAATCTTTATAAATTATATCTACTCTATCATCTATTGGAGTTTCTAGTAAAATTAGTTTTCCACTCATAAAGTTATTATACACATCTTTAGGCATAAAAGTTCTACCTATATTTTGACTCTCATGCTCTAATACAAGTGGTTTGCCTTTATGTTTATCTTTAAACTTAATCAACTCATATGCAAGATTATTTTCAAAATTTATCTGAGTTGGTTGTATTGAGGCAAATGATCCAAAAGATGAACCCCTATGGTTTGCTAAGCCCTCAAGGTCTATTGCATTTTCTAACTCATTTAAAAGTATAGTTTTCCCAGAGCCTGTTCTACCACCTACTATAAGTGTATCAAGCTCTTTAGATATACTAAGTGATTCATCCATCAAAAAAGTACGAAAAGCCTTGTATCCACCTTTTAAACGTGTTATATCTATGCCTGACTCTTTTAGCCAAGCTTGGCTTATACCTGAACGTTGACCACCACGAAAACAGTAAAGATAAGCTTTTGGGTTTTGTTTTAAGTACTTTTTCCAAGCATCAACTCTTAAAAGTTTACCCTCTTGTTTTATTAACTCTTCTGCTAATTTTACAGCAGCTTCATTGCCCTGTTTTTTGTACATAGTTCCAACAAGTTCACGCTCTTTATCATTTAATATAGGTAGATTTGTACTTGTAGAAAATGCACCTTTTTCAAACTCCACCTCTGCTCGTACATCTAAAAGAGGTGTATCATTTAAAACAATAGATCTAAAATCATCACTCAATTGCAAGTTATATTACCTCTATAAGGTGTTTTCCACTAGCCTTAGTTCTTCCAATAGATTCTAACTCTAACCCGTTTTTAGATGTAATCTCTAAAAACTTATCAAGCTCTTGTTTTTTAACTATACAAAGCAAACCACCCGATGTTTGAGCATCACATAAAATCTCTTTTTGCTCTTTACTCATAGGAGAAATTTTATGACCATAACTCTCAAAGTTACGATTTGTTCCACCAGGAACACAACCCATCTCACGATATTTTTTAACATTTTTTAAAGTAGGAACTTTGTTAAATTCAATCTCTGCGCTAATATTGCTACCCTCACAAATCTCACTTAAATGACCAAGAAGACCAAAACCAGTTACATCTGTTATAGCAGTAACACTTTGTAGTTGAGATATCTCTCGACCTATTTTATTTATAGTACACATTGCGTCAATTGCAACATCTATATCCCCATCTTCTATCTTACCTTGTTTTTGTGCAGTTGTTAGTATCCCTATACCAAGTGCTTTGGTAAGAAAAATTTCACAATCCTCTTGAGCCGTGTCATTACGCTTAATATTTTTATTATCAGCTATACCAGTAACAGCCAAACCAAAAATAGGCTCAGGTGAATCTATACTATGTCCACCAGCAAGAGGGATTCCCGCTTCTTCACAAACACTACGACCTCCATCTATAACCTCACTAGCAGTTGTAGAGTCTAGTTTATCTATGGGCCAACCAAAGATAGCAATAGCCATTAAGGGTTTACCACCCATTGCGTAGATATCGCTAATAGCATTTGTAGCTGCTATACGACCAAAAGTAAAAGCATCATCAACGATGGGCATAAAAAAATCTGTAGTACTTAAAACAGATGTACCATTACCAAGATCATACGCTGCTGCGTCATCTTTAGTCTCATTTCCAACTAAAAGTTGAGGAAATGGCATCTTTTCTCTTGAAGTTTGTAAAATAGTATCTAGTAATTTAGGTGAAATTTTACAGCCACACCCTGCCCCATGACTATATTGTGTAAGTTTTATCTTTTTCATGATGTATAATGTCCTTAGTAATTTAGCGTGAGTTTAACACAAAAAAGGAAAATAAATTGAATCAAACACAGATAAAAATCAATAACTACGGCAACTTAAATCTAAAACATATAGTTTTAGACTATAACGGAACAATTGCAAAAGATGGCATTTTAAAAGAGGATGTAAAAAAGTTACTTCCATCATTAAGTAAAATATATACTCTACATGTCATAACAGCAGATACATTTGGAAGCGTACACAAACAAGTTGATGGATTTGACATAAATGTTAAAGTATTGACAAGTGAAAACCACACCCTTGAAAAAGCTCAATACATAGATAGTTTAAACTCTGCAAATTGCGCTGCTATAGGAAATGGAAACAATGACATAGAGATGTTACAATCTGCAAAATTAGCGATTGCTTTAGTTGGTGATGAGGGTTGTGCAACAAAGACACTTTTACAAAGTGACATAGTATGTAAAAACATAAAAGATGCCTTAGAGCTTTTTTTAAACACTAAACGCCTAATAGCAACATTAAGAAAATAATATTACTGATCAAAGCTACATCTTAAAGTAGCTTTGATATTTAAGATATGAAACTTAAGAGTTTACTTTATCTTCAATAATTTTAACAATAGATGGATCTTCAAGAGTAGAGATATCTTGAGTTATCTTTTCACCTTTTGCAATTGAGCGTAAGATCCTTCTCATTATCTTACCTGAACGAGTTTTTGGAAGATTTGGTGCAAATACCATATCATCACAAAGAGCGATATTTCCTATCTCTGTTTTAATTACTGCATTTATAGCCTTAACTTCTTCAACTTCATCAGCAACCCCATCATCTTGTTTTAAAACAACATAAGCAAAGATACCCTCACCTTTTAGCTCATGAGGCTTACCAACAACTGCAACTTCCGCTACATTTGGATGTTTTTTAATAGCTGCTTCAACCTCTGCCGTTCCCATTCTATGACCACTTACATTTATAACATCATCTGTACGACCAGTTATAGTTATATAACCATCTTCATCGTAAACAGCGCCATCACCAGTAAAATAAACAGCCTTACCATCTTTTTTTACATCACCAAAGTAAGATTTTTTATAACGCTCTTCATCTCCCCAAACATTTCTAATCTGAGCAGGCCAAGGTTTAGTTATACACATATACCCAGTCTCTCCAACTTCAGCTTTTTCACCAGTTTGTGAATCTAATATCTCAGCCATTATTCCAGGAACAGGAAGTGTTGCACATGCTGGTTTTATTGGGGTAGCACCTGGAAGTGGTGATACTATATGTCCACCAGTTTCAGTTTGCCAGTAGGTGTCAACAATAGCACACTTAGAGTTACCAACTTGTTCATAGTACCATCTCCAAGCAGGTGGATCTATTGGTTCACCAACAGTACCTAAAACTTTAAGTGAAGATAAATCATATTTAGATGGTTCATTTTCACCCAACTTATGTAAAACTCTTATAGCTGTTGGTGCTGTGTAAAATTGATTTATTTTATACTCTTCAACCATTTTCCAAGGGCGACCAGCATCAGGGTAAGTTGGAACACCCTCAAACATAACAGTAGTTGCGCCCATAGCAAGTGGACCATAAACTATATATGTATGACCTGTAATCCAACCAACATCAGCAGTACACCAATAAGTGTCATTTTCCTTAACATCAAAAACCCATTCCATAGTCATTTGCGCCCAAAGTATGTAACCTGCACTATTGTGTTGAACACCCTTTGGTTTGCCAGTTGATCCAGAAGTGTAAAGTAAAAAAAGTGGGTCTTCTGAGTCCATAACCTCTGCTTCACACTTATCACTTTCATTGTTTATAAGTTCATAATATGAGTAGTCACGATTAGCAATCCACTCTATATCTTCGCCATTTCTTTCAACAACTAAAACTTTTTTCACAGGTGTTGAACCCTCTAAAGCTTTATCAACAACATTTTTAAGCATATATGGCTTATCTTTTCTAAACGCTCCATCAGCAGTTATAACCACTTTTGCATCAGCATCTTCGATTCTATCTTTTAGTGCTTCAGCAGAAAAACCACCAAACACTATAGAGTGTATAGCACCAATTCTTGCACAAGCAAGCATTGCGTAAGCTGCTTCAGGTATCATAGGCATATATATAACTACCCTATCACCCTTTTTTACATCAAATTTATTTTTAAGAAGATTTGCAAAACGGTTTACATTTTGAAACAGTTGTAAGTAAGTAATAACTTGTTTATCACCTCTATCACCCTCAAAAATAATAGCTGCTTTATTTTTTCTTTTATCTAAGTGTCTATCTATACATTGCTCTGCAACATTAAGTTTACCACCTTCAAACCACTTAACAAAAGGGGTATTTGATTCATCAAGTACAGATGTAAAAGGCTCTTTCCATGTTATTTTTTCAGAAGCAAAATGTTCCCAAAAGCCTTCATAGTCTTCAGTAGCCCAATCTTGTAAATCATTGTACTCGCACATATTTTTAACTCTAGCATTTTTAGAGAACTCTTTATTTGGTTTAAAAACAGGTTTTTTAATTTCGCTCATATTTTGACCTTATTATTATAAAATTTTGAAAGATTGTAGCAAATTGTATTTCAAAAATGCTTTGAAAAAAGATTAAATTTATCATTTAAGCTAAACAAGACAATTTTTATCCTCTTTAGCTTTAAATTATTTAAAAGCTATAAAAAACTTTAAAAGCCGAACTTAACACCAAAGTAAACTGCTCTATTATAAAGCGCATCAAAATCTATAAAATTTGTATGTTGTGCTTTATAGCTTACACTTAATCTTGCTCTTTCTATAACTTCAATATCAAAATTTGCATTATATGAAAAGTAATTTTTAGCTGACTCAAAAGATAAAACTTCAGGAGACGCATAACCATTAGCACCTAGATAAAAATTTACTGGTAAATCAAATGGAAGTCTATACTCAACTTCTAATCCAAAAGGCAAAGCCAAAAAATTACTTTTATTTAATTGTGTAAACACAAGTTTCATACCAAGACCAACTCTTAAATCTTCTAAATTACCAAGAGGTCTCATCATTAAGAAAAAAACATCACCCATTCCACCATTTTTATCATAACCATTTGAGTGAGAAGGCGAACCATTTGTGTATTCTAAACCCCAAAATGTTGTATCTGGTTCAATCACTTGATTAAATTGTCCCATATCCATAGAAACTTTTGCATTTACATCAACATTGTTTATATTTACCTCTGCATAATGTAACGCAAAAGCTGAACTTGCACTAACCACTAACATAATCATCTTTTTTAACATATATCCCCCTGTATTTTTTTAATTGTATTTGTAGTACTTTTACCATCTACAAAATCTACTAATTTCAATTCATTAGCAAATGATGTTCCTACAACCTCTTTACCCTCATAATCTCCACCCTTAACTAAAGTGTAAGGCTCTATCATCTTGATCAAATCATATGGTGTATCTTCATCAAAAGGAACAACATAATCTACAGCTTCAAGTGCAGCTAAAAGATAGGCTCTATCATCTTGAGTATTTATAGGTCGACTATCTCCTTTTAATCTTTTTACAGACTTATCAGAGTTTAAACCAACTATTAAGATATCCCCAAAACTTTTTGCTTCTTGTAGGTACTTAACATGACCAACGTGCAATATATCAAAACATCCGTTTGTAAAAACAACTTTTTTGCCACTAAACTTAGCATTTTTCACTATAGTATCTATATCATTAAAAGTTTTTATGTGAGCAGATGAGTCACTTTTATGTAGAGATGCTTCATACTCTAAAATCTCATCTTGTGTTACTGTTGCACTACCAATTTTACCAACAACAACCCCAGCTGCAAGATTTGCAAAAACAGCAGATTCACCTATGCTCTTTCCTACACTTAATGCGTAAGCTATGGAAGCTATAACAGTATCACCAGCACCTGTAACATCATAAACCTCTTTTGCAACAGTTGGAAATCTTTGGACTTCATCTTGTAGTAAAGCTATTCCATCTTCACTTAATGTTATCATTGATATCTCTAAATCACAAGATTTTTTCAATATATGTAAGGCTTTTGATAAAGACTCTTCATCTTTTATATCTATAGAAGTTGCTTCACAAGCCTCTTTTTTGTTTGGTGTTAAAAGAGTTGCACCTTTATACTTAGAGTAGTCACTACCCTTAGGATCAACTAAAATACTTTTTGATTTATCTTTTGCAAGTTTGATTATGTTTTGTGTAAGTTTACTTGTCAATACACCTTTACCATAGTCACTTAAAACTACTAAATCATATAAATCAATTTTATCTTTTATCTGATCAAATAAAGCATCTTCACTTTGAGATAAGATATCCTCTTTAGACTCTTTATCATAACGAAGTATTTGTTGATTTGAAGATATAACTCTAGACTTTTTTGATGTTTTTCTACCATGTTGAGTAACTATGAGTTTGTTTTTAATACCAATACTTTTAAGCATACCCTTAAGTTCAATAGCAGTTTCATCATCACCAATAACGCTAGCAACACCTACATCACTACCTAAACTTACAAGATTGTTTATAACATTTCCAGCTCCACCTAAAACAGAACTTTCATTTTTTATGTCTACAACTTGAACAGGAGCTTCAGGAGATATTCTATTTGTATCACCCCAAAGATAATGATCTATCATAAGATCACCAACTACTAAGATATTTGGCTTTACACTCACTTTTTAACCTCAGTTTCATAAACCCTTTTTATCTCACCAACATACTCTTTTATACCATCTTCAAACTCATATCTAGGTTCATACCCTAAAACCTCTTTTGTTTGATCAATATCTGCTTGAGTAAAAAACTGGTAACGACCTATAAAAGGGTTTGGTATATACTCACACTTATAAGATGTGCCTATCTCATCTTGCAATATATCTACCATATCTTGAAAAGATCTTGCTTTTCCAGTTCCTACATTAAAAACACCACTAACTTTAGATGTCATAGCTTTAACATTAGCTTGAATAACATCTTCTATATACACAAAATCTCTAAGTATTTTATCTGAGTCTTCAAAAAGCTTTGGATTTTTTCCACTTAAAAGTTGATGACCAAACTGTATAACCATAGAAGCAGTTGAGTTTTTAAAATACTCTCTTTGACCATAAACATTAAAGTATCTTAAACCTATAATATTTATATCAACTTTACCTATATAATCATTTATAAGATGATCCATCATAAGTTTTGAAAATCCATAAACATTTTGTGGAGCTTCACAACCAACTTTTTGAGGTGAAGCAGCATCACCATAAGTTGCACCACTTGAAGCATAAACCATATTTGCATTATGTTTAACTGCCAAATCTAATAAATCTTTAAAAGCATTAAGATTTGTTTTGATCATAAGATCTTGCTCTAATGCAGTTGTATCTGAAATGGCAGCTTCATGAAAAATATAATCAAAGTCAAAGTTCTCATCAAGATACCTTAACATCTCTTTATCATTTATATCTCCACTTATAACCTCACCTCTAAATCCTAAAAGATTTTTAAAATGCCCAAAACTTTTTAAATTTCCATTACTAAGAGTCTCATTTGATCTAAAACTATCTAAAATTACAACTTTAGCATCTGAATGTTTCTCTTGAAAATAAAATGCAAGATTAGAACCTATAAATCCAGCTCCACCAGTTATAAGAATAGTTTTATTTTTTAAATCGTTTTCAATATATTTCATATAATTTTCACTTTAATATTTTGAATTAATTATAACAAAACTAAGTAAATTTGCTTAATAATTGCAATGAAGAGCGTAAAGTTATAGATTTTTAAGAATAGTAGAATATAATACGATAACTAAACTATATCACGGAGATTAATGATGAAAAAAATAGCTCTTTCACTACTAGTAGTAAGTGTATCTTTAATGGCAGCAGATGGTGCAGCTTTATATAAAAAATGTGCAGCATGTCATGGTGCAAAAGCAGAGAAAAAAGCTTTAGGTAAATCTGAAGTTATTCATACTTGGGATTCAGCAAAAATTGAAGAAACTCTTAAAGGGTATAAAGCTGGAACAACTAACAGCCATGGTATGGGTGCACTGATGAAAGGTCAAGTAGCTTCTTACTCTGACGCAGATATTGCAGCAGTAGCAACTTATATTTCAGGTCTAAAATAAACCCTAAGTAGCTTTATGCTACTTTAAACTCAGTTTTACTATTTCTACCATAAAAAACACCATAACTTTTAACTTTACAAAAAATCAGCTAAATTAACAGTA
The DNA here is from genome assembly GCA_015488775.1 of Helicobacteraceae bacterium. GTDB lineage: Bacteria > Campylobacterota > Campylobacteria > Campylobacterales > Sulfurimonadaceae > WFNF01. The sequence goes on from WFNF01000071.1 coordinate 17,093, forward strand.
TATTGCAATAACTATAAAATATTTACAAAAAGACTACTATATAAAATGTTTGAGTATTAAAAAACTCAAACATTTTCTACCTATATATCTTGTTCAACTATCTTTTTAAACTCACCAAAATATGTTGTTTGTAAATCTTCTAAAGATGTAGATATATCATTGATATTTAATTTAGAAGATGAAGTTTTACCTATCTTTTCACAAGAAAGTTCACCTAGCATAGATTCAAAAGCTTTTTCATTTTCAGGTTTAACTTCAATGATTGCTCTACTCATAGATTCTGCAAAGATATCTCTTTCATCTTTAGTAGATATAGTTACATCACATCCAATTGAGCTAGTTGCGGACATTTTTGCTAGTGCAATAGCTGCTCCACCAGAACTTAAATCTTTAGCACATTCTAAAAGAGATTTTTTATTTGCTTCTATAACTAAATCCCAAAGTGCAAGTTCAGCCTTATAATCTATCTTTGGTAAGTTACCAGCAACTTTTCCATAAAGTTCTTTCATATAAAGTGAAGCACCAAATTCACTTTCACTTTTACCTACAAGATAAAGTGTATTTCCCTCACTTTGAAAGCTAGACATTAAAACTTTATCTTGATCATCATTTACACCAACTGTCGCAATTGCAGGTGTTGGAAAAACTGAAATGCCATTTGTTTCATTATAAAGAGAAACATTACCACCAATAACAGGAGTAACAAGCTCTGAACAAGCCTCTTTTATACCAAGACAACCCTCAGCAAATTGCCACATAACTTCAGGATTTTCAGGATTACCATAATTTAAACAGTCTGTTATAGCAAGTGGTCTAGCACCACTCATAGCAACATTTCTTCCCGCTTCCATAACAGCAGCAGCAGCTCCACCTCTAGGATCTATATAACAAAATCTTACATTACAATCACTAGACATAGCTAAGGCTTTTCCATTTTCTTTTACTCTTATAACAGAAGCGTCTAACATCCCACCTTTTTTTATTGTGTTTGTTTGAACCATAGAGTCATACTGATTATATACCCAAGATTTATCTACTACTTCTACACTTTTTAAAAGTTTATCAAAAGCCCCTTGGTTAGAGATTTTGTCAAAATCTGATAATGTTACATCTTTTATCTCATCAAGATAAGCTGGTTTTGAAGTTGGTCTATCTAAAATAGGTGCTTCTTCACTAACTGGATCAACTGGAACATCAGCACACTTTTCGCCATGCCAAAAAAGTTCCATATTTCCTGTTTCAGTTACCTCGCCAACAACAGCCGCCGCGAGGTCATACTTTTCAAAAATATCTATAATAGCTTGTTCACTACCTTTTTTAGCACAAAGTAACATACGCTCTTGTGATTCTGAAAGCATAAAGTCATAAGGTGTCATCCCCTCTTCACGTGCTGGCACTTGATCAAGATGCATAATCATACCAGAACCAGAGCGTCCAGCCATCTCAAATGCACTAGATGTAAGACCAGCCGCACCCATATCTTGTATACCAACAACATAGTCAGTTTTAAAAAGTTCCATACAAGCTTCAAGCAAAAGCTTCTCAGTAAAAGGATCACCAACTTGAACAGTTGGACGAAGAGATTTTGATTCCTCAGTAAAAGAATCAGAACTCATTACAGCTCCACCAAGTCCATCACGACCTGTTTTACTTCCAACATACATTACAGGGTTACCAGTACCCTCTGCTTTTCCATAAAAGATTTCATCACTTTTAGCTATACCAAGATTAAATGCATTTACTAAGATATTACCATTGTAAGATTCATCAAAGCTCATCTCACCACCAATAGTTGGAACACCCATACAGTTACCATAACCACCTATACCATCAACAACACCACGAACTAAAAATCTTTGATGTTTAGAGGTTTTATCATTGTTAGTTATATTACCAAATCTAAGTGCATTTAAAGATGCTACAGGACGAGCGCCCATAGTAAAAACATCTCTCATAATTCCACCAACACCAGTTGCAGCACCTTGGTAAGGCTCTATAAAAGATGGATGGTTATGTGACTCCATTTTAAAAACAGCAGCCATACCATCACCGATATCTATAACACCAGCATTTTCACCAGGACCTTGTATAACCCAAGGTGCTTTAGTTGGAAAACCATTTAAATGTTTTTTAGAAGACTTATAAGAACAGTGCTCACTCCACATAGCTGAAAAGATACCAATCTCAACAAAGTTTGGTTCTCTTTTAAGTATATCTTTAATGTTCGCATATTCAAGATTTGAAAGTTTATGTTGTTTTAAAACTTCCTCAATATTTTCAATTGGTTGATTTTGCACTGTTAGCTTCCTATTATGTTACTTTACTTAAAAAGTAGAATTTAAGATGCCATTATAGCTAAAAAAAATTAATTTTTTTGTAAAGTTTTCAAGGTTTTCTAAGCTCAACTGTAGGACTATAAATATAAACTTATTTATTATTATGGTAAGATTAACCCAAATTATGCAATAGAAAACTAAAGAAAGCATCTATCATTATACACAAGGCACATTCATAAAATTATTGACCTACCAACAAGATAGGCACAAAGATTTTCTAAACGCCCCTTATGCACAAGCATAGACTCTACTTATTGTTCCCTACTGCATAATTTGGGTTTAATTAAATTTTACTAAGAGGTGTAACAATGATCAAGATACTATTTGCATTAATGACATATATACTGTTTTTAAATGCATCAAATTTTAAAATAATGCCAACCGTAAGTTCAAACCCAACAAGTGGAACTGGACTTGGTGTTATGAGTAGTTTAACATATAACGTAGACAACTCATCTCCATCCCAAGCTATATTTGTAGCTCAATACACAAATACAGATTCTTACAATATATTTGCACTAAACAATATGTTTATAGATAATGACAACTACCATTTTTTAAGTGGTGGTGGATATGTTTTCAATAATGCAAGTTTAAACTTACCAATTGAAATTCCATATTACCTTGAAAATGATGCACAGATGGAAGTTAATGTATATATTTTATTTTCACAACTTTACTACAAAGTTTATCATCATCTTTATCTTGGTGCTCAGATTTTTTATATTGATCAACAAATAGAAGCTACGAACTTAGAGGGAAAGGTTTTCACCACCATATTTGGCATTGAAGACAATAAACGTTTAGGTTTAGGTCCGATTTTAGCTTATGACACAAGAACTAAAAAAGAGAAATTTTATCCAAGAGATGCAAGTTATATAACTAGTTCGTTCAATTATTTTGCTAAGGTTTTTGGATCAGATATAAGCTTTTATAACACAAATTTAAATGCTAGATTATATAAAAGAGGTTTTAAATCTGATGATGTTATAGCAACACAGTTTTATACAAAGTATTGTAGTGAAGAAACTCCCGATGGTGCTCTAGCTACTCTAGGAGCAAATAATGTTATAAGAGGTTTTCCTCTTGGTCAATATAAAGCTCGTTTTTTAACAGCACTTCAAGCTGAATATAGATACGAAATAAGTGGAACCGATTTTAAACTTACAAGTTTTGCTGGTGCAGCAAATCTTTCATTAGGTTCACAAGGTACTGGTATAGGAAGTAGAAATTCAAATAATGGTAATTATTTTAGTGGTGGATTTGGAGTACATTATGTTTTACAAAAAGAGGTTGGCATTGATTATAGAGTTGATTTAGCGTATAGTAGTGACAATGAAGCATCAGTTTACGCTACCATTAATCAAGCATTTTAATAAAAGAGTACAATTTAAAATCGTACTCTTAAGTAAATGAGAGATGCTCTGACTAATAACCAAAGATAGCTTTAAGTACAAAGAAGAATATAGCAGCCATAATACCAGCAGCTGGTAAGGTAATAACCCATGCCATAGCAATTGGTTTCATAAGTTTCCAGTTTGCATCTTTATTTAAGATACCTATACCAAGTACTGCACCAATCAAAATATGAGTAGAACTAACAGGGATACCAAGCTTAGTAGCAGCTAAGATAACTGCTGATGCTGCAAGTTCTGCTGCAAAACCAGTTACTGGGAATATTTCAGCTAAACGTGAACCAACAGTAGCGATAACCTCTTTACCTATGAACCATAATCCAACAATTAAAGCAACACCAAAAGTAAACATTGCAATGGCAGGAACAGGAGCTTTAGAATTCATCTCACCAGTAGATAAGATGTCTAATATAGCTGCAAAAGGTGCTATAGCATTTGCTATATCATTTGCACCATGAGAGAATGCAAAAGCAGAAGCAGTAAATATTTGTAATATACTAAATACTCTAATAGTAGCTTTTTTAGGAGTATCTTTTTTCATAATTTTTACAATTGCAAAAGAAAAAGCGTAAGCAAGAGTTGAAAAAGCAACAAGGATTAGAAGTACATCTACCATGCTTAAGTCAAAATGTAACTTTTTTAGACCCTTAAACAACAACATACCTGTAATTATTGAAGTTGCAAAAGCAGTTACAATTGGAACATGTTTTCTTATAGCTTTAAATGCATTTGATTTTTTAGTTAGTTTTTGAGTTGATTCTAACTCAGTAGTTAAAGATACTTTTTCATCTTCACTTAAACTTGAATCATGAAGCTTCTCTTTAATTTGTGAAACTTTTGCCTTTGCATCTACATACTGTAGTTCAATAGTTTCATTATAATCTAATATATACTTTTTAAGGTACCAGTAAATTCCATATGAAAGTAAACCACCAAGTAAAGGAGAAAGTACCCAAGATGCTACAATCATTCTTATTTTTGCCCAGTTAACCATATCTAAAGAACTTTGATCACCAATACTTACAACCGCTCCAAGAGCAAGAGAAGCACCAACAATACCACCAACAATAGAGTGAGTAGTTGAAACAGGTAAACCTCTTTTAGAAGCAAAAAGCAACCATGAACCAGCTGCAAGAAGAGCTCCCATCATCACAAATACAAATAACATTGGGTCAAAAGAGTAAGCATCAAGGTTAACGATACCTTTTCTAATTGTCTTTGTAACTTCACCACCAGCTAACATTGCTCCAGAGATTTCAAAAACTGCTGCAATTATTAAAGCTTGTTTAATAGTTAATGTTTTTGCACCAACACTTGTACCAAATGAGTTAGCAACATCATTTCCACCAATATTGAATGCCATAAATAGACCAAAAGCTGAAGCAAGTATAAAATACCCATAAGACCCATCAGCTATATAACTACTACCCCATGCTAAAAAAATAGCGATAGATAAAACAAAAACACCAAGTGCGATACGGTTCTCTTTAGTTGAAAACATTTCAAGCCTTTAAAAATTAATTGTGGAATGATAATCTATAAATGTTACACAAATGTTACAAAGAAAAAAAATCGATCTAACACTAATTATTTTCATATAAAAATTTCTATATATATGTAAGAATAATTTTTTTTATTTCATTGTAACTACTTTGTAACCTTTATGTAACCAAATTGTTTTATAATTCGCACATCAAATAGCGATGCTATAATTTTTAAGGATATTGATGAAAAAGTTATTTTTAACATTAGCAAGTACAGCTTTAATGCTAACTCCACTTAGTGCACAAGATAGTACAAATGAGATTAAAAAAGTTGCAAAAGCACCAGTAAGCTGGTACTCTAAAGCAGATAAATTAAAATTTTCTGGATTAACTTACCTTGGTTTTACCCATACAGAGTTTAAAGATACAGCAGTTGATAGTACAGATGTTTTTGAGATGAGACGTTCATACGTTCAAGTTAAGGCTTACCTTTTAGATGATCCTAAATCTTACTACCGTGTAACTTTAGATATGGAGCATGCTACAAGTGGTGCAAATGCTGGTGATTATAATGTGCGTTTTAAATATGCTTACCTATATTTAAATAACATTTTACCTTTTACAGGAGTTGAGCTTGGTATAGCTCACAGACCTTGGATAGATTATGAAGAGCATAACTCATGGTTCTACCGTGATACTCACTGGGTTTTTGTTGAAGCGCCAAACTCTGCAAAACTTTCAAACTCTGCTGATGTAGGATTTAACCTTAAAACAAAAACTGAATACTTTACTAGTGAAGTTGGTGTATTTACTGGTGAGGGTTACCATAATGTTGAAGATGGTGCTGGTGTATCTTTAGAGTGGAGAGCAACTGCTCACCTTTTTGGAAAACATAAAAAAGATGCACAAGCTAAAGAAACTTACTTTGATGCTTCATTTTATGGACAATATAATGTTCAGAATGCAAAATATCTTGATAAACCAACAGGGCAACAAACTGACCTAATTTGGGCTGGACTACATACAGTTCTTAACTACCCAAGTTTTATGATAGCTGCTCAGTATGTTTACTCTCAAAACACTTTAGATACTCCAGATATCTACTCTAAAGCTGGAAGTGGTTTTAACACTCACGCAGTTTATAGACTTGGAAAAGATAATGAGTACCGTTTAATAGTACGTTTTGATGATTGGAAAGCTGAAAGAAATGGCGCTCACAAAAGAACATACTACGCAGGTGCAGCGTATGAGCAAAATAAAAATGTTCAATGGGTTGCAAATATTTTAACTTATGATGATTCACAAACAGCTATAGACGCAAAAGCTAATTCAACAGCATTTATGATAACAACTCAAGTTCAATTTTAAAACTTGTGTTTTATGATGAGCAAGACAACTTTTTATTTTTAAAAATATTTGGTGTTGCTTTTGAGTATTTCTCAAAAGCAACATGTTCATCATAAGGGTTTTGAGCTATGTTTAACAGTTCATTTACTAAAGAAAAATCTCCATCTTGGGCACTATCTATCGCCTCTTGTAAAATATAATTTTTAAGAACATACTTTGGATTTATTTTTAACATCCTATTAGCTCTTTGATCAGAACTTATACTGTTTTTATCTAATCTTTCTTTATAATCACGAATCCATAACTTTATACCCTCAGGATTAACACAAATATCTTCCAATATTTTTGTATCATCATCAAATCTACTTAATCTCCTAAAAAATAATGTATAATCTACCCCACTATCTTGAAGTGAAGTAAAAAGAGAGTTGATCAACTTTGTGTCACCCTCCTCCTCTTTTTCAAGTCCAAGCTTTTTTAACATAAGTTCCATAAACTTTGAGGCAAATATAGATGAAAACTTTTCATAAGAGTTTTTCATTTTATCAAAATTAACTATAGGAGATAGAGCTATAGCAAGCATAGATAAATTCCACCTAGCAACAGGTGGTTGGTTTGAAAATGAGTATCTACCCTCAACATCTGTATGGTTACATATATAATTAAACTCATAATCATCTAAAAATGCAAATGGACCATAATCTATGGTTAAGGCTTCTATAGACATGTTGTCTGTATTCATAACTCCATGATTAAAACCTACACTTTGCCAAAACGCCATAAGATGAGCTGTTTTTTCAACAAGAGCCTCATACATCAAAAAGTATCTATCATCCACATCTTTAAGGTGAGCGTATGACTCCTCTATCACATAATCGGCTAAGGTTTCAAGTTTCTCATACTGATGGCTATAATAAAAATATTCAAAAGTTCCAAATCTAACCCAAGAACTACTTAAACGCATCACTATAGCACCACTCTCAACACTTTCTCTATAAACATCTGTTGATGAACCTACAAGAGCTAAAGAGCGTGAACTAGGGATACCTAAAGAGTGCATCAGCTCACTTAAAAGATACTCTCTTATGGATGAGCGTAAAACTGCTCTACCATCTCCATTTCTTGAGTAAAGTGTCTCCCCTGAACCTTTTGTTTGTAGATTTATCCCATTGTAAGATCCAAAGTTTATAGCTCTGCCATCTCCAAGTCTAGGTACAAAATGCCCAAACTGATGTCCAGCGTAACACATAGCATATGGTGTTGAACCATCAAAAAGTTTTTCTCCATTTATTAATTTTACAAGCTCATCTTGATCAAACTCTTTTTCATCTATGTTTAGAAGTTCTAATGCTTTTTGATTGAAGCTAATAAGTTTAGCATCACTAAGTGGTGTTGGGTTTACCTTATGGTAAAAAATATCATTTAATTTTAAATATGGTGTAGTTAGTTTTATATCTGTTAATTTCATAGAGGGGTTATACTATGAAAAAACAAGAGCAAGATTTTAAAATTTACTTAAATCTTTTTTTTATAATTCTTTTAATTTTTGCTCAAAATGAAAAGCCTCTTCCATATTGTTATGTTTTGTAGCTTTTTTGATTTGATTTGTATATTTTGTTTTTAGAGTTTCTAAAAAATCAACATCCCCGTACCTATCATATAACTTTTCTAAACTTTGTATATGATACTTATCTAAATTATCATTATTAAAAGATAACTGATCAGATGAGATTGATCTCTTGTTGAGTAGTTTTTCATTGCAAAAACAAAATTTTGATTCTTTAAATACCCTAAGCCAAAGATCATAATCCTCACAAACTTTTAATGATTCGTCAAACTCACCAAGTCTTAAAAAAAGTGTTTTTTCTATGATTACAGATGATGGAGCTATTAAACAGTAATTTAAAGACTTTTCATATAAACCATTTGTTTTATCAAACTTTTTTGGTATATTTATTTTATTATTATCTTTTATCCATACCTCATCAGTAAAACTAGCTTTGCACTCTTTATGTAATTTTAGTTGATGTTTTAACTTATCTTTGTGCCAAGTGTCATCAGAGTCTAAAAAAGCTACTAAATTATTTGAGCTTGCATAAACTCCATTATTTCTAGCAGAACTTACACCCATGTTTTTTTGTCTTATAACTATAACATCACCATAAAGTTCACTAATCACATCTTTTGTGTTATCTGTAGAACCATCATCAACAACTATAATCTCATCTGCTTTATATGTCTGAGCTAAAACAGACTCTATAGCTTCACAAACAAGTTTTGAGCGGTTATAAGTTGGGATAACTACGCTTACTTTAAAAGACACGTTTTACCAAACTTTTATCTCATTATAAACACTATCTCTCTCAACTGGTATAAATTTAGTATCTTTGATCAGTTCAACAAAATCTTTTAGTGCTATACCATTTGCACTTTTTGCGCCTGCTGCTGAGTTTATAGTCTCTTTCTCTATAGTTCCATCCAAATCATTTGCACCAAACTCTTGCGCTAAAAGTGCTAAGTTGACAGTTGAAGTAACCCAGTAAGCTTTTAAGTTTGGAACATTATCTAAAACTATTCTGCTTATAGCGAATGTTTTTAGTATCTCATTTGCAGTTATAAAATTTTCAACCTTTAGATAATTGTTCTCTTTTTGATAAACTAAAGGGATAAAACAATTAAATCCACCTGTTTCATCTTGTAAACCTCTAATTCTAAACATATGGTCTATTCTATGTTCTCTCTTTTCAACATGACCAAAAAGCATAGTTACATTAGACTCCATACCCTTTTGATGCCATAGCTTATGGATATCTAGCCACTGTTGTGAGTTAACCTTACCCTTACATATAAAGTCACGAACACCCTCATCAAAAATCTCAGCTCCACCACCAGGGATAGAGTCAACACCATACTCAATCATAAGATCCATAATCTCTTCCCAAGATTTGTTATACTCTTCACTTAAAAAGTGTATCTCTGCTGCTGTTAATGCTTTTATATGTATATGTGGATGTTTTTGCTTTATTTTTTTAAAAATTTCAAGATACCATTCAAGCCCTGTTTGGGGATTATGAGCTGAAACTATGTGTACCTCTTTTATATCTCTAGTAACTGCGTCATTTACTGTAGTTAAAATCTCATCATGTGTCATAGTGTATTGAAGTGGGTTTTTTCTACTTGCAGAGTAAGCACAAAACTTACATATATCTTTACAAACATTTGTTGGGTTTATGTGACGGTTTATATTGAAGTAAGTTTTTCTTTGATGAAGTTTTTCCCTTTTTTTACTTGCCAATTCACCAAGTTCATAAAGATCCATATCATAAAGACTTAATGCCTCATCAAAACTAAGTCTCTCACCATTTTCTATTTTTTCTACAATATTCATATAAATTCTCAAATTTTTTATGGCATTATAGCAGATGTAAATCTAATAAGGTAAAATTAGAGTATGAATATAAATAATACTATAGAAGAGATGTTAGAATCAAATGCAAGTGATTTTGAAATATCCAAAATTTTCAAAAAATATATAAAAGATTACAACAACTCAATACATGAAACATTTGAGCAAAACCAAGGTAAAGATTTTTTAGTTAAACATACAAGAGAGATAGATAAACTTATAACACTTATGTTTAAATCGATTCTGCGAAAAATCTTTGGTATATACCTACCAATGAGAGGAAGCATACCTATAACCTTAGTTGCTTTAGGCTCTTATGGCAGAGAACAGTTATGTGTACATTCAGACATAGACCTTCTTATAGTATATGAAGAGATAGAGGGTTACAATACAAATGCCATAATAGAGCGATTTTTATATCTAGCTTGGGATTCTGGCTTTAAACTAGGTCATAGAGTTCATGAGATAAAAGATCTTTTTAAAGCTTCAAATGAAGATATTACCATTAAAACTGCTCTTTTGGAGATGAGATATATCTTTGGTAGCACCTTTACTTGGCAAAATACAACAAGAGAGATAGAAAAGATACGTCACCATAAACCCTTAGAATACATAGAATCAAAAATCTCTGAAGCACATACAAGACAAGCTAAAAACCCTTTTTCTATGCAACCTCAAATAAAAGAGGGGGTTGGTGGTCTTAGAGACTCAAATCTGCTTTATTGGGTTAATTTAATTGCAAATGGCTCAAAACAACTAAAAGATTTAGCTCCAAAGTTTTATAGTGAAGAGAGTTACAAAGAGTACAGATCATCTTTAGAGTTAATCTTTAGAGTTCGTTCAGCCCTACATATAGTTACATCAAAACAACAAGACAAACTATCTTTAGAGTATATACCTGAGATTTCTGAGCTTCTTGGTTTTAATGATCATATGAAGTTTGTTACAAAACTTCTTGGTGCAACACAAACTATAAATCTATTTTCAAAAATAAATGTTAAAAGACTACAAAGAGTTTATCTTTTTAATAATTCAAATATAAGTAAACTAAAAAAACACAAACTAGAAAAAAACTACTATTTTTGTGACAACACTATATATACATCTTTTAAATCAAAAGATATATATTTTGAAGATATCTTAGATATATTTTCAAAACTGCCTGATCAAAAGATAGTGTTTGATGAATCTATCTTATATGTTTTAAATAAAGCAAATTTCAAATACGAAACACATCAGTTATTTAATGAACTACTTTTAGAGATATTTGCAAAAGAGTTTTCTTACCAATATATAAAACTTTTTTATGAAGCAGATGTTTTACATACTCTAATACCATCTTTTAAAAAAGTGCAACACCTACCACAATTTGATGGGTATCATAGTTTTTCTGTCGATATGCACAGTGTTGAGTGTTTAAATGCATTAGAAAACATACAAAATAGACATATAAAAGATATTTATCTATCTATGTCTGCTAAAGATAAAGTGTTTTTAAAAATAGTTATTTTACTTCATGATACAGGTAAAGGAAGACAACAAGATCACTCAGCGGTTGGTGTAAAAATCATAAGCTCTTACCTAAAAATACTAAATTTCTCTGATGAGGAGCAAGAGATTGGAATGCTACTTGTAAAACATCATACATTGATGAGCAATATAGCTTTTAGAGAAAACATACACTCTGAAAAAACACTTTACAAGTTTATGTCTCAAATAAAAGATCTTAAAAATCTAAAAATGCTTTATGTTTTAACTTACGCAGATATAAATGGAGTTGGAGAAAATATATATAACTCTTTTAATGAAAGACTACTTCAAGAACTATATGATTATTCATTAGAGGTTATTGATCAAGAAGATAGAATATCTGATGCTTCAAAAAGATTAAGTATAGAGAAAAAAATACAAAAATCACCATCTTTTCAACTTTTAAACAGAACTATGCAGAAAAAAGTTTTATCTATAGAATCTAATCTTTTTTATTTTAAAAATTCAATAGAAGATATTTTTGCTATTTCACAAAGTGCAAAAAGTGTAAAAGATTATGATTACACTATATCAAATAATGGAACATTAAAAATAGAGATATTTAGAAAAACTCCATTAAACCTTGGTTATCTTCTTGGAAAGCTCTCTTATTTGGATGTAGTTTCTATGGAAATATTTACATTATTTGATGATGTAAAGTACTTTAAGATAGAGTTTGTTAATGTTAACTTTACAGATACTTATGAAACCTTTGATCACATCATAAAAGACTCTTTCAATATGAACTCAACTATAGAGTTAAAAAAACCAAATATCAAAAACAATGAGCTAAGCCTAGATTGCGAACATTCAAAAAGTTTTGCTGAACTGAAAGTTTTTACAAGTAATCAAAAGGGTTTACTAGCATATATAGTTTCTCAGTTTGATAAAAACAATATAAACATCGCTACAGCAAAAATTCATTCAACTAAAAAAAGAGTAAGAGATAATTTTTTAATTGAAAAAGATGCTAATATGTGTGATAACACTAAAATGATTTTAGATTTACTTAATAATTAAAAACAGTAACATCCAAAAAACAAAATATCTTTTATTTTTTCATATTTACACTATGTTAACAAATATTTTGATACTCTTAGGGAAAACTATATATAAAGATTTATTATGAATACAAATAAAAAAATACTTATTATTGTGGCATTGATGTTAATATCTTTAGCTGCTGCAACTATCATAAACATTGGACTAAACTTCAGAGATTATGCTCTAAAGAACTCAATAGAAAAATCAAAACTAATAGCAAAAGTTGTTAGAGATGGTTTAACATCCCATATGGTAAATGGTATTATGGATAAAAGAGCTGATTTTATTAAAAATCTATCTAATGTTAAAGATATAGAAGACCTTTGGATAGTTAGAAGTGACGCAGTAAGAAAGCAGTATGGTCAAGGGTTTAAAAATGAGGTTTTAAGAGATACTATAGATAAAGAGGTTATAAAAACTGGAAAGATGGTGCAAAAATTTGTTGAGGAAGCAAATGGTGCTCACTTAAGAGTTACAGTTCCATTTATAGCTTCATCTTACGATACTCCAGATTGTACCTCTTGTCATAATGTAGCAGAGGGAACTGTTTTAGGCGCTGTTAGTATGGAGTTAGATATATCTTCTGTTAGAGAAGCTGGTGCATACACTATACTTAGAATCTTTCTTCTAAATCTTGTTTTTATTATTATTGCTCTTGGGGTTACTAGATATTATATTAAGCCTTATATGGGTCTTTTTGAAGATCTTTTAACTATGATTAAAAAAGCTCACACTGGAGACTTTACACATAAAATAAACTCTAACATCAAAGGGGATGGTGCTTTAGTTGTGGAGCAAATAAATAACCTTTTTCAAAAGATGCAAGAGACATTTGGTGAACTTAAAAACAATCTTAATACCTTTGTTTCAAGAGCCAATCTTTCTTGTTCAGACCCACTGTATGAAGCAAAGGCAATTATTCATGAACTTGCAGATGTTTATAAATTTAAACATACTATAGAGCTTGACCCATCACGTTCTGCTCTTTACAACCGTTTAGTTTATGTTATATCTCATAAGTTTGAGATAGAACACTTTGCACTTTATGAGGTTGATAAAGTTACAAATACAAGAGTTTTACTTTACATAAGTGAGGGTGAAAGTTTTTGTGATGAATCAACCATACATGATACAAATAGATGTAGAACACAAAGAACAAATTCTGATGTAATATCTACAGATTTTCCAAATCTATGTGAAAACTGTACAAAACAAGATATGAAATATATATGTATAAACTTCAATATAAATGAAGATGTATCTTTAAACCTTTCAATCTCTGCAAAAACAGAAGATAAAATAAATGATATAAATCAAAACATAAGTAGCATTAGAAACTATTTTGAAGCTGCAAAACCTGTAATAGAATCAAGAATCCTTATGGATAAACTAAAAGATTCATCACTAAGAGATGGGATGACAGGACTTTACAATAGACGCTTTTTAGAAGAATATATAGACTCAACTATGGTTCAAGCAGTAAAGTCTAACATTAGATACTCAGTTTTAATGATAGATATTGATTTTTTCAAGATGGTTAATGACACACATGGACATGATGTTGGAGATATAATCATAAAAGGTTTATCTGAAACACTTATATCTAACATAAGAGAGATAGATATGGCTATACGTTATGGTGGTGAAGAGTTTATAATTTTACTACACAATCCAAGTGTTAAAAAAGCATTAGAGATTGCAGAGAAAATCAGAGCAAGTTTCCAAGCTAGAAGTTTCTCTATAAATTCTCATGAAAGTATAAGTAAAACTATAAGTATAGGTGTTGCTCATCTACCAGAGGATGCAGACAGTATATGGAAAGTTATAAAATTTGCAGATACTGCTCTTTATGTTGCAAAAGATAGTGGTAGAAATAAAGTTATAGAGTTTAAAAAAGAGATGTTTGACTTAGGTGAGTCTTATTAAAAATATAGCTATAATTGGTGGTGGTGCTTCTGGTATATTGGCTGGGATATTTTTAAGTAAAAAAAATTATAAAGTTACTATATTTGAAAACAATGATGCTTTAGGTAAAAAAATCTTAGCATCTGGTAATGGCAGATGTAACATAGCATCATCAAATATAGATAAAAACAGTTTTTATACAAATCAAGATTTTGTTGAAGAGATTATAAAAAGTTTTGATTTTAAAAAACTAGAGGAGATTTTTAACTCTTTTGGTCTTTTTTTAGATATAAAAGAGGATTTTAAAGTTTACCCAGCATCTAATGAAGCAAAAAGTGTTATGAGCGTTTTAAATGCTCAAGTAGATACTTTAGGCATAAATGTACTTTTAGAAACTAAAGTCTTAGATATAAAAAAGCATCAAGACACCTTTACTATAAAAACATCAAACAAAGAATATAAAAACTTCACTCATACAATCATAGCAACTGGTTCAATCGCTTACCCACAACTAGGTGCAAGTGAAGATGGTTATAATTTTGCTAAAAGTTTTAAACACACTATAAAACCTTTACATCCAACCTTAGTTGGTTTAGTTACAAAAGAGATTATCCCTAAACAACTTCATGGGGCAAAAACATCTGCACAAATTACACTTTATATAGACAATAAAAAAATCAAAAGTTTAAAAGCAGACACACTCTTTACAAAATACGGACTATCTGGTTTTGGAATCTTTGATATATCTTACTATGTCACAAAAGCTTTACTTAATAATGAAAAAATAAAATTATCTTTAGATTTAATTCCAAACATAAGTTCTGATCAGATACTAAAACATATACACTCTTTTAAAAAGCAAAACATATCTATACTCACCCTACTTTGTGGATTTTTAAACACAAAAATATCTAAAGACATCTTAAAAACATTAAACATAGACTTAGATATAAAAACTTCATCTCTAAATAACAAACAAATAGAAGATATTATAAGACTTCTAAAAAACAAAGAGTACAGTATAATAGATCACAATGGTTACAAACATGCAGAAGTTGTCGCTGGTGGTGTTAATGTGGATGAGATAGACAATATTACAATGATGAGCAAAAAAGTTAACAACCTTTTCTTTCTAGGTGAAGTTTTAGATATAACAGGCAAAAGAGGTGGGTACAACCTACATTTTGCTTTTGCTAGTGCTTATAGGTGTGCTTTGCATCTATCTCATGAATAAGTAAAATTTCAATAATTATAGTAACAAAAAAAAATATAGTGAGCATAAAATGAATAAAAAGCTAAATGTTTTGTTTTTAAGTAATCCCTCAGTTGGTCATACAAATTTTTTAATCTCCCTAGCTCAAAAGTATATTGATAAAAATCATACAGTAAAATTTATGTTACCAGGGATTACAAATGCTTATGTACAAAAAGCTTTAAACAACCCATCTTTGAACATTAACTACACTTTAGATAAACATTCCATAAACTACAAACTTATACCTATATCGTTTAAACAGATAGCATTAGGTTTACTTTTACCTTTTAAAAGTGGTATATCTGAGCTTATAATGGCTTTTAAAGTTCTAAGTTCAGGTGCTGAGTATTATGCTGAGTATATAGCAAAAGAGATTGAAAAAGAGAGTTATGATTTAATCATATATGATTATACTTTTATCCCTGCTGTTATACTTAGCAAGAAGCTAAATATTCCAAGAGTTGCTATATATCATAGTGGATTAACTTTTTATGAAAAGGATATACCTATATTGGGAAGTGATGCTACTTATGGAGATATAAACAAAGATGAATATACACGTATAAAAGCAACTTTAGATAAACTAGAATCAAGTATAAAATCTAAATATAAAGATATAAGTCAGATGAATTTTTTTACTCAAGCAAATTCGGATTTTTTAAATATTATAAACTCGGTAAAGGAGTTTGAATATAAAAGAGGAAACTTACCCTCAAATGTATGTTTTACAGCACCTAGTATCTACTCAAGAAAAGTTCTTGATCAGAAACATAAAACATCAGATAAAAAGCTAATATATCTCTCGTTTGGAACAGTTTTTACAAAAGAGTATAAATTATTTACTAAAATTATAAAAAGTATTGATACATCAACTTATGATGTTGTAGTTAGTGCTGGGGATTCTTATGCTAAATTACAAAAAACAAAATTTGCTGATAATGTTAAGATATACCCATTTCTTGATCAGTTAAACATTTTAAACCAAGCAGATATATTTATAACTCATGGTGGTAAAAATAGTATAAATGAAGCGATGATTACAAAAACACCTCTACTTGTGTTTCCATTTGGAGCAGAACAAGAGTATAACGCAAAACTTGTTGAGTACAAAAACATTGGTATAAACTTTAAATACAACAAGCATAACTTAGATATGCACTCAATGGATTCTGCTTTAGAAACTGTGCTAAATAGTACTCTTATACAAAGTTCACTTAATCATCTACATCAACTTCATAGTAACAAAGATGGAGCAGAACTTACCTACAATAAAATAGATTCTCTTCTTAAAAAAACCTAAATTTTAAAAACTATCTAAGTAGAACATTGCTTTTTAATAAAGACTATATTAGAATATTCTAATATACTTATAAAAGGTTAAACAATGGATAGTTTAAACTCATGTTGTAGGGTTGAGATAGACAATAGTTTAATATCTAACGCTCAAAATCTTCTTAAAAATGAGGAGATACTTTTAGATGAAAAATCTAAAATATTTCTACTTCTTGGAAATAGTGTTAGATTAAAGATAGTCAAACTTTTTTTGCACTTTGAAAAGATGTGTGTTTGTGATCTTAGTGATGTTTTAAAAATGAAGCAATCCCCTATTTCTCAACATCTTCGTAAATTAAAAGATGGTGCTATTTTAGATAGTAAAAGAGATGGAATGACAGTTTTTTACTCACTTAGAGGTGAGATGAAAGAGTCTATAAGTAAGATTATTGAAGGATAACTCATGATAGATAAAAAAATATTGACAAGTTTAGTAAGTGCTTTTGGTGCGTCTTTATGTTGTATCACACCTGTTGTAGCAGTTTTAGCTGGTTCAACTGGTATGGCATCAACTTTCTCTTGGATAGAACCAGCAAGAGATTATTTGGTAGTTTTAACTATATTGATTTTGATTTATGCTTGGTGGGATAAACTAAAACCAAAAAAAGATGATATTGAGTGTGCTTGTGATCCAGATGAAAATGGTAAAATCTCTTTTTGGCATACTAAAACATTTTTAGCCATAGTTACAATTTTTTCTGCTTTAATGTTAAGTTTTCCATATTGGGGAGATTCTCTTATAAAAAGTGACAAACCTAAAGTTGTTTATGTAGATAAATCTCAATTAAAAAAGATAAGCATAAATATTGAGGGTATGACTTGTAAGGCTTGTGAAGCAACAGTTGAAAAAGTAGCTAATGATGTAGATGGTGTAACTTACATCAAAGCTTCAGTAGATAATAAAAATGCAGTTGTTGAGTTTGATCAAAGTAAAACAGATTCTAAAAGTATTATGAAAGCTATTGGAACTACTGGTTATAAACCTGTAAGCTATGTTGATAAAGATGGAAGTCATAAGGTTGAGGGTATAAAACTTGATAAACATAAAGATATGAAAAAGCAAACTAGCTCAAAATGTGGTGGTGGCAAGTGTGGTGCAGGTAGATGTGGCGCTGGAAAATGTGGAACTAAAAAGGAGTAAGATATGCAGTTTTTTACAAAAAAAGAGGAGCAAACAAGCTCTTGTGATACAAATAGTGGATGTTGTACACCAGCACCTAAAGGTAAAATGGAGTGTCCACAGTGTAAGCAAAAAGCAAAAGCTGTTTTAGCTAAAACTCTTGATTCGCTTCTTAAAGATGAAACAAAGTCTTCTCTTGAGAGTTTTGATGGTTTTTACTATTGTAAAACACCAACCTGCTCTACTGTTTACTTTAGAGATAAAACTATACTTACTCAAGATGATTTAAGTGTAGTTGTTGGACTAAAAGATAAGGCATCACCAGCTACTCTTTGTTACTGTTTTGATTACTCTAAAGAGAAGATTTATAAAGATATAAAAGAGAAAGGTACAACTACTGTTCTTGAAGATATAAAAACAAAAATGAAAACTCAAGGTTGTTCATGTGAAACTCTAAATCCAAGTGGTGGATGTTGCCTTGGTGATGTAGCTAAGGCTATAAAAGAGATATCAGCCTAAGGCTGATAAAACTACTTTTTAACTGTTTTTTTTGTTACAGGCTTAGCAGATTTTTTAATGATTTTTTTAGCTAACTTTTTAGCTGACTTAGGTTTAGTTAGTTTTTTCTTTGTTAATGTTTTAACAATTTTTTTAACTAACTTCTTTTTTGTTTTCTTAGCTACAGTTTTTTTAGAAACTGCTTTTTTAACACTCTTTTTAGCAACTTTTTTTACTGCTTTTTTCTTTAATACTTTAGCCATATAGACTCCTTTTGATATATATGTTAATAATTAACAATACATAATTATACAATCATTTTTATCAGAGTGTTGTAACCAAATCATAACCATAATAAGTAAAAGTTTAAAATTTTAATCTAAATGTTTTTTTATCTCTTGAAGCTTATTATTTAAAATATCCCATAATATTTTTGCTGCCTCTTTTTCATCTGGTTCTGGAACATCCCAATCAACAATTTTTAGGTTTGTTGTAAAAAGAAGTTCTAACTCTTTTTCAATCTCACTTTTACGATTTTGTAAATCTTTTTGTGTTGCATCCATCTTTTAGCCTTTAGTTTAAACCAAGTTCAGAGAAAAGTGTTTCAAAAAAAATACTCTCTTTAACTAACTCATTTTTTAATGATCCCATAGCCTTATCTTCAACATACCACTCTTCAATCAACTTTATACTTGAACTCTTTTGAGACTCATCTAGCTCCTTAGTATTACCAATAGCATCTTTGATTTTTTCTAAATGTTCTTTATGTTTATGTGCGCTCATTATTATATCCTTTCTTGTATTTTATCAAAAAAATTGTTTACTTACACTAAAGGGCACCTCTAAATTAAAATTCATTTTTATGATATGTATAATACGCTTTTGATATAATTGTCACTCAAAGGATAAAAATGAAAAAGATTATTTTACTAAGCATTCTACTTTTTACTGCATGTCAACAAGATTATAATCCAAATGAGCAACTAGCTTTAGACACTACAAAGAAAGAACAAAATTCTAAAAATAGCACCGATTTAAACTCTACAAACAAATCTGCATCCTTTAGCGAAGTACTTACAATTTTAAATAGCAAATGTTTGGGTTGTCATGGAACTAGTGGAGATTTTACTTTAGGTGATAATTATGAACATCTTAGCCAAAGTGAACAGTATAATAATGTTGTAAATCTTGTTGATACAAGCGATGTTGAATCATCTCGTTTACTACAAAAAATGACAAAGACTATATCTCATGGTGGTGGTGAAGTTATAGCAAAAAATAGTAATGATTATAATCTAATATATGCTTGGATAAAAGATGGAGCTATAGAAGTATATACAAGTACATCAGATAAAAATACAAGCAATAGTGTTGTTTTACCTGGCTATACCAAACCATCATCACAACTTAACTCTTTTAGTGTAAAACATAAAGATGGAGCTGGGATTATTCAAGGAAAGGCTTGTATAACCTGTCATAATGACTGGGAAGGTGAAGATATAGTAGCTTTTGGTGGCACACTATTTTCATATATACATACACCAAATGGTAAATATTATAAAGATTTAAGTGGATACACAGTTGAACTTATCAAATCTGATGGTTCAATCATCTCTGTTATAACTAGAGTTCGAAGTTCAAGTAAAGGTCAAAACGATTTTTATGCCAAAACAAGTAAAGCTTCGTTAAAAGATAGCGATAAATTTATGATAAAAATAAAAGATAAAAACAAAAAAGTGATCAACACTTCAAAAACACTTCACAAAGCTTCAACACAAAGAGATTGTAACAGATGTCATAGTGAAAATGGGACTAATGGAGCACCTGGTCGTATTTTAGGTGCATCATAAGCTAATAATTTAAATCTTCTAACTCATCTGCCCTTTGAGAAGTTAACTCCAAAAGGCAAGATGCTCTATTGACTTTATGTTAAACTAAAATCAAATATATCAAAATACTACTCCTTAAACTCAAATTATGAAATAGAAAACTAAAGGATGCATCTATCATTGCACACAAGGCACATTCATAAAATTAAACTTTACACTTTATCACAAATAATAAAAAAAATAATAAAACTTGATATATATCACACCTAAAAACAATAAAACTATGTTAAGATTATAAAAAATTAGGAAACCTTGATGATTGACAATGAACTTTTAGAAGAGATTAAAAAATCTATTGATGATGCTGATGCTATTTTAATTACCGCTGGTGCTGGTATGGGTGTGGATAGTGGTTTACCAGATTTTAGAGGGACAAGTGGATTTTGGAAGTCTTATCCTGTTGTTGAAAAACTTGGATTAAGTTTTGAAGATATGGCTAACCCTCAATGGTTTGAAAAAGACCCAGCTTTAGCTTGGGCATTTTATGGGCATAGATTTAATCTATATAGAGATACAACTCCACATTGTGGATTTAAACTTCTAAAAGATTTAGTTGAATCTAAAAATGACAACTATTTTATCTTAACATCAAATGTTGATGGACAGTTTCAAAAAGCTGGTTTTGATGAAGATAAAATTGCTGAGGTTCATGGTTCTATACTACATTGGCAATGTAGCAATGTTGAGTGTGAAAGCGAGATATTTGAAGCTGAAGATAAAGATATAGATGTAGATATTGATCAGTTCAAAGCCTTAGAGATACCACATTGTAAAGAGTGTCAAAGTGTTTTAAGACCAAATATATTGATGTTTGGTGATAATACTTTTCTTGAAGATAGAGTTGAAGATCAAGAGGATAGCTTTCATGTTTGGCTTGCTAAACTACAATTTACTAATCAAAAACTTGTAGTTATTGAGCTTGGTGCTGG
Organism: Helicobacteraceae bacterium; assembly: GCA_015488775.1. Taxonomy (GTDB): domain Bacteria; phylum Campylobacterota; class Campylobacteria; order Campylobacterales; family Sulfurimonadaceae; genus WFNF01. The sequence goes on from WFNF01000071.1 coordinate 38,583, forward strand.
TACAACCATACCAACTATTAGACATAAAAGTGAGCATGTGGTTGAAACACTAGATAACGCTAAACTTATAAGAATAAATCCAAGAGAGTCACAAGTAGATAAAAGTTATGGTTTTAGTGTCCCTTTAGGTTCACTTGAAGCACTTGAAACTATTTTAAAGCCATGCTAGGAAAAAAGATTTATCTTGTTGGTGGCGCTGTTCGTGATACTATCTTAGGATTTGAAGTCAAAGATAAAGATTATGTTGCAGTCGGCTATAAAGATGAAGATTTTAAACATCTAAAAAAAGTTGGTAAAGATTTTTCTGTTTTTTTAAGAGAAGATGGAAGCGAACTAGCATTAGCAAGACAAGAAAAAAAAATAGCTAAAGGCTACAATGGTTTTGAGATGAACACTAATGGTGTTACTTTAGAGGATGATTTATCAAGAAGAGATTTAACTATAAACTCCATAGCTTTTGATCAAGAAGTTAAAGGGTATATTGACCCTTTTAATGGTTTAGATGATATAAAAAGAAAAACTTTAAGACATATATCTCCTGCTTTTACAGAAGACCCTTTGCGTGTTTTAAGAGTTGCTAGATTTAGAGCAACCTTTGGTATATCATGGAAAATACACCATAGTACAAAAGTTCTTGTATATCAAATGAGAGATGAGTTAAAGTCACTTCAAAAAGATAGAGTTTATAAAGAGATAGAGAAAGTTTTAAAGTTAAAAGAGAGTCATATATTTTTTGAAACAATGTTTGAACTTGGTGTTTTAGATATTGTATTTCCAAATATCTACTCCCTTACAACACTTAAAGAGGGTTCAATCTACCATCTTGAGGGCTCAGTGTTTATCCATACAATGCAGATGTTAAAACTATCACAAAACAGTTCACCACTTATAAAACTTAGTATTTTGTTTCATGATATAGCAAAACCACACTGTTATAGAGTGTATGGAAACTCAGCAGGACATGAAAAAGTTGAGTTGGTTGAGAGTAGAATAGATTTTGAGATACCAACAAAACTAAAAAAAGCTATGCTGTTTTTGATTAAGTATCATATAAAAATATCACTTATAAATGAGATGTCAGCAAAAAAACTCGCA
>WFNF01000072.1 GCA_015488775.1 Helicobacteraceae bacterium
AGAGATTTTTCTGTGTTATTTTCGACAAGATTATTGTCCTATTTTAGGAGTTTGATGCTTTTTAGCTTATTTTTATTGTTGAAATTATAGCTAACAATAGGCTTTAAAGTGCTTAAAACAGGGTGTTGTTTGGTTTTTCAGGACTGACTAATTATAAAAAAAATAATTACTATTTTAAACATCTTTATATAGGTGTGTTGTTATCTTCAATTATCTGGGGCTCCATGGCTTACCTTATGATGCCAGATAATTTAGAAGCGCAGATGTTTATATTTACTATGTTGATTGGTATGGCTGCTGGTTCTACAGGGAGTAATTCTGCTATATTTTCTGTATTTCTTACTTATATTTTATCTGTATTTACACCTTTAATCATCGTTTTTTTAAGCTATGATGGCAAAATTTACCATATTTTTAGTGCTGTAAGTATTTTTTATATAGTTATTATCTCTTTAACTGCAAAAAGAATATCTAAAAATCTCGATGACTCTTTGCGTTTAAAAGAGGAGTTAAAAGAGACTATTATAAAAGAGCAAGAAGCAAACAAATCAAAAGATATCTTTTTATCCTCAATGTCTCATGAGATAAGAACACCACTAAATGCGATTTTAGGTTATATAAATATCTTGGATAAAAACGAAACTGATCAAGATAAAAAAGAGAAGATGGGGATTATAAAAAGTTCATCTAACCAACTTTTAGGTGTTATAAACGATATATTGGATTTTAACAAAATCTCGACAAGCAAGATAACTTTAGAGTCTATAGATATAAACTTTTATGATGAATTAAGTAACTTATCTAAACTATATGAGGGTGTTTGTAGGGAGAAGGGTTTAGATTTTATTTTGTTTATAGATGAAGATGTACCACAATATATAAAATCAGATCTTTTAAGATTAAACCAAATTTTAAACAACCTTATCTCAAACGCTATAAAGTTTTCAAAAGATTCGGTAAATATAGTTTTAAGTGTAAGTAAAAAAGATAATAAAATATATTTCAGTGTGAAAGATAGTGGTGTTGGTATCTCTAAAGAGGCACAAGAGCGTATATTTGATGAGTTTGGTCAAGCAGACAACTCTATAAGTAGGAAGTACGGTGGTTCAGGCTTGGGATTAAGTATAAGCTCTAAGTTAGTAAAACTTTTTGGCTCGAAGTTAGAGGTAAAATCTACTCTAGGAGAGGGTAGTGAGTTTTATTTTGATATAGAGTATGTAGAGTCTACTAAACAAGATGATGAGATTGTAGAGAACATTTTTACTTTTAACAATCAAAAAATCTTAATTGCCGAAGATAACAAAACAAACCAGATGTTAGTAAAGATGTTGTTAGAGGATTATGAGTTAGAGTTAGAGTTTGCAGATGATGGAAAGATAGCTGTTGAAAAATATAACTCAAGTATAGACTTGGTTTTAATGGATATAAATATGCCAAATAAAAACGGTATAGAAGCTATGAAAGAGATAAAACAGAATTTTAAAGATGCTAAAATAGTCGCGCTAACTGCAAACGCTTTAAGCACAGATAAACAAAAGTACTTAAATGATGGCTTTGATGGATATATATCTAAACCTATAGATGAAGATGAGTTGTTAAAAACTCTCAAAGAGTTGCTATAATGGCATTATGAATATACTTGGAATAGATCCTGGGACAAGAAACTTAGGCTTTAGTGTTATAAAATTAGAAAACTCTAAAATCTCTTTAGTTGATGCAGGAATAATAAAAATGAAAAAAGAGGACTTGCAGTTTCAAGTTCCACAAATGGCTGAGGGTCTTGGTGAACTTTTCTCAACTCACTCTATTGATCAAGTTGCTATGGAAGATATCTTTTTTGCACATAATCCTCAAACTGTTTTGAAACTAGCACAGATGAGAGGTGCTATAATGCTTAAAATCTTGCAAGAGTTTGGTCAGTTTGCTGAGTACACGCCACTTCAAATAAAACAAGCCATAACTGGTAACGGTAAGGCTCAAAAAGAGCAGGTTGCTTTTATGGTAAAAAGACTTTTGGGGATAAAAAAAGATATAAAACCTCTTGATATAACTGACGCAATGGCTGTAGCTATAACTCACTCACAAAGAATAAGGATAAAATCTTGATAAAAAAAAGATATTTTTTAGCACTAGTTTTAAGTGTAACTCTAAATGCTAACACTATAGATATGAAAAGTGCTTGGGAGTTTATGAAAGATAACTCTAGCTCATTAAAAGCTTCAAAAAGTTCTATAAAAAGAAGTGAATCTTTAAAAGAAGCGGCATCCTCTTTGTATCTACCTACCATCACACTAAATGCTTCATATACACATTTAGAAAAGCCCATAGGTTTTAATGCTTTAGATATAGATCCATTGGAGGCTATAGTTAACTCTCCTACTGGTGTGGGACTTGGTTTACCAAATGATAGAGAAGCTTATCAAACAGATTTGAGCCAGCAAGATGTTTTACTTGGAAATGTAAATTTTTTAATGCCACTTTATATGGGTGGTAAAATATCTTCTGCTATAGATATAAAAAAAGCTGCTGTAAAAAGTGCTGAAGCTAAGGCTGAACTTTTAGAATACAAAACATTTTTAAACTTTGTAAAGAGATACTATGGTGTTGTTATGGCTAAGTCTTATTATGAAACTAGGCAAGAGGTTGAGACCTCTTTAAGAGAGCATTATGAACACTCAAAAAGTATGCAAGATGAGGGGCAACTTGCTAGAGTTGAGGTTTTAAGTTCTCAAGTGAAACTTGAAGATGCTATCTTAGAATCAAAAAAAGCAAAAAATCAGTATGAATTGGCTCAAAATGCACTGCGTGAGTCTTTACATTTAGAGCTTACTCCAAGTTCAAAAATGTTTATAAATGAAGATTTAGAAGAGGAAGAGTTTTTTAAACATAAGATGATGGGTAACTTTGCTGGTTTGAAGTATCTGGATTCAAAAACCAAACAAGCAGATGCTTTTGTAAGTTTTGAGCAAAGTGCATATATGCCAAAGCTTGTCGCTTTTGGTAATTTTACCTACTATAAAGATGATTCACTTATATCAAAATATACACCAGACTATATAGTTGGTGCAAGGATGAGTTTTACTCTTTTAGACTCAACGGGTAGAGGTGAAAAACTAGAAGCAGCAAGACTTTTAAAAAGACAAAGTGAACTAGTTATTGATCAAGCGCAAAATGATTTGAGTATATTGGTAGATAAAGTATATAAAGAGATGATTCAAGCTGTAGATGAGTATAAATCATTACAAAGCTCTTTGGAGTTAGCAAAAGAGAACAAAAAACTTAGAAATATAGCTTTTAGCGAGGGTCTTTCCACATCTTTAGAGGTGGTAGATGCTAACTTGTTTTTAGCGTCAATAGAAACAAAAAGATTAAATGCACAATACACATACTTACAAAGGTTATCTAAACTTTTGTCTTTAAGTGGAGATATAGATAAGTTTTTTGAATTAGAAAAAGTTGGAGTTAAAGATGAATAAAATTATAAGTGGTGTTTTGAGTTTAGTGGTTTTGGGGATAGTCTCTTTTGTATCTTTTGAGTTTTTTGAGGCGTATGAGCCTAAACCTCAGGTTTTACAAGGTGAGATAGATGCTTCATCTTACTCTGTAAGTTCTAAAGTACCAGGACGCATAGCTGATGTTTTAGTTAAAAAAGGGCAAGATGTTAAAAAAGGGGATTTGATTTTTGTTATAAACTCCCCTGAGGTTGAAGCAAAGGTTAAACAAGCAATTGCTGCTAAAAATGCAGCTTCTGCAAAAAAAGATGAGGCAAATGCTGGGGCTAGAAAACAGCAAGTACAAGCTGCCTTTGATCAGTACCAAAAAGCAAAAGCTGCATCTGAACTTATGCAAAAAACATATAATCGTGTAAATAATCTTTTTACAAAAGGTGTTGTACCAGAACAAAAAAGAGATGAAGTTTACACAAAATGGCAAGCTAGTAAGTACACTCAAAGTGCTGCACATCAGATGTATGTTATGGCAAAAGAGGGTGCAAGGTCTGAGTTAAAACAAGCAGCTCTTTCTCAGGAAAATATCTATAAAGGCAAGGTTGATGAAGCTATGTCTTACTTAGAGGAGACAAAACAGTATGCTTACCATGATGGTGAGGTTTCGCAAATCTTAATCCATGAGGGGGAGTTAGCACCAACTGGTTTCCCTATTGTAACTCTTATAGATATGAATGATGCTTGGGCAATCTTTCACATAAGAGAGGATGTTTTATCAAAGGTTAAAAAGGGAGATATATATAAGATGAAAATCCCTGCACTTGGAGATGATTTGTATGAGTTTAAAGTTACACATATAGCTGTTCAAGGTGATTTTGCAACTTGGAAATCTACTCAAGGTAATAAATCTTACGATATGAAATCTTTTGAGGTTGAACTTTTTCCTGTAAAACCTATAGATGGGCTTAGGGTTGGTATGAGTGTTCTTTTAACACTAGAACCTTAAGGTTAATATTTTGAATTTTGGTGAAGCTTTTAAAATATCGTTTTTAGATGAACTTAGTGAGATTAAAAACTCATGGTATCTAAAGATTATGTTAAGTGTTGTACCTATGATGCTTTTTGTTATGTTGGGTTCAACTGTAAAAAAGGGTGTAGTTCAAGATATGTCCATAGTGATGGTTGATCAAGATAAATCAAAACTATCTCGTCTAATCTCAAGAACACTAAATGACACACCAGCTTTTAACATAGATTATAAATTGGACTCTATGGGTGAAGCAAAACATCTGCTAGATAGCTCTAAGGCTTACGCTATTGTGTATATTCCTGAAAATTTTGAGAAAGATGTAAAGTTGGGTGTAAGACCAAAAATTTCATCTTTTGTAAACTCCCAATATATCTTACTTGGAAAAAATATAGCTTCTGCCTTAACTCAGGGTGTTTTAAACTCATCTGCACTTGTAAGTTTTTTAAATAATCTTTCAAAAAGTACAAGAACTGAGTTAAGTGTATCTTTTGCGCAACCAGTAATCATGAAAATATCACCACTTTACAATAGTGAAAAAAATTATTTTATCTTTCTTTTTTCAGCACTTTTACCATCTCTTTGGCAAGTTTTAGTAGTTTTAGTTATCGCTATATCTTTTGGAAGAATGTTTAAGTACAAAAAACTTTTAAAGTTTAAAGCCTCATCAAAACTATCTTTAAATGGAGCTATACTTGGTAAAAGTTTTATCTACTTAGTATCTTACTTTTTCATACTTTTAAGCTCTATAATGTATCTTTATGGATCTGCTGGTTTTTATATGGCTGGTTCTATTTTTGATTTGGCTTTTACTCAACTTATAACAACTATCTCTTATGTTGTAGTTGGACTTTTTATAATTGCTACTGGTTTTGATTATGCTAGGGCTTTATCTTTAAGTGCAGTTTATACAGCTCCAGCCTTTGCCTTTTTAGGTGTAACTTTTCCAACTAGTTCAATGACTACTCTAGCTACTATATGGTCAAATGCTCTACCTGTGTCACATTATATGCAAACACAAATAGCCATAGTAAACTATGGTGTTGGACTTTATGAGGTGAGGGAACAGATTTTAGCTATTATGGCTTTTTGGCTTCTTTATTTACTTGTTTACATTAGATTTAAAAAGGAACTCTCTTTATGAATTTTACACAAGTGCTGAGTTTCCATTTTTATCAGTTAAAAAAAGATATAGCTATACTTTTAACCATTATAGGTGGTGTGATTTTATACTCTTTTCTTTATCCACTCCCTTATCTTAATCAAAATGTTAGTGAGTTAAAAATAGCTATAGTTGATTATGATAGAACAGACTTATCTCGTAAGTTTAAGTTTATGCTTGATTCAAGTCCTGATGTTGAGGTATATAGGGTTTTAAGCTCAATCAATGAGGCAAAAGAGGAGATTGTAAGTGGAGATATAGCAGGTTTTGTTGTTATCCCTAAAGATATGAAAAAGATGTTGTATCTTCAAGAACAACCAATCTTCTCTATTGCAGCAGATAACTCCTACTTTTTAAAGTTTGGCTCTTTAGTTGAAGCTAGTATGAAAACCATTTTAACGGCCTCAGCAAACATAAAAGTTATAAGACTTATGAAAAATGGGGAGCTTCCAAGTGCTTGGGCACCGTTTACCTTTGAGATGATAAATATGTACAATGTAAATGGATCTTACCTTTTATATGTAATACCTGCCGTTTTTGTTTTGATTTTACAACAAACACTTTTAATTGGTATGGGTATATATGGTGGAAGATTAAATGAGTTAAGAGATGCTAATGATGCCCGTATAAAGTTGGTAGATGAGGCAGGAGTTATTAAAAATATTAGTGCACAGTTTTTACTTTTTGGCTCTATCTATTTTATACATACTCTTTATTATTTTGGGTTTGCCTTTGCGTACTATGATATAGTGAGGCTTGCTGATGTTGTGGATATTTTGGTGTTAAGTTCCATTTTTCTTTTTGCAACTCTTTTACTTGGCTATATGATAGGTTTACTTTTTAAAACTAGAGAGGTCGCAACACCTCTAGTACTTTTAAGCTCTTTGCCACTTGTGTTTTCTGCTGGTTTTATATGGCCTTTAGAGGAGTTACCAAAATTTATGGTTTATATCTCCTCTATGTTCCCATCAACTCCAGCGATTGAGGCTTTTGTTAGATTAAACCAAATGGGAGCAGACTTTTCTGAGATATTTGATCAGGTTTATTTACTGCTTATTCAAATTTGTATCTACTTTGTGATAATACTTTTTATCTTATATCTTAAAAAAAGCGCTAAAAGAGGCTTTTAAAAGAGAAACTTTTATGATTTAGGGTTATATAAAACAAATTTTTTATTATAAACTGTTATTTATATAAAAGATGATAGTATAAATTATAATTATAACTAAGGTGTAGCTATGGGTATTTTTGGAAACGATAAAGCATTAGAAGCTCGTATTGAAGTGTTAGAAAAAACAGTTAGAGATAGAGAAGATGAGATAAATGCTCTAAAACGAGAGATAGAAAATCAAAAATCTTTATCTCTTAATAACAATAATAATGATGATTTAGAAGTAACTTGTAATATATCTAGAAATGAAAATGAAAAAATCAAAAACTCTTTGGTTCTTATACAAGATGATTTAATTCATGGTGTTGAATCAACTAAAGAGATAATCAATGATATAACTACAATTAGAGATGTTGCTGGTGAGTCTTTAAACTCTGTTAGCTCTATGGGTATGGTTTTAGATGAACTAAATGAAAGTGCATCAAGCTCAAGTGAGTCTGTGGAGTCACTATCTACTAGAGCTAGCGAGATAGACTCTATCATTATCTTGATCAAAGATATTGCTGAACAGACAAACCTTCTTGCACTTAATGCAGCCATAGAAGCAGCAAGAGCTGGTGAGCATGGTAGAGGTTTTGCTGTTGTTGCTGACGAGGTTAGAAAACTAGCAGATAGAACTCAAAAAGCGATTGGTGAGATATCTATAGTTATCAAGTCTATACAACAAGAGACTCACGATATGATTTCACAATCTGAAATCATGACAAAAAAAATGAATGAAGCAGTAGAGAAAGTTTCATCTATAGAAGATATGATATCTCAAAGTACTGATAGTATAAACCATATAGAGCGATCAATTGTAATTTCAAGAGATCATTATTTTATAACATTAGCAAAGATTGATCACATAATCTGGAAAGTCAACACCTACCTAAGTACAATTGTTAAAAAATCAACTTTTGATTATGTGTCACATAATGATTGTAGATTAGGAAAATGGTATAACTCAGGTGATGGTAAAGAGAGCTTTTCAAACACACCATCATATAAAAGTTTAGTTACACCACATAAACTTGTACATGAGTCAACAAAAATGATTTTAGATGACTTAGCTAGCAATAAGTTTGATTGTCACGCTGTAGAAAGACATCTTGAAAATATGGAAAAAGCAAGTGATGATGTATTTAGAGTTCTTGATGAGATGATGCAACAAAAAGACGCTCAGTAGATTTTGTATTTAAAAATGGTGACTTGTACTAGGATTTTTAGTGGGTACTCATAAGTCTAAAATGTTATAATGCACAAAAAAAAATACAAGGGGATTACACTTGTTAGTGCGTTATCTTCTTTATCTTTTTATACTCTCTTTAATCATTTTTATACCTTTTCTTGAAGCCAAAAGTGAAGAAAAGGTAGTCTCTCATACCAAAAAAACAAGTATCAATGTTACCTTAGTGGAAAAACCTCTTATTAAAAAAGTACAAAAAAAAGTGGTAAAAAAAAAGAAACCACACAGAAAACCAAAGCCTAAAAAAAGGTCTAAAGTTAAACCAACTCCTAAAAAAATAGTAGAACCTAAACCTATACCTATTAAGAGTCCTCCTCCTAAAGTAGTAGAGAAAAAAGAGATTATAGAAGAGGTTCCTGATCTTGTTAAAGAGTTAGTAGTTGAGACGCAAGAGGATGCTCCTACAGAAGAGCTTGTAGAAGAAGAGCCAAGTAAAGAGCAGATATTGGCATCAAAAAAAAATCTATATTTTGCAACGATTTATGAGAAGATATCTCAATACAAAAAGTATCCTAAAAAAGCAAAACGACTTCGACAAGAGGGTGAGATAAAAGTACGGTTTTTAGTCGATGCACAAGGTAGGGTAAGTGACTTTGAGATACTTGATCAGAGTGACTTTAGATTGCTTAACAAAGCGGTTAAAAAGATGTTTAAAAAGTTAAAAACTTTTGATGCTCCACCAAGTGGATTAGAGTTACCACTTGAGATTAGTATCACTATAAGTTATAGATTAAAATAGGAAATAACTAGGGGTTTAACTTTTATTTTGTCCTATTTCTTGGGATATTATAGTTTGATAATTTACTTTTTTGCTTCGTTTAAGTTATTCTTTATAAGATTGCTTTTAAAAGTATAGTGGGTTTATAAGTTTTCCAAAATTTAAATCTGAAGTGTAATTTTAGATTTGAAGAGTTTAGATATTACACAAAAACATGAATAGAATAAGGATGAAAATGAGAGATACAGCTTTAATAATTATTGATATGCAAAATGATTTTGTTTTGAAAGATGCTCCTCAATGTATTGGTGGGGCTTTAAAAATTATTCCTAATTTAAAAGAAGTGCTTCACAGTTTTAGAGTACAAAAACAACCAGTATTTCATGTTTACAGAGAATATCGAGCAGATGGAAGTGATATTGAGCATACAAGACTAGAAGACTTCTTAAATAATCAAAAGTATTGTGTTCCAAATACTAAAGGTTGCGATATTATTGATGAAATATATCCTATTGATGGTGAGTTTAGAATTGTCAAAAATAGATTTAGTGGTTTTATGAATACTGAACTCGACTTTATTTTAAAAAGACTCAATGTCAAAAACATCGTAGTCTGTGGTATTCAATATCCAAACTGTATCCGTGCAACAGTTTTTGATGGTATTGCATTAGGATATGATGTTACTTTAGTAACTGATGCAACAGGTGCAAAAACACCTGAAGTTGCAGAAGCAAATATTTTTGATATGAAAAATATTGGTGTCAAGTGTATTGATACAAAGTTGTTTTTAGAAACAGCTATTTACTATAAAAACGCCTTAGAAAAAGAACAACTTAAAGAGCAAATTAAAAATGCTTCTTTCAAAGTGAGAGAAGAGAGTTTAAAAATATCTCAAGAATTTGAACATACTTTAAGTGATGGGTTGTAATGTTTCAAAAATGTGAAATATATTTAGGGGTGCCCTTTAGCTAAACTTAACCCTAAAAAAGGGAATGAAATTGGTAAAATAAGACCTGTTCTGATTTATCAAACAAATATTTTAAATGATTGTGAACACCCTACAACTATCATTTTACCAATTTCAACAGTTTTAATAGAAAATGCTTTTCCTTTAAGATATAGAGTAACTTTAAGAGATAAATTGGAAAAAACAAGTGATGTATTATGTGATCAAATAAGAGCTTTGGATAATCAAAAAATTTTAGAAGGTTTGCTTACTAAGCTTACTTATAAAGAGATACTAGAGATAGATAAACAAGTGAAAATTGTACTAGATATTGAAGTTTAAGATGCTAGTAAATCAGAGTATCCAATAAATTACCTAGCGAAAATTTATCGGATATCTTCGATTGTTGTGTGATAAAACAAATACATCATATAAACAATAAACAGCTATAATAGCAACAATAAATTTTAAATATAAGTAATACTATGATAAAAAAAGAAAATTTTAAAAATACATTAGAAAAACTAGCCTTTGAAAAATCAGGCGATATTTATATAAAAAAGTTCAAAGAGCTTGACACAGAGCTAAAAGTAGACTTAGAGCTTTACAAAACGCTGCTTATAAACAGTTACGATGAGACACTTTTTCAAGTTGAGATGTTTAGTGAGTATAAACAAGAGTTTGAAAAAATAAGCGAAACTAAAAACCGTAAAAAACAGAAGTATTACAAGGCATTAAGTACAGAGGATAAAGTGAAACTAGAGCAAAAAGAGCTTGTTAACTATGTACGACAAAGAAAAGTAGAGATAATTGAAAAGCCTGAATGGCAAGTTAAACTTGGGGATGTTTGTGAAATTAAAAAGGGTAAAAGTATTACTCAAAAAGACACAAAAAAAGGTAAAGTTCAAGTTGTAGCAGGTGGAATTAATTTTGTATATTTACATAATATTTCTAATAAATCTAAAAATACAATAACCATTCTATCTTAAAAGAGTATTTATAATGCAAAAATTAAGCTTAAAAGATGAACTCACAGAATTTTTACTCTACACCACTGCATCAAGTGAGGTAAAAGTAGAGATTTTTATGCACAATGAAAGCGTGTGGCTATCTCAAAAACGCATAGCTGAGCTTTTTGGTGTGCAAAGACCTGCTATCTCTAAACATTTAAAAAACATTTTTAAGAGTGGTGAGCTAGAAGAGGATGCAGTTAGTTCCATTTTGGAACATACTGCCGAAGATGGAAAAAATTACCAAACCAAATATTATAATCTTGATGCCATTTTATCGGTGGGCTACAGAGTAAACTCCTCTCAAGCGACACAGTTTCGCATCTGGGCAACTAAGGTTTTAAGAGACTACATCATCAAAGGTTTTGCCATGGATGATGATAGACTTAAAAACGGTAGACACTTTGGAAAAGATTATTTTAAAGAACTTCTTGAGCGTGTTCGCTCTATTCGCACAAGTGAAAGACGCATCTACCAACAAATTACTGATATTTTTGCAGAGTGTAGTTTTGATTATGATAAAAATTCGCAGACTACTAAAGATTTTTATGCTACTGTACAAAATAAATTTCACTTTGCTATTACAGGTAAAACGGCAGCTGAAATAGTCTATGAAAATGCAGATATTAAAAAGCCAAACATGGGTTTAACTTCTTGGAAAAATTCACCTGATGGTAGGGTTTTAAAATCTGACACAACAACAGCAAAGAATTATCTTCAAGAAGATGAGATTAAAAAACTTGAGCGAACCATTGGTTCTTATTTTGACTATATTGAGAGAATTATTGAAAATCGTCAAGAACTCAGTATGAAAGATGTAAGTGAGTCAGTCAATAAATTTTTAGAATTTAATGAATTTAAAGTAATTAAAGGAAAGGGTTCCATATCTCATGAACAAGCTAAAGAAAAAGCTTCAAAAGAGTATGAAGAGTTTAATAAAATACAAAAGATTGAGTCTGATTTTGATAAGAAAATGAAAAAGTTACTGAGTTAAAAGACACACAACAAGTACGATGAGACGAATAATTTATCTAAAGGAAAATTATCGCTCACGACAATCGTTATAAAAATAGGAGAGTGTAGATGAGTATATTTGAATTTTGGATGATTCATGATTGGGTGATCAAAATCTTGGGGATTGCTTTAGTGATTGTTTTTATCATGGTTTTAGAGAAGTTTTATCAATATAGTGTTTCATATAAACGACTCCAAGAGTTACGATCTATGAAAAACTTAAATGACATTAATCAACTAAAATCTGGGGTGATGCGTGATAGTCTTGAAGATATTATCTCTTTTGAGGGCAGCAGTGAAACACTTTTTAATGCTAATGTTGGGGTAAAACTAGACCTTTATGAGCAGTATATGATGCGTTCTGTCTCGTTTATTGGTTTGGTAGCAGTTTTGGCGCCGATGATTGGATTGATTGGGACATTTATTGGGGTATGGCACGTTTTTGGTGGTGTTGGTGATTCTGGATTAAATGATCCTGCCATCATTGCACGAGGGATTAAAGAGGTTTTGGTTGATACAATGGCGGGGCTAGTTGTAGCAGTAATCTCGATGATTTTTTATAAAACGTTCGAGCATATAAGTACAAAATTTGTTTCACTTTTTGAAGAGAAACTTTATGTTCTGATCAGAGAGAGCCATGCGTCGAAGTCGTAAAAAAAGAGAACTATCTTTAGATATTGCACCAGTTAATCTTATAGATTTACTTTTAGTGATGTTGATATTTTTTGTTACTACTACTAGTTTTTTACAACTTAAAGTTATTGAACTTGATATCCCTGTTGCAGATGAGACACAGACACAGTACAAAAAAAATTTGACTCATGTTGTTAGTATTGATAAAGAGTGTCACTTTTACTATGACAAAGGTTTGATGAGTCTTCGCTCACTCTCCATCAACATAGCAGATACATTAAAATCAGATAAAGATTCTATATTTCAAGTTGCAGCAGATATGGAAAGTAAACACCAATGTTTTGTGGATGTTTTAGATGTACTTAAGGCTAACAAAATAAAAAATCTATCAATACTAACCCAAGCAAGGAAATAAATATGCGTTTAACTTTTCTACTAGCACTTTTTAGCACTTTACTTTTTTCTCAAGACCTTGGTGTTTTGGAAATCGAAGGTAACACAAGCGAAGTTGAACAACACAGTGCTTTTGAATCTGTTTTTGAAGAGCCTGAATATGAAGAGAGTATTGAACATGTTCAAGGCTTACCCTCTCAAAAAAGAATGACTAAAGATGAGGCGATGTTTATCCCTGGTATTCAAGGTGATCCGATAAAAGCTATCCAAAGTTTAAGTGGGGTAACAACTTTAGGCAATGGCTCTGGTGAGCTTTTTATTTATGGTTCTAAACCTGAAGAGACACTTACTACTATCAACCACTTGCCTATTGGCTACCTTTTTCACGCAGGTGGCTTGCACTCAGTTATCGCTCCTGAAGCGGTTGGACAGATTGATGCATATTTGGCTGGTTTTGATGCTACTTATGGAAATGCAATGGGTGGTGTGATTAATATAACACCAAATTACCCTGATGATGAACTCTCTGGGTATGGGCATGTTGGGATTTATGACTCTTCAGCAGGCATCAATGTTGGTGTAAGTGATGATGTTAGTTTTTACCTTGGAGCGCGCCGAAGTTATTTTGAAGTTACCTTACCACTTTTGGGAATTGAAACAGGAAAAGCGATAGATGGCACAAAAACAACCATCTTGGAGTACCCAAACTATTATGATTTGACATTTATGGGGAAGTATCAACCAGATTCAAACAATCTATTTTCCATTGAACTAGTAAGTGCGGAAGATAAGGTGGAGTTAGAGACATATGACAACGAAGAAACTGATCCTTTAGCAGTTGGTAATGTCAAATCAAAATCAAGTTTTACTACTGTAGGATTGCGTCATCAATCATTTTATGCCAATTATGAGAGTAATACACTTCTTTATTATTTAGATGTTAGCAATAGAACAGAGCTTTTTGCAGGTTATTTAGTAGATTTTGAGACTAAAGAGACAGGTTTGTATCATCAAAGTACTTATAGTTTAGATGAACATAAGTTGATTGCAGGTGTTGAACTGCAACATTTTGTATCACCTCTTGATTTAAATATTACCCAACCAGCATCAAGAGATAAACCACATCAAAAAATCACTGATTCACCAGTTTATGCTTATAAAAATACCTTGCAAATTAATTCTGGTACACTGTTTATTGAAGATGTTTATACTCCAACTGAAAATTTACTTTTTAGACTTGGTGCCCGTTTTAGTTACTCAGATTATGAAAGTTTTGGTGGCTATATAGATCCTAGATTTTCAGCACTTTATAATATTGATGATGTGAATGAACTCTCTTTTTCAACAGGTATCTACTCACAAGTACCAGAAGGCTCTAAAATCATTGATCAGTTTGGAAATCCAAAAAGTTCAAGTTATGAACGAGCTGCACACTATATACTTCATTATGGAAACAGCTTTTTTGAAAATACAACTATTGGTATTGACCCTTTTTATAAAGATTATTTTAATCTTTTGATTGAAGATGATGCCTTGAAGTATGCTAATGGTGGTGAAGGGTATGCTTATGGGGTTGATATGAATTTTAAGATGCGTTTAAATGAGTACTATCTTTACGGTGCTTATACTTATTTAAGATCTGAGCGTCAACTCAATACAAAAAACAATAGTTTAAATACTTTTTATGGAGAAGTTCCACACACCTTACAACTTATTGGTGGGATGAAGTTTTGGGATAATTGGGCACTATCATCACGAATGCAGTACCACTCAGGATTGCCATATACTGAAGTTGTTAGTGCAACATTAGGAAGTGATGGGAGATGGGTAGCTGATCTTGGAGAGATTAGTGGGAAACGACTTCCAGATTTTTTCTCACTTGACATCAAGATAGCCCAACAAATTAAGTTTGCAAATAAACAAGAGTTAGAGTGGTCTTTTGAGCTGATGAATATAACAAATCATACAAATGTAACTGGTATTAACTATGATGATAAGTATAAGATAAAGGGCTATTCAACTGCACTTCCTTTACTCCCATGGTTTGATGTAACCTATAGATTTTAAGTTTTTGTTTTCGTATATTGAGATTTTTTTATCTGTCTAGTTTTTAATGTTCCAAATAATTGGAACATTTTGGTACTGAATAGGGATGTTATTTTTAAGCTCTTTTATAGAACTATAATCACTATCTTGTTTTGTTTCCCAGTTTTTATCGCATGAAAACCTATAAACAGTCTTTGAATTGTCATATTGACAGATTACTAAGCCAAAAATTGTTTCTGCAATCTCCCCATCTTCATATTTTATTACACCAAATGGTAAATCGCCAGAGTATGCCCATTCAAGGACATTTGCACCATCAATTTTGTTTGGAATAGCTTTCATATATTGCCTTTTTAATATTTTTTATAGTTTAACCACTCATTAAAGGTATTAAAAAATACTTTCCAATATATGTAAGTTACAACTCCAAAAAATATTAAAGGCATACCGATTTTTTGTTTATCAATTTCAGTAGGATTATCTAACCATACATTAAAGAAGTTCATATTGAAATCAGGTACATCATAGTAATATCCATAAACTGCCATCAAGGTTATAATAATTGTTGCAATAATAGCTTTTATAAAACTGTTTCTAGTTTTTCTTGCACCCTCTATAAAAAGCTCAGTTGCAATTTTATTAATGTTATTTTTATGAAAAGTTGATTTTAAATAGTTTCCATCTCTAGACTTTTTTGCTATATTGACTACATCAGCAGTAAAAGTGTGTACAGAATAATTGTAAGTTCCACCACCACTTGTTGATTCTGATTCAGTTGATATATCATACTCATAATTTATTAGTGCATTTGCACCCAACACCTTAGCATAGTGTAATATATCTGATTTTGCGGTATTTAAATTTTTGTCTGTACAAGAGATATAAAAATCAGACCTCTCCATGATTTCCCAACCCTTAACATATGAAGATTTGGATATATATACTTTTTTAGGAACTATATAAGTTGATATAGAGCTAGTGTCTTTTATGACAACATTTTTTGCAGCGTAACCATCTTGGGTTGCGATAGGATCAAACTCTACTTCTTGATTATCTTCTATCTTTATGGTTGATTTTATAATATCGCTGTGATGAAAAAAGTATTTTTTCCCATCATCACCTTTTATAAAACCGTATTGTTGCTCTAAAAAACTAATAATCGTACCTATTGCCATATACTTACCTTTTTAAATTTATTATATTTTACTAATTTACTTTTTTTGGTGCTTCTAGTAAAACATAAAGCATATTAGATTTTGAATCACTCCAGCTATTGCTAATCCTAGAGTTAGTTAAAATAGTGTTTGTAATGGTTGTATTGCCATTAGTTACACCATGTAGCTCTCTTGCCATCTTTGCCCTAGCATTTGAGGTGGCTGAGCTTTTTGTAAATCTCATCCCTAATCTTGATATATGTTCTTTAGCAACGCTATAGTAATTTGTTTGAGTATCTAAACCTGTAAAATCCTCGCACGCCCATTTTGGTGCATTGTGTCCATCAACAGTACAAGTGGCATTTAGAGATAAACTAAGCAGTAAACTTAATAACAATGTTACTTTCATATAAAAATCCTTTAAATTATATGACAGTATAAAGAGTTATCGTTATTTTTAGAGTTATTTTTTTACGATTAAG
>WFNF01000073.1 GCA_015488775.1 Helicobacteraceae bacterium
GCATATGAAGCTTCATGTGCAGTATGTCATGGTGCAGCTGGAATGGGCGCTCCTGTTGTTGGAGATAAAGCTGCATGGGCAAGTGTAACTGAAAAAGGTATGGATTCAGTTTACTCAAATGCTATCAACGGAACTGAGGGTGGAATGCCTCCTAAAGGTGGTAACATGGACTTAACTGATGCTCAAATAAATGAAATCGTTGATTACATGGTTAATGCTAGTAAGTAAATAAATAAGTAAAGATTTTAGTAAGAATAATCTGCTATAATAATACTCTAAATTTTAGCTGGGTCTTTACCCTGGCTAAAACGATGTAGTTACTGCATCAATTAAGAAGAAATAAATTAAGGAACAAAAATATGCAAAGAAGAAATTTTTTAGGTTTAGGTGTAGCTGCAATGTCTGCTGTATTAGCACCATCTGCTCTAAGTGCAATTGACTATAGAAAAACTAAACCAAACACTTGGACAGCTCATAACGTTAAAGACGCTATGACTGCACTATATGGTACTACTGCTACAACTGAGAGTGGTGTTAAAATCACTATTCCTAAAGTTGCTGCAAACGGTGGAGCAATCCCTGTAAATATCCAATCTGATATTGATGCGAAATCTGTTGCACTTTTCCAAGATGCAAATCCTGAAGCAGCAGTTGCTGTATGGACTCTTAACGACAAAAGTATCATTAACTTTGATGTAAAAATCAAAATGAAAGCTAGTGGTTCAATGACGGCAGTAGTTGAAGGTAAAGATGGAAAACTTTACTCTGTTACTCAATCATTAGAAGTTGCACTTGGTGGATGTGAAGGTTAATCCCTCACTTACTTAAAAAATAAAATAAAGGAACCATTAATGAAAATAAAAGCAAAATTAAAAAAAGACGTAGTTAAAGTAAAAGCTATGGCTAAACACGACATGATTACTTACGATCAAGGTAAAAAGAAAGGCGTTCCAGCCAACTTTATTACTCACTGGGTAGCTAAAGTAAATGGCGAAATTGTATACGAAGTATCTACAAGCCAATTCTTATCTAAAAACCCAATTATCAAGTTCCAGTACAAAGGTTCTCAAAAGGGTGATAAAATTGAGATGACTTGGACAGATTTACTAGGTAACACTAGTTCTAAAAAGACTAAAATTAAATAATTTTGGTATGATTATACACTTGCTTAAAAATACAGTTCTTCTGTTTATACTTCTGCAAGTGTCTCTTTTTGCTCAAGAGATTAATATTAATTCTCTTAGCAAATCCCTCTCTAATAAACATCTACTTATATTTTTACATACAACAGATTGTGGTTATTGCGAAAGCATGATTGAATTTACCTTTGATGATAAAAGCGTTAAAAATAGCCTAAAAAATAATTTTGTGTTTATAGATATTGATGTTAAAAAGTCTGGTACTGTAATCTATAAAGATTTTAAAGGAAACAATAAAGAGTTTGCTGAGTACTTGGGCAGAGCTATTTATCCCTCAAACGTTTTCATAGATGTAAATAATCAAAATGTATATGCTGTTAGTGGATACAGAGATGAAGATTCTTTTATTAAAACTCTTCACTATGTTGAAAATAAAAACTACCTTGACGAAGATCGTAAATAAATGTCTACTCAAAATTTGGGCAAAGTACTTAACCTATTTATCTCTATTAAGGGTGAAATATCCCGTTTATCAAAAGAAGAAATTTCACTTGATGAAAAAGGGGTAAAAGAAGATAAGTTTTACTCTAAAGATAATTTACGTGCAATTTTAATCACTTCAAGTTCAAGTTATACTCTAGCACAAAGCAATAACATTAGTATGATTAAGGGTGATTTAGGTGAAAATATCATAGTTGACTGTGATATTTACCATTTAAAACCTCAGGACAGATTTAAGATAGGTGATATAGAGCTAGAAGTCACACAAAATTGTACCTTATGCAATGGCTTATCCAAAATAAATCCAAAATTACCTAAACTTTTAAAAGATGGTAGAGGAGTTTTTGTAAAAGCAGTGACCTCTGGATGTGTAAAAAAAGATGATAATGTTTATCTTTAAATAATTAATTATAATTTATAAGATAAATCAACAATAAAAAATGTATAATTTCGGACTACATTTTACTTAGTTAAAGGACTAAAATGAAAAAAATACTAATTCTAATTAGTGCAC
>WFNF01000074.1 GCA_015488775.1 Helicobacteraceae bacterium
AGAGATTTTTCTGTGTTATTTTCGACAAGATTATTGTCCTATTTTAGGAGTTTGATGCTTTTTAGCTTATTTTTATTGTTGAAATTATAGCTAACAATAGGCTTTAAAGTGCTTAAAACAGGGTGTTGTTTGGTTTTTCAGGACTGACTAAGTAAAATATTATAAAAGATAGTGTGATGTTTAGTTTCTACTCAATAGTTTTCTCTACCTTTATAAAGTTCCCAAATTTCAGCTTGGGAATTCATATAGATATAGCTGTAGTAGATAGACTAAAGTATGCATTCCCAATGTGGATATTGGGAACAAGCCAACAATCTTTAACCTTATATTGATGTTTTAAAAATGTTTCAATAAAAAAGCATATTTGTATATTTTAATAATACTCTTGTAATAAATCTAAACTAAACTTCTGCAAAATTTTCAAGGATATAAAATGAAAAAGCTGTTAAGTGTCTCTCTTGTGACATCTGTATTATTACTAAGTGCTTGTAATGACTCAAAGCCTGAAGAAAAAACAAAAGCTGCTAAAACTACTAAAGATATAAAAAAAGAGATTGACAAAAAAGTTGATGATAAAAAAAATCATTCAAAACTTATAGTTGGTAAATCTTATCCTATATCTAAGTTTAATGTTGCTCTTGGTGAGACTACTTTCTCTAATGGATTTAAATTAAAGGCTACTTTTGGTTTTGGTAGTGCTGCTTATCATAATCCACAAGATAGTTCAAATATTGTTTATATTGCTACTGATCGTGGTGTAAACATTAAATGTAAGGATTCTGAAGAGATTACTGGTAAAGAGATTTGTAAAAAAGGTAAAATCTTTCCATTTCCAAACTTTACTCCAACAATCATAAAAGCTGAGCTTACAAAAGAAAACATCACTGTTAAAGAGATTATAACTCTTAAAGACAAAGATGGTAAAAATATTTCTGGTGTCTCTAATCCACTTTCAAACTTTACTGAAATAGCATATGATATTGATGGTAAAGAGATGGCTTACGATCCAAATGGTTTAGATGTTGAAGCCTTAGTAAAACTAAGCGATGGCAGTTTTTGGGTATCTGATGAGTACGCTTCTAGTTTAGTTCATGTAGCAAAAGATGGTAAGATTATTACTCGTTTAGTTCCTAAAGGTCTGGAGGGTGACTTAAAAGATGCAACTTATAAAGTTGAGGGTAAACTTCCTGCCATAATTGCAAAACGACATGCAAACCGTGGTATAGAATCTGTAGCTATCTCTCCTGATGAGCAAACACTTTACTTTTGTATGCAAAGTCCACTAGACAATCCAAGTTATAAAACTACAAATAAGGTTCGTCTTTACTCTATGAATCTAAGTGATTACTCAACTAAAGAGTACCTCTATGTAATGGATGCTCCTGATACTTTTGTAAAAGATAATGAGACTAAAAAAAGAATACAAAAAGATGTGAAAATATCTGAGATGTTAGCTTTACCAAGTGGTGAACTTTTAGTTTTAGAGCGTATCTCTGCAACTACAAAACTTTATAAAATAGATTTAGCTAATGCAACTGAAGTACCATCAGACAAATCAGAAGACTTAGAGACAAATGATTTTACCACTTCAATAGTTAAAACTAAGGTTTTCGATACTGAAACTCGTCCAGAGACATTTCCAAATAAATTAGAGGGTGTAGCATACTTAGGTGATAATAAGTTTTTTATGATCAACGATAACGACTTTGGTATTGAGGGTGATGATGGTGTTGCACAGGTTATAGAGCTTGATACAACAAAAACACCAGTTAAAAAAGATATTCCGGGTCACATTGTATTTTTCAACACTAATGGAGATTTTAACTCAAGTGTAAAGGTTGGAATCTTACCAGATATGGTTAAATTTACGCATGATGGTAAAAAAGTTTTAGTTGCAAATGAGGGTCAACCTGTTGGTGAAGAGGGGATAGAAGATGTTTATTATGATCCTTATGGAACAGTAAGCATTGTTGATGTTGAAACTAAAGAGGTAACAACTCTTGATTTTTCAAATGTTAGTGATGACACAGGGATGAAGCGTAAAAAAAATACAGAGATATCTCGTGATGCAGAGCCTGAATATATAGCAGTTAGTGAAGATGATAAAAGTGCTTGGGTATCTTTACAAGAGTTAAATGCTATTGCTAAGATTAACCTTGAAACTAACACCTTATCTAAGGTTTTTGGACTTGGTTTTAAAGATCTGTCTTTAGCTAAAAACACACTTGATTATAAAAAAGATAAAAAAGTAAGTATTGAAACTACACCAGATGGTGTTTACGGTATGTATCAACCAGATACTATTGCTACTTATAAAGTAAACGGCGTTAACTATGTTGTCACTGCAAATGAGGGTGATGATAGAGATGATTTTTATGATGAAACAACTAAGGCTTCAAAGCTAACACACAGTTCAATACCAGATATTGGTGATGTAAGAGTAAATCCAGATATTGGCGATGAAAATGGTGATGGTGATTATGAAAAACTTTACACTTATGGCGCTAGATCATTTTCTATATTTAATGGTGATAGTGGAGAGTTAGTTTATGATAGTGGTAATGATTTTGAAACTACTGTAGCAGCAGATATAAACAACTCATACTTTAACACTCGTCCTAAAAAAGGTAAATGGTATGGTATTGATGAGAGAAGTGAGAAAAAAGGTGTTGAACCTGAAGCGCTTAACCTAGCTCATATAGATGGAAAAGTTTACGCTTACATCGGTCTTGAAAAGCAGGGTGGATTTTTTGCTTATGATATTACAAATCCATCAAGTGTAAGTAAGGTAGAGTATTTTAACGATATCAACTACTCAAAAGCTTACGATAAAGAGAGTTTTGACTCACCAGCACAAGATACAGCATATATGGCTGATATTGATGATATGGCACCAGAGGGCTCAGTTACATTTACACAAGACTCTAAAAACTACCTATGTTTTGCCAATGAGGTTAGTGGTTCTGTTTCTATTTTTGAATTAGCAGATGATGGTAAGGTTACAAAAAAAGATACTTTTAGAACTGGAATCTACAAAGAATCAGCTGCTGAGATTGTTGATTATGACAGCTCAACAAAACGCCTTTTTGTTACAAATACATCCCAAAATACTATTATGATTTTAGATGCTTCTGATGTGACAAACTTAACAAAAGTAAAAGATATAGATTTGTCATCTTATGGAACTGGTGTTAATAGTGTTAGTGTTGGTAACGGGATGATTGCAGTAGCAGTTGAGAGAAAAGAGTAGTTCATATGTATATTAAAATTTTTTTAATTTTTATAATATTGTTTATGGCTGCTTGTGTTGAGGTAGAAAAAGAGAAAAATAAAGTAAGTTTGTGCCCTCAAGATACAAAACTTTTAAGTGAAGACTTTGAAGGAAAAGCTGTTTGTGAGTTAGATGGCGTAATCACTAAAGATTTGTACTTAACTAATAATATCTACTGGGCTTTAAATGGAGAAGTTCGTGTGGGTGAAGATAACAAAAATAATGCAACTTTAAAGATTCAAAAAGGAACAACTATCTTTGGAAAAACTAGTAAAGATTTTTTGGCTATAACTCGTGGATCAAAAATAGCTGCACTAGGAACTCAAGATAGCCCAATAATATTTACCTCTAAAAATGATTTAGCTGGACTTATAGCATTTTCTGGAGAATGGGGTGGTTTGGTTATAGCAGGAAATAGTGTGACAAACTTAAAATCTAATGTTGGTACTTTTGAGTTTTCTACGACAGGCTTGAAATATGGTGGAGATAAAGAGAATGATAACTCTGGCATTTTAAAATATGTTGTAGTTAAGTACGCTGGTCATGAGGTAAAAGCTGATAAAGAGTTAAATGGGATAAGTTTTGGAGGTGTTGGGGATGCTACTGTTGTTGATTATATTGAGGTATATAAAAGTAAGGATGATGGGATAGAAATATGGGGTGGAGATGTAAATCTTAGACATATAGTTCTTATAGATAATGAAGATGATAACTTAGATCTTGATCAGGGTTATACTGGACATATACAATATCTTTACTCATCACAAAGAGTTAGCTCATCTATGTATTCAAGAGGTTTAGAGAGTGATAACTCAAATGACAATCAAGATGCATTGCCAAGAACTTCAGCTAGCATAGCAAACTTTGAGTTTGTAGGTAGTGATCAACAAAGTGAAGGTTTGATGATTAGAAGAGGTAGTGGTGTAACCTTAGTTAATGGAAAAGTTTCCAATTTTAGTGGAGGGTGTTTAGCTATAAGTGATAAAAGCACTATACAGGCAAAGCAAATACATGCTTATAACATAGATATAAATGAGTGTGAGAGCAAACCATATAGTTCTAAAAAAGGTGTTAATGTAGATGAGGTTAAAAAAGTATTTAATCAAAGTTTGTTTACTAAGAATAAAAATAAAATAGATTCAAAATCGATAGATAAGAGATTTGATCATAACATTATGGTTGGTTCTTACAACCCTAAACATGATTGGAAATCCTTATGGAGTATATTAAAATAGAATACTCAAAAAAAAGTGATACTTTTTTACACATTAACTACAAATTATAAAATTTGTGTTAATCCCTCAATAACTAAAAATCATATTTATAAAACTTTTATAAACTCCCTATTTAGGGGGTATAAATATTTTATCACGAAAATATATATATATATAAAACTAAAATTAAGTAAAATATATAATCTTGTTTAATAATTAACTAAAGCTTAAAAAAGTAAACTATGGAATATTTTTATAGGAGATAATATGAAATTAGGTAGATTGTTTGGCTTAGTAGCCTTAGCTTTTAGTTCTTCAGTGTATGCGGCAGGTCCGCACGATGCGATTACATGTTTGGGTTGTCACTCAGCTCACTTTGCGGTAGATGACAAAATCTTTGCTGTTAAAAATAGAAAGATGATTAATCCACGTAATGGTGCGTCTTTAGAGGGTCTTGTTGCAAGAAACTGTCTTGGTTGTCATGAGTTAGAGCAATTTGGTGGTGCTGGTATCCGTCCAATTCACCTTCACACTACTCACCCAATTGGTATCAAACCAAATCCTCGTATCGCAGATGTTCCAAAGAACTTACTTAAAAATGGTAAGTTAGACTGTATTTCATGTCATGAGCCACACCCATCTAACACTAACTTTATGTACTTACGTGTTAAAACAAACAAAGGTGCTTCTATACAAAACTTCTGTATTATGTGTCACTCTGTTAAGGAAGACTTAAAAGGTATGGGACTTAAAGAAGCTAATCAAATTGAAGTATTCTCAGCTATGAATCAGGATAAGGGTGCTAAGTCATTCTTAAGAGATGAAGTTAATATTCATAATGAGACACCATCTTACGTTACACCACTTGGTAAAAACAATGTAAATGATATAGTTCCAAACTATACTAACCAACCTGACTGGGTTTATGCTCCAGAAATCAATCCATTAGAAGATGGTAAAAAGAAAAAAAGTACAAAGAAAACAACTAAAAAAGCAACTAAGTAGTTTTTTTAGATAAGTTCAAAACACACACCTCAAACACTTCAAATGTTTTCCCAAGTTCTCTTGGGATAAACATACTCTAGCAACATCTATTTTATTTATACAATCTAACTTATATCAAAATATTATTTTAATAATATTTATTAAAGCAAAAGAACATATTTATGTGATTTATAGTAATTTGATTAATTTTTATACAATTAATACTCTTATAATATAGTATATAAATGTTACAATTTTAATACTATTCTTACATAGTAATACAAGGAGTATCTTTTGACATTTGAAACATCGTTAGAGTTGTTGTCGTTTCACTGGGTAGCTTATACGGTATATTCACTATTAATCATTTCGATTATTGCGTGGTTTGCTTATAATCTAACTAGAGAAACAAAAGCAAAATCTATAGTTAGAATTCCATTTTATGGATATATTAGTTTTTTAGTTGCCGCGGGAGTTGGTCACCATATGTTTACTTACAATGCTGTTCCATGGGTTGAACAAGACATTACAAGACATAATTTAACTGCTGATAGAACATTTGATATTAGCATTAAAAATCAAGTTTTTACTTTACCAAAAGAAAAAATGACTGCTAAGTATGGTGAACAAGTTATGTTTAATGTGCATAGTGAAGATTTAGTTTATGGTTTTGGTCTTTTTAGAGATGATAATACTATGGTAATGCAGATGCAGGTTAATCCTGGAACAAAAAATGACATTTTATGGACATTTAAAGAGTGTGGTAACTTTCATATGCTTTCTACTGAGTATTCTGGTCCTGCTGGGGCAAAAATTCGTATAGATAATGCATTTAGTGTTACTGGTTGTGATAAGGGAGATGTATAATGGCATTTGTTGATACTTTAATGAACGGAACTGAAAACTCATTTAAACCTGAGAGTTTAAGTGCATTACAAAAGGTTACTCTTAGAGCTGTAGTTATGTCATTTTTATTTTATGGCTTAGCTGCTTTAGAGGGTATGTTGATGAGGGGCGCAGAGGTTAATCCAGGTTTACCACCTGTTTTTAATGATCCTGCTCACTTTTTCTCTATGATGACAGTACATCCTATAGTTGGTCTTTTTGGTTCAACTTACCAACTTGTGTTTGCAGCTTTTACTTTTTTAATACCTTTTTTAACAAAGAAGCCACTTTACAGTACAAAACTTGCTAATGCAACTTGGTTGCTTATAACTATAGGTACTGCTGCTTCTTGGATTGGTGCTTTTGTTTGGCATTACGCTCCACTTTACACACTTTATTGGCCATTGCCTGCTGACACACAGCAGTTTTCTTTAATTGGTGGTATAGTGTTTATAGTTGGTGTTGCTTTAATTATGGTTGGTACTTTAGGATTTATCTATAATGTTTACTCAACTATATTTGCAAGAGTTGGTGTTCATGCAAACAAAACAACTAAAGAGCTTTTAATCTCTGGTTTTGGTGTAGATGGTTTATTAAACCTAATCAACAAACTTAGAGGTAAACAACCTTATACTAAAGAGCCTGCATTATCACTTCCTGTTGTTGCAATCTTTAGAGGAACAGTTGATACTTTCTTAGATGCTTTAGTTATCTTAGGTGCTGGTGTTTTAGTTCTAGTGTATCTTATAGCTGAAGCTGGTGGTGTAGACTTAGATGTAAGTGCAGTTGATGCTCTTTTATATAAAAACTTTTTCTGGTGGGGACTTGACTTAGTTGCTGATGGTCTTGTGCTTATTTATGTTGCTGGTTCATGGTACTTACTTGCTACAATCATTACAGGTCAAAAACTGTTTATGGAAAATGTTGCAAGAGCTGCGCTTATGTTAGAGCTTCTTGTTTCTTGGATGGTATGGTCTCATCACCTTCTAGCTGATCAAGGTCAACCTGAAATGATGAAACTTATTTCTGGTGAGATGGTAACTGCTTTTGAGTTACTTACTCAAGGTTTAGCACTTTTCATCACTCTTATGACTTTATGGAAAGCTCGTCCACTTAAAATGACTAATGAGTTAAAATACCTACTTGCTGGTCTTGTTGGTTTTGGACTTGCGGTTCCTGCTGGAATTATTCAAGCAGATATGGCTATGAATAGAGTTTTACATAACACTCAATGGATTATTGGAGCGCATGTTCATATAGCTATTTTAGTTGGTCTATATATGACACTTTACTCTGTAGTGTATGTTTTATGGCCACTTGTTACTAACAATGCTAAGCTTTATTCTCAAAAATTAGCTAACACTCACTTCTGGTTACACCTAATTGGTGGTATTGGTATGGGTGCTAGTATGGGTATGGCAGGTCTTGGTGGTATGTTAAGACGTCATTTCTATATGAATGGCGAGTACAGTTCATATATGATTGTAGCTGCAATTTTTGGTTCTATGCTACTTTTAGCTTGGGTTATATTTTTATATAACATTATCATGTCTTTAGGTGTTAAAGGTTTGATTGGTATATTTATGCCAGCAAATAACGATATCTCTTCTTATGGTTTAGAAGAGGAAGAGGCAAAAGCTTAATCTTTTCTCTAGCTTTTGCTAGAGAAATAGCTTTCTAAAATATGATTTTGATCTTGTTTTAGAAGTCTATTTTCAAAAGGGTAAAAATGATAAATATAAATAGAGTTGCAAATGAGATACACTCAGTAGGTCTTTACGACCTAATTTTCCAAGATGTTCAGAAAGCAGCAGATAAAACACGTCTGAAGGTTGAAGAGGTTAAAGATATAATTCTTAAAAACCCATCTTTGATCAAAGATTATGAACAAACAAACCTAGAGTACAACATAAGTAATATACATTTAAACAAATTGGAAAATTTTGATGATAAGTTTCAAGATAAAATTGATGAGTTTAATACAAATTTAGTAAAACTAAATGAGGTTGAAAAATATACATTAGATTTTGAGCAAAGCTCAGTTTTGGTAATCATTATGTCAATAGAATTTTTTGTACTTTTTTCAGCTCAATACTTTATAGTTTTGCTTAACTTAAAAGATTGGCAGATGCAGATATATGGCTTTTTTGCTATGTCTATAGTTGCTGCATGGTTATATGCAAAAAAAGAGAGAAAGTTATTTGATAAAAATACAATCATATTTAATGAACTATATGCTAAAAATCTTGCTATACTTGACGAATTAGAAAAAAATAGTGATTTTAATAGAGAAAATTATTATATAGAGGAATGTGATGAACACATCTAAGGCTATAAAGCTAAATTTTAAGTGGGATGTAGATAGTTTTTTAAAAGCTAGTGAACTAAACTACAAGTATGAGCTTTTTGAAACAAATAAAAAATTTATAGGTTGGTTTCTTATAGCCTTAACACAGTTTGGTGTAGTTGCTGCACTAAAACAAGGTGCATACGAGCTTTTACTTTTTTCAACCATAACTTTACTTTACTGGTACTATGCAAAATGGGAGATAAAAAAGTTTATAATAAAAAAATCTTTCAAAGATGTTGATGAAAAAGAGTTTAACTTAGAGTTAAAAAAAGACAATATTAACATAAATGAAACAAACATAGATACAAAATTTATACGCTACATTAAAGAGTTAAAAGATGGTTTTGTAATCTACTTAAATAAAAAAAATATCTATATCCCTAAGTACGCTTTTAAAGGCTCAAATGTGAATGATTTTAAAAATATATATAAAGATTATATCTAGTGGCATGGATATATGTAGTTCTTATAGTAGTGTTTTTGTTAGCTATACTATATTCATCAAGAGCATCAAATAATGAGGATGATGAAGATAAAAGCTCAAAAGATGATTTTGTAAATGAGTTTAGAAAAAATTTAGATAATTGATATTTTGCAAAATATTTTAATATTTTGATTTTGCAAGGTTTTTGCAATGTTTTTTTGATAGAATTGTGATTAACACTATATTAAGGATTAAAATGACAAAAAATATTATAAAAACTGCCATAGCTATGAGTTTAGCTACATCTACACTTTTAGCTACTGGTAATACATCTGGTGAGAGTTCAGCAAGATTAGATTCTTTGGGTTTAAATGTTTATCAAACTGAAGATAGTTACAATATCTGGGCAAATCCTGCTTATATGTCTAAGTACTCTAGTGAGGCTACTACAAACATCAGAGGACAAAATACAGCTTCAGTTATGGCTGGTGGAAATTATGGTACATCTTATGGAGCTTTTGGACTTTATTTTGGTCGCCCAAGTGCTAATAATACAAACAATATGGGTAAAACTGTAAGTGGAGTTGGATTCACTAGTGCTCCTACTCTTGCAAATCCAACTCCAGTAAATCAATTTGATTTAATGTATGCAATTGGAGTTACTAACTCTATAGATGTTGGTGTAAGATTAAGTAGAAAAGGTATTGACAATAGTGGAACTGCTACTGCTGGTACTGCTACAACAACTACTAATAACTACTCAACTGAGTATGAGTTTGAGGGTGGTGTTGTAATGAAAGATTTAGGCATAGATGCTTCATTTTCACTTGCACTTCCAAATTATGAAGAGTCAGTTTCTACAACAGCTGGACAGAGTGGTATACAAAGTGATGGTGCTATGATGTGGTCACTACAAGGTGGTTACAATTTACCTCTTGATGAAGATTCAAAAGTTCGTATAAATGCAGTTATTGCAAATAGTTCTTTAGGATCTAAAGTTACAAATACTTTAGTAACTCCAAACACTAGTGAAACAAGAGCTGATAGTACTTTTAACATCTTAACAACTGGAACTTATGATAAAAAGCTTAACGATAAAACTACACTATTTTTAAGTAGTGGAATTTTATTTGTTACTTCATCTGAGTCTTTATCTAATCTAGCTCCCCAAACTGGTAAAACATCTTCATCAACTTTATATATACCTATAGTTGGTTCAGTTGAAGCACAAATTAATGAAGACTGGGCAGTGCGTGCAGGTGCTTCTTTAAATAATTTTGCTTTATATAACTCTTCTTCTAAGGAAGTAGTTGGTGTTTCATCAAGTGAAACTAGTCCAACATCTCCAATGAACGCAGGTTTTAATCTAGGTTTAGGTTATTCACCTATAGATGAACTAGATGTAGATGTAGCTGTAAGACAGGGTGTACTTTTTGGCGGAGGAAATCTTTTAGCTGCTTTAAGCTCAAAAATTACCGCAACATATAGATTTGGAGGATCAAGCTCTTCATCTGATAGTTTAGGTTTTGAAGATGATTTTTCTAGTGATACTAAGGCTCAAGATGATTCTAGTAGTGACAAATCTTCAGATTCTCAAGCTCAAGATGATTTCTTAAAATAGAGTTATCTTTTTCTATAACTTAAAGCTTCAAGAAGATGGTGTTTCTCTATCTTCTTGCTTAGCTCTAAGTCTGCAATAGTCCTTGAAACTTTTTTGACTTTGTTTATACTTCTAAAAGATAGTTTAAATCTATCTATTGCACTATCTAACATATCTTTAGCTTCATCACTTAAAACACAAAATATGTCTATCTCTTGATCAGAAAGTTTTGCATTTAAAGTTTTTTGTCCACGCTCTAGTTGAGCCCTTTGAGCTTGTAAAACTTTTTGATGCATTTGTGAAGAGTTAGTAGTTGAGGTATCATCTTTAGAGCTTTCACTCATTATCACATACATATCCATCCTATCTAAAAAAGGATCAGAAAGTCTGTTTTTATATCTGCTAATCTCAAGATCACTACATCTACAATCTCTATATTTATCAAAAAGATTTCCACAAGGGCAGGGGTTCATTGCACCTATAAACATAAAATTAGTTGGATAGATGATTTTTGAATTTACTCTTGAAACTTTAATCTTTCCATCTTCTAGTGGTTCTCTTAAAGATTCTAAAACATTTTTAGAAAAGTGGGGCAACTCATCAAAAAAAAGAACTCCACCATCTGCTAAGGCTATCTCCCCAATTTTTGCCTTATGTGAACCACCACCAAAGATAGATGCAGAGGTTGAGGTATGGTGAGGTGACTTAAAAGGTCTAATGGCTTTAAAATTTGGTTTATTACCATCTAGTGAGTCTAATGAAGCTATGTTAAGTAGTTCACTGTGTGTTATAGCTGGCAATATATATCTTAATCTCTTAGATATCATAGATTTGCCACAACCAGGACTTCCCTCAAGTAAAATGTTATGCATACCACTTGAAGCAATCAAAGAAGCTCTCAAAGCATAAACCTGCCCTTTAACATCACAAAAATCTTCTATATACTCTTCATTATAGTAAAAGTGTTTTTTTTGAATTATAAAAGAAGATAACTCTAGTTTTTCACTATCTTCAAAATTATAATCATTGTTTTTTACAATATCTATAGCTTGGTTAAGGTTTTCTACTCCGATTAGTTTTATATTTGGTATTTTTTTAAGTTCACATAAACTATCTTTAGGAACTATAGCTTGTTTTAAAACTCCTAAACTTGCTAAAGATAAAACTAATGGGAAAAGCAAGGTGTTTTGTTTAACACTTCCATCTAAACCTAACTCACCAAACACATAAAATGAGCTTATATCTATATCAAAACTATCTAATGCTATAAGTAGTGCTATACCTAAGTCAAATTGACTACCCTCTTTTTTTATATCACTTGGGCTTAGATTTATGGTTATACGTTTTGGGGGAAAAGAAAAGTCATTTGAAAGTAATGCAGATTTTACTCTCTCTTTAGATTCTGTTATAGCAGTTGAAGCCATTCCTACTATATTAAATGTTGGTAAACCCTTTGTTAAAGTAGATTCTACTACCACCTCTTGAGCAATTATACCTTCAAAAGTTGCACATTTTAGTTTTTTCATAACAATATTCTACATTAAGCAATATAATTTAAGTTTAAATTGTCTTTTCGTTTAAAAATAGTGTGTAAAATACGCTCATTAGGTGGTTTAAAAGCTTAATAATAGAACGTGTTATGTTATGTTATAATACTTATATAACAAACTAAAGGATTTCAGATGACAGATTTCTCAATATTTTCAATGACACTGCTTGCATCAGTAGTTTTAATAGCTATTACAATGTATTCTTATGAACAATTACAAATTTTAGAAGATAGCACTATATAACATTTATGTGATATAGTGCTTAGATCTTAAAATATAAATCCTATGTGTATGCTTGTAAAAGGTAACACCTAAGAGTATGCAAAATTTAGTACTTTTGTAATTTAACCCAATATTTATTCTTTTTTTAATACCATACTTATCGAAATAACGTGTTTTGTATTTAAGTTTTCTTTAAACTAAGATATAAAACACAAAAATCTTATATGGAGATAGTATGGTAAAAAATATACTTAGTGTAGTAGGTGGACTTGTTGTTGCAGGTATTGTTATAGGCTTAATTGCTTTTGGTGGAATGATTCCTAAAGTTCAAAAGTTAGATCCAAATGCTATTGGTTCATACATGGATATGGCTGACGTTGTTTTAGAAACTGGTGACGCTGGTCTTGCTATGACTAAACTTGTAAAAGTTGATGAGTCTCAATTTGATGGTGAAAGTGAAGAAGAGAAACTTGAAACTATTAGAGAAAACTTAAAAGAGTATGGTGAACGTAACAATATGTTAATTGTATCAGATACTATTATGTTTAAAGATGGTGACAAAGACTTTAGAGGTAATGACACTAGACACGTTGAAATTATCGCTTTTTGTAACAAACAAATTGCTAGAGACTTCATAGATTATTCAAAATCTTTTGGTACTTTCATGCCTTGTCGTGCTATGATCATTAGAGATGAAGATGGTTCTTTATGGATTAACACAATGAAACTTGATCTTATGATTGCTGGTGGTCACTCACTTAGTGCTCCAATGTTAAAAATGGCTCTACACATTAAACACACTATGTATGGTATGTTAGATTATGCAGCTACTGGTAACGACCCAGACGAAGAGGACTAGTTCTCTTTATTACACCTCTTTTGAGGTGTAGTCCTTCTTTCACTCTAATTCTATAAACTCCCATTTTTATAATTTCATAACTATTGTGCTAACTCAACCCTTATCTTTTTAGATGAGCTAAGACCTTTTTCATCAACTACTTTTATTCTATATTCTCCAAGTTTTGCTTTCCAAAAAAATGGTTCATTTGATTTACTAAGCCCTACAAAAGATTTATCAACATACCAATACGCTTTATGTGAGTCTGAGTCCAATATAGCTGTAAATGGGATATATGTATTATCTACTTTTGAGCTTTCTAGTGTGTAGATGATGCCACTTATAGGTGATTGTATATTTGGCTGTGAACTTTGACTTGCGTTTTGCACACAACTACTCACATAAGGTGGTGGTGATTTTTTTTCTATACCTGCCATTAAAAATATAGTTTTTATATCGCTTGGCCAAAACTCAAAAACTTTCATTTTTGTTTTGCCTTTTTCGATTTTACAAGCTCTTAGACCTGTTTTTATATCTATAGGCACTTCTCTATATATATTTGAGACTTTTATTGGTGAGACACCTGGGATGAACCATCCTTTAGCTATTTTTGGACAAAGTTTACTAGGTAACATACCCGTTGGTACACATATATCAACTTTTGAGATATTTAGATTCTCTTCTTGCTCTTTATTATTAAATACATCTTTTTCATTTAAAGCTTTTAAGATATTAAAAAACAATGGTGCTGCTGCTACTCTACCTATAAAACTTGGGTTTGAGCTACCATCAAAGTTACCAACCCAAACTGCTAATATATACTGATCAGATATACCCACACTCCAAGCATCTCTAAATGCATAAGATGTTCCTGTTTTCCAAGCATATTTTGCCCTATCTTTATGGTGAGTGCTAAAGTTGTCTGTATAAACTGATGGGTTTTGTCTTAACATATCTAATGTTAGGTAGCTAGATTCTGGACTAAGTAATTTTTTTGTTGCCATGAGTTTTTGTTTTTCAAACATCTTTATATCTTGCATCTCTCCTTTGTTTGCTAAAAGACCATAAAGTTTTACAAGCTCAAGCACACTAACTTCCATTCCACCTAAAACTATAGACATCCCATAGTGGCTAGGTGACTTCATCTTTGTTACATTAGCAGATTTTAAAAACTGATAAAATGTAGGATTTTTAAGTTTTGAAGCCAATTTTACTGCTGGTATATTTCTACTTGTTATAAGAGCTTGTGTGGCAGTAAGAGGACCTAAAAATACCTTATCGTAATTCTCAGGTGTGTATGCTTGTAGATGGTATGGTGTATCTTTTAGTAAAGAGTTAGGGTGAATGAGTCCTTGATCCATAGCTAAAGCGTAAGCAAAAGGTTTTAGAGTTGATCCTGGGGAACGTTTTGCATTTACAGCATCAACTTGACCAAATATCTTTGAATCATAAAAATCTTTTGAACCAACCCAAGCTCTAACCTCCATACTTTTTCTATCTACAAGTAATGCTCCTGCATTATAAATACCAACTTTATTTTTTTGTTTTATCCACTTTGTTAACTCTTTTTCTAAAAGTTTCTGTTTATATATATCTAGTGTAGTTTTAACTTTGTTACTTAGGTGCTTATTTTGATTTAGGTAGTTTACAAAGTGGGGCGCTATATATGGAAGATCTGATCTTTTATAAAATTTAATCTTCATACTCATAAAGGTATCAGCATCTTTTAAACTAGTAGATTTTATACTTTTTTTAAAGTGTGTATATAGTCTATCTCTTGCTTTTATTAGCTCTTTATACCCTTTATTACTAAGTGGATTACGTTTTGTAGGGTTTTGTGGTATAACAACAAGAGACAGTGCTTGTGGTAAGTTTAAATCTTTTGCACTTTTATGAAAATATATTTGTGAAGCAGCTTCTACCCCCTCTATATTTCCACCATAAGAAACACTATTAAAATAAAACTCCAATATTTTCTTTTTATTATAATGTTTCTCCAACCATAAAGCGTAAAAAATCTGTTTTATCTTTCCACTAAATGTGTTAGAGTGTATGCTAAAAGCAGCTTTAACAACCTGCATACTGATAGTTGAAGCTCCTCTTCTTCTGCTTTTTGTTATATAAGTTGCTATAAAAGCTTTATATAGAGCTAAAAAATTTACACCATTATGTGTATAAAAGTATTTATCCTCATATATTATAGTTGCATCAATGATATATGGGGAGATATTTTTTATTGGAGTATAAACTCTATATTTGTCGTCATCGCTTAGAGTAAGTTTTAGTGTATGATTATTTTTATCTTTATATAAAGTTGAGTAGTTCTGCCAAGTAAAAAGCTCTTTTTTTGGCACTTCAAAGTACTTATATCCTATATA
Organism: Helicobacteraceae bacterium; assembly: GCA_015488775.1. Taxonomy (GTDB): domain Bacteria; phylum Campylobacterota; class Campylobacteria; order Campylobacterales; family Sulfurimonadaceae; genus WFNF01. The sequence continues at coordinate 15,717 of WFNF01000074.1, forward strand.
TCCCCCAAATATAAGGGAGATAAGTAAAAAAACAATTAACTTTTTCAATTTTTAGTGTGAGGGTGACACTACAATATGTGAAGCTTTTGTATAAGATAATATTTTAGGATTATACATAGATGCCACACTTGCTGATGGTATTGTAAATGAGCCTGAAGCAGTTACCTTTACATTATAAGTTAAGATACTCTCTGTATTTGCAAAACCAGCATAAAAGATAACTCTATCTTCTCTAATATCTGTATAATCCTCATTCCAAGTATCATAACCACCTCTAACTACACTATCTCTTATAACTTCAAAACCTGCAGGTAAAAGGTCAATAAGAACAGTGTTAGATATATAGCTTTTAGATGTTGCACGAACTTTAAGTCTTACCTCTAACTCATCACCTTGTTTTACATCTTTAGCTAGCTTTGAATTTTTATAATACTCTTTATATATCTCTATACCATTAGAGTAAGCTTTTTTATGGGTAGTTTTGTCAAACCCTTTTTGAGTTAAAAGGTAAAATATAGGTGATTTAGATTTTATAGATAGTTTTGTAGGTTCAAGTGGTACTTTTGCCATCATAAATGGCTTAGTTTGACTTTTTGGAAGTTTTATATCACTTTTACCAACCTTGTAAAACTCTAAATCATCTTTGCCATACTTTTTCTCATTCTGTAAAGAGTATGCACTTAGAGCAAGTAGAGTGTATGAAGCATTTAAACTTGTAAGCTCTCCTGATAAAACAGGCTCAATTAGTGGTAATATATCTTTTTTAGCATCTAGCTCTAAATTTGGAAAATGTAGTGAGCTTAAGTAAACATATTGTGCTCTCATGGTAAAGTTATTTTGAAAATCTGTATAAGATTCAGAATAGTCTGGTTTAAACGCCTTTATAAGCTCATCTGCTTCTTTATCTTTTTTAAGTAGTTTAAATGATGATGCTATATATGTTGAAGTGATATCTTTTTTCCAGTTTTTTTGGTTTTTATTTAGATACTCAACTAAATCTGTAAGATAAGAAGTTGTAACCTCCTGCGATCTTGTTAAAAGATATATTGCCATAGCTCTTAACCTAGCATTTTTTAGATTTGTTACATCCTCTCTAGCTATTTTTCTTAAATAATCTATACCAGCATAAAAAAGCTCTTTATCAACAGTTATAGATTTATCTAAATTTACCTCAATTAAAAAATTCATAGCGTATAAAGAGGCAAAAGTATTTACACTTCTACTATCTGGCCACAATGCAAAACCACCATCACTTTGGATTCTTGAGTGCAACATCTGCATAGTCTTTTTAACATTTTCTATATAGTTTGTATCTTTAAATTTTGACGTTTTAACTAAAGCTAAAGATGGAAAAACTTGAGAAACTATCTGCTCTGTACATCCGTGTGGATAAGAACTAAGATACTGAGTTAAACCACCCGCTAAAACAAAAGGTGAACTTGATGCCGAGATGTTTTTACTTGCTAAACTTTTGTAAAGGTTTCTATTAGAATCTATTGTTGCACCATCTTTAGAGTAAGCACCTTTTATATTTGTTTCAAAGTTTTGAGCTGGACGTATGCTTAGAGTAGAAACTCTTGTTTGTTTATGATTTTTAGATTTAGCTGTAAAAGTTATTTTTCCTTCACCTAGAGTATCTAAAGCTTTTACTCTAAAGCTAACCTTATCCTCATCACCTCTAGCTATACTTTTTGTGATTTTAGCTTTTGAAAGTAGTTTTAGGTTTTTACTAAGTTTTATACTTATATCTACAAGCTCTTTCTTGCTATCTTCTACGGTGTTTGAAACACCAAGAGTTACATCAAACTCATCATTTGGAGCAACTACATTTAAAACATTTGCAGATAAAACAAATGGACCTCTAACCTTAGTGCTTGTGGAAGTTGAACCCATTGCACTTGAACTTACACCAACTGCCATAACTTTTAGTGAGCCGTTAAATGTATCTGGAACAACAAAAGATAGCTCTTTTTGATTTTGTGATGCATCTACAACTCCAGACCAATATACAGCTGCCTTATCTCTAGTTCTTTGAAATGGGTTAAGGTTTGCGCCTAAAGCTTTTAACATCTTATCTTGCATCATACCCCCACCAACACCAGCAAGCTCCATAAAACTAGAAAATTCTGGTAATATAAGATCTAACATCTGAAATGTTTTAACCTCTAATGCTCTTTTTTTCAAAAAGTGTTGAAGTGGGTTAGGGAGCTTGTATTTTGCAACTTGTAAAATCCCCTCATCAACTGCGTAAACTACTATTTTTGCATCTTTGTCTGTTTTATAAGATATCTTTAACTCTTCACCTGGTTTGATCAGTTTTGGAGTTTTAAGCTCTATATTTAAGCTTCTCTTAGATGAGTTGATTTTAAAAGCTTTTACCGTGTAAGATAGAGGAGAGGTAAATATCTCTTTAGAATCTAGTGAGCGAACAAAAGTAACATTTATATAAGCGTTACCCTCCATATCTTTTGGTAATTTTATAGTTTGTATTGAACTTTTTGTTGTTGTTTTAAACCACTTAAAGGCATTTACTTTATTGCTCTCTATAGTTATAAGACCTGTTCCTGTATATGGCGCTAAGATGTTCATCTCTATATCTTCACCATTTTTATATGTAGTTTTATTTAGTTTAACTTTAAGTTCAGCATTTTTCTCTAACTCACCTGCAGTGTTACCCTTAGATGCTACGAAATAATTAAAACTTGTTAAAAGTTTTTTATCTTTAGAGTATATATTTACAGTAAAAGATCCACCTAAATTTGCATCTATTGCTATAGATTTACTTGTTTTTGGAATTGTGATTTTGTTTGTATTATGAACAACTTTTTTTATAATGCTTTGGTATTTGTATCGACCATCATACTGCTTAGTCAATACAGATAAAGTTCTGTTTTCAACTAGTTCAATACTTATATCTTTAAGTTCAATAGCAGTTAAATTTTTGTCTATTGCTAAAATATTTATATTTCTCTCTTGACCTTTTTTAAGATAATTTAAATTGCCATCGCTCTTAATCCCAATCATATATTTTGCATCACTAATCAAGGTTGAACTTTTTGCCCTAACACTTCTTCCCCCATCAGCTTCAAAACCTTCAACATTAAGATTTAGTCTAAAGTTTCCATTTGAATGTATAGAATCATAATTTAAACTAAACTCAGTTTGACCACTTTTATCTGTTTTCATCTGATCAAAACTTATAGTAGTTTGACGAATAATTTTTTTATCTATATATGCTGGTTTAAAACGATAGTCATTAAACTTTTTAAAGTGAAAAGATACAGGTGTTATAGTAGCATCAGCTTTTATAAGTCTATTTTGTGCTGGAAGTCCAAAAAGGTTTGTTAGTTTAACCTTTGCCATAAGCTCCTCTAAACTACTCCATCCATCAGTTTTTTTAGGCTCAAGTGAGACTTTGATTTTCATAGTGTCTGGTTTAAACTCTTCTACATTAAAAGATTTTGAACTTAAAAGGTTCTCTTCACTGTATCCATGTTTTTTATTTGGTAGATAGATATATAGATTATATTTTCCTGTTGGACTTGTTAGCTTAGTTGGAAAGTCAAAAGTGAAAAACCCGTAACTATCTAGTGTATAGTCTTTTTTGAAAACTAAACTTCCCTTTGGATTATATATTTTCGCTCTAACAACAAGACCATTTTTTATGTTAAAGTCACCTTGTCTAACTATGTTTGCAAGATGAACACTCTCCCCTGGTCTATAAATTCCACGATCACTAAATGAGTAAGCACTAAGCTCTTTTAGCATACTTTGAGATGAGCTATAAACCCCACCTGTATCAAACTGTGAGTAGTTAATACCCCTTCTGTATTGATCATAAGGGATAAAAGCTAAATCTTGCCCTTTTGTTACAACTATAACAGTTGGTTTTTGAGCTCCTGTGTAAGAATTAAGATTGCCAAAGTGTGCCTTACCATCACTTGAAGTTGTAGTTGAGGCAATGCTAAGTCCATTTAAGCCAAGAATATTAACCTTAGCATTAGCAATACTTTCACCTTTTTTTATAGAAACTACAAATACATCGTGACTAGAATCTTTAGCTTTTTTTGCAACTATTCCCATATCTGTAACTATAATAAGTCTTTTATCTTTTATGTTGTGTTTGCTGTAGCCATCTACAGTGTCATAATCTTGAACACTTATAAAAAAGATACCACTACCTTGTTTTTTTAGATACTTACCTAAGTCTAAAGAGGCATAATTTTGATCTTTAGGATGAGTTTTAGCTAAAGATATAACTTTTTCAAAGGCTTTATTTGAGATGTTTTGTGAGTTAAAATCATAGTTATTAAAAAGTGGTGAAGAGATATCTCCATGTGTTTGTGAGATAAGATGGTTTATCTGATCGTTTTGTAGTTTTTCAATTTTTACTTTTATCCCATTTAGACCACGAACCGCAAAACTTAGTTTTTTCTCTCCAGAAAGTGAAAGTATAGAACCCTCACCCATAATCTTAATCTCTTTAGGGTAAGATGGAACATAGCGTTTTTCACTTATGTCGCGACGAAGTTTAAAACCATTTTTAGATTTTAAACCCTTTTTTAAAATTACTTTAAACTCCCCACCAAAAGGTATTCGTGTCCTTATAAAATAGTTTTTAGAGTATTTCTCTTTGTTTTTTACAAAAACTACATCTGAATCTGATGGAGACATCTTTTCAGATTCATTGTTTGGTATGTATTGAAATCTGGTGTGTTTTGTAAACTCATCGTAATCTATAGCATCTGTTAAACTAACACGAAAAATCTGTTCAGGTTCACCATCTTTATTTGTAATGATTGAATAATCAGTAGATTCAACTTTCATAAAACTATATATATCTGGTACTAAAACTTTAGAGACTTTTTCCTCACTTAAGTTTGCTTTTCCTAAAGTTGTTTTAACACCCTTGTTTACATAAAGTTTTATATATCTCTCTTTATCTTTGATTTTTATAGGTTCAGATATAAGATAAACTTTAGTTAACTTTTCATTTGTTGTTACTTTAAAAGCTATATCTTTTCTACTCTCTTGATCAACAAAATGGATATTTTTAGCAATGCTATCTAAATCTACAATATGTGAAAATCTTATAGTTGCATATACTCTATAATCTTTATTTTGCTTTTGTGAAGACTCAAAACTGAAGTTATCTATAGTTGCTTTAAATGGTTCAGTTACAAAATCTAAATTATAATCGTTAATTCTAAGACTTTTTTTATCAAAAAGTTTTTGATTAAAAGTAACAACATATTTTTGTTCTGCTGGCCATTTTTGTGTTGCTTTAAACAAGATGGTATTACTGTTTTTCCAAGTCCAAGTACCAGCTATAGATGGTTCTATACTTACATGATTTTTTACAACTTTACCAATTTTATCTATTGGAGCTATAGGAGCGTTGATTTTTTCATTATAATCTTCATCTTTGTCATCTACACGATTTTCAAAAGATATTTTCAACTCATGATTAGTTCTGTAAAATGTCTCATTCGGATACGAAACTGATTCAATTACAATGTAAGAGTTATCTTTTTTAAAAAGAGATTTAAGTACAAAAGGTAATGAAACTAGGGCAAGTAAAAACAAAGCGATAAAAATATACTTTTTCTGTATCTTTTTGAGCATAAACAACCTTTGAGCAAATTTAAGTAGTAAAATTTGGCATGAAAATAAAATTTCAAAATACTACCTAAAAACTGATGTTTAAGCACTTAAAAATATTTATAATTATTGTTTTATGCAATAGCGTGAGCTAAGTACTTTCCCTTGTGAGATTGTGCAACAACATTTTGTTTTATTTTTGTTGATGAGGTTAATGGGTTATAACTTACTTGTACAATTGAAGCATCTTTTGACTTTAGAAATTTTTCAACTGCGCTGTTGTGTGGTTTATCTCCCCAGTCTTCACCAATAACAAAAATGTCAACATTTAGCTCTTTACAGTTGCTTACATATTCAAGTTTATCATAAGAAACAACATCATCCACACACTCTAATGCTTTTAACATTCTCATTCTTTGTTCTAATGGAATAATAGGTACATTTTTTTTGTAAGAACCTACAACTTCATCTGAAGCTACGCCCACTATAAACTTATCGCCTAAGGTTGCACAGTATTCTAATAAGTCTAAATGACCAACGTGAACCATATCAAATGTACCAACTGTATATACTATTTTCATTTAAATTCCTTATTAAATATATAATGTTGTATAATAGCCACTTAAGATTAAAGAAAAGCCCTACTAAAAAAGAATTTAATATTCAATAAAATCTTAAAAATTTAATAAAAATAAATAAAAGAAAGTGTAAAAATGAAACAACCAACAATTCTCTCTTATGTAAGAGACCTACCCAACTTATTGTCCCTTGCAGGTTTAGCCTGTACAGTTCTTGCTATATATTTTAGTTTAACAGGTCTTTACGCCGCAGCTATGATAGGAATGGTTTGGGCTGTAGGCTTTGATTGGGCTGATGGACTAGTTGCAAGAAAGTTAAAGGGTAGAACACCTACTGACGCAAAGTTTGGTGGACAACTTGATGTAGTTATAGATATAGTAAGTTATGGCGTTACACCAGCAATTTTACTTTTATCTTTTGGAAAATTTGAACCTATATTTTTAATTGGGGCTTTTATTATGATGGCTGCTGCTGCAATTAGACTTAGTTATTTTAGCACTTATGGTTTAGCTGGTGGAACAAAATACACAGGACTTGCATTAGATAACAATAGTCTTATTTTAGTGTCTGTATTTTTACTAAATGGGGTTGTGAGCCATGATGTTTTTACTATTATTTTATATGTTAGTGGAGTTGGTCTTGCTATATTAAATGTCTCAGAAATAAAAACACCAAAACTTTCAGGAAACCCAAGAAATGTTTACTTGCTTACTGCTTATACTTTAGCTATAACAGCTATTTATGGTTCACAACTTATATAAAATTGATAAAAAAAGGTAAAAAATGATTAAAAAAGAAGAATTTTTAAAAACAATGGATTTTAGACACGCTTGTAAAGTATTTGATGAAACTAAAAAAATTAGTGATGAAGATATACGCTATATTTTAGAAGTGGCTCGTAAATCACCAAGCTCTTTTGGTATGGAAGCTTGGAAGTTTTTAGTTATTAGCAATGATGAGTTAAGAGAAAAACTAAAACCATTTTGTTGGAACCAAGCACAAATCACAACATGTTCACATTTGGTGATTGTTCTAGCTGGGATTGAAACCTTAAAGGTTGAAAGTGGTGTAGTTCGTTCACAATTGATGCGTAGAAAGATGCCTCAAGATAAGTTGGATTCTTATGTAGAGCTATATGCTTCCCATCTTGAAAATGTTTTAAATGATGATGAAAAAATATACCAATGGAGCGCAAGACAAACATATATTGCCTCTGCAAACATGATGAGTGCTGCGGCTTCTATAGGGATTGATTCTTGTCCTATTGAAGGCTTTGAAAAGCAAAATATAGAAAAAGTTTTAGAACTTGATACCTCAAAGTTTCAAGTAGCAATGATACTGCCTTTTGGTTATAGACTAAATGAACAATCTAAACAATTACGCTCAGATTTTGATAGTGTTGTGGAGTTTATTGACTAAGCAGATTGTGTTACACAATCTTGCTATTTTATCATTTTGCTAAGTATGATTAAAAGTTCTTTTTGTAATGAAGCGTCTATTGATGCTATAGATAGTTCAAAAGGTTTTAGTATACCTTTTGGAAAGTATTCATATTCATAAAAATTGACTCGTTCCACCTCTCCTGAGGTGGAATGCATACAAAAAGCTAAATCAGATAAAAAAAATTCAAACTATACAAATAATACTTAATATCATTAAGTTTTCACAAAACAAAGATAACTTGAAAATATTTTGGTAATTTTGACATTTATAT